>DVDV01000057.1 GCA_015296075.1 Leptolyngbyaceae cyanobacterium M33_DOE_097 | reverse complement strand
AGTGGGGGAGTGGGGGAGTGGGGGAGATTGGTTATTTGTTGGAAAAAGTGAGTCAACGAGGAGTTGAAGGCTCAGCCGGGGCGATCGCTGTGGAATAATGGAAAACAGTCAGTAATTGTTTTTAATATCCAGGTACGCTCGTGAGTTCTGTTGCTAACCCTCCTCTCGTTGAAAACGGTCGCTCAATGCAAACCCCTGCTCTTCGTCGTCGGCCTGTGTTTCCCTTTACGGCGATCGTGGGCCAAGAAGAAATGAAATTGGCGTTGCTGCTCAATGTGATTGACCCCAAAATTGGTGGTGTCATGATCATGGGCGATCGCGGTACAGGTAAATCAACAACAATTCGCGCTTTGGCTGATTTGTTGCCCGAAATTGAGGTTGTGCGCGATGACCCGTTTAACAGTCACCCCAGCGATTCTGAGTTGATGGGTGATGAGGTGCGCCAACGGTTAGAGCAAGGGCAAGAAATTGCAGTTACCACGAAAAAAGTGCAGATGATCGATCTGCCTCTAGGCGCAACGGAAGACCGAGTGTGCGGCACGATTGACATTGAAAAAGCCCTCTCAGAAGGGGTCAAGGCGTTTGAGCCAGGGCTGTTGGCAAAAGCAAACCGGGGCATTCTCTATGTTGACGAGGTGAACCTGCTCGATGACCACCTGGTTGACGTTTTGCTAGACTCGGCTGCTTCCGGTTGGAACACGGTTGAGCGGGAAGGGATCTCGATTCGTCACCCGGCTCGCTTTGTATTGGTGGGCTCTGGCAACCCCGAAGAAGGTGAATTACGACCTCAGTTGCTCGACCGATTTGGCATGCACGCTGAGATCCGCACGGTGAAAGAGCCTGCTTTGCGGGTGCAAATTGTAGAGCAGCGCACCGAGTTTGACCAAGACCCCGCTACGTTTCTCGACAACTACCAAGACAAACAAGAAGCGCTCCAACGGCAAATTGTCGAAGCCCAACAACGGCTGAAGGATGTCACGATTGACTACGAGATGCGGGTGAAGATCTCGCAGATCTGCGCTGAGTTAGATGTTGACGGTTTGCGCGGTGATATTGTGACGAACCGGGCTGCAAAGGCGATCGCCGCTTTTGAAGGACGCGCCGAAGTCACGATCGACGACATCCGTCGAGTTGCTACGCTTTGCCTGCGTCACCGTCTCCGTAAGGATCCGCTTGAGTCGATTGACTCTGGTTATAAGGTTGAGAAGGTGTTTAACGAAGTGTTTGGTGCCGCGGCGTAATCTACGCGGTTTTGAGAAAGCTAAAAGAAAGGGGGCGATCGCCCCCTTTTTGTTTTTGACCTGGGTTTACCCTTAGACTGCTGATGCTTCTTTCGCCAGGAATTTTTCTAGCTCAGTCAACGCATCGGCATCAACCTTGGTTTGCATCGGGCAGAACTTAGGTCCACACATTGAGCAAAACTCAGCCGTTTTGTAGATATCCGCAGGCAGGGTTTCATCGTGGTACTCACGGGCGCGCTCTGGGTCGAGGGCTAACTCAAACTGGCGATTCCAGTCGAAGTTGTAGCGAGCGGTTGAAAGCTCGTCGTCGCGATCGCGGGCACCCGGACGATGGCGGGCGATATCAGCGGCATGTGCGGCAATCTTGTAGGCAATCAAGCCATTCCGCACATCTTCTGCATTAGGCAGACCGAGGTGTTCTTTGGGCGTGACATAGCACAGCATAGCGGTGCCATACCAACCGGCCATTGCCGCCCCGATCGCGCTGGTGATGTGGTCATAGCCAGGGGCAATATCCGTCACGAGGGGACCCAACACATAGAAGGGCGCTTCTGAGCACTCTTCCATTTGCTTCCGCACGTTGAACTCAATCTGATCCATTGGTACGTGACCTGGACCTTCGACCATCACTTGCACATCATGCTCCCAGGCTTTGCGAGTCAGTTGGCCCAGAGTTTTGAGTTCTGCGAGTTGGGCTTCGTCAGACGCATCATGGGTGCAGCCAGGGCGGAGAGAGTCACCCAAGCTAAACGAGACATCGTAACGCTTGAAGATTTCGATGATGTCGTTGAAGTGGGTATAGAGCGGATTTTGCTTGTGATGGTGCAACATCCAACGGGCGATGATGCCACCCCCGCGAGAAACGATGCCAGTAATGCGGTTCCGCACCAGGGGCAAATGCTCAATCAAGATGCCAGCATGAATCGTCATATAGTCAACGCCTTGCTGGGCATGCTTTTCGATGATGTGCAAGAAATCATCAGGGGTTAACTTCTCGATGTTGCCATGCACGCTTTCGAGAGCCTGATAGATGGGCACCGTTCCGATTGGCACGGGGGAAGCCTGAATAATCGCTGTGCGAATTTCATCGAGGTTGCCACCACCCGTTGACAGATCCATGACGGTATCTGCGCCATACTTCACCGCTAGCTTCAGCTTATCGACTTCTTCTTGCAGGTTAGAAGAGTTGGGCGAGGCACCGATGTTGGCGTTCACCTTGCATTTAGATGCAATGCCGATAGCCATTGGCTCTAAGTTGGGATGATTGATGTTGGCAGGAATAATCATCCGACCGCGAGCAACCTCATCTCGAATCAACTCAGGCGAGAGGTTTTCTCGGTTTGCCACATAATGCATCTCTTCGGTGATGATGCCTTGGCGAGCGTAATACATTTGCGTCACGTTACCGTGACCGCGCCGTTTCGCGATCCATTCTGCACGCATATTCGGGTTCCTCAGATAAACAGCTTCCCTCCGCCGGTATTACCCGGTCTCAGGTTCTAAGAGTATTTCTCAGCCTGCCGTAGCGTCAGGCACCCCTAGCTTGTGTGAGATTCTATCACTTTCGGGAAAGTTGGGTCAGAGCAGGATTAAAAGTTTATCAGCAACGGACTCCAACAGTATTCAAACTGATCCGTGTTGATTGACAAATAACGCGGCTGATATCGTCACGCGGGATCGCCGAGGGAACTTTTTGCTGAGCTTTTCAGTCCTTTGCAAACAGAAGTGGGACGGTTCGTTGCCCCGATCGCGGTGAGGCTGTGCGATCGCCTGACTGACGCGCAATTATGTTCTTTAGTGAATGTCTATTGCATTCGATAAAGAGCTGTTTCATTTAATGATGGTTAACGTTTAAGTTGCGGTACATTGCTCTTACAACACCGAGGAGACTGGCCATGAAAGTCTGGATGCGTTGGAGTTTGGTTTGGGTCGTTGCGCTCGGAATGCTACCCGCGATCGCCCAGGCCCAGCCTTTAGATGCAGAGATGCAAAACTCAACTCCGAAGCTGCGCTTGAGTCCAGACCAGCGAGAGGCGGTGCGTGAAGCAACTGGTTTGGCGATCGAGCAACTTGAGGGCTTTTTAGATGTTGGGCTTGATCCATCTAAGCTTGACCGCGAAAAGATGACTCGAAATGCGGAGAAGATTGGCCAAACGCTTTCGGGCATTCGCCTCGATCAAGAGCAATTAGATACGCTGCGTGGCATTTTGCGCGATGCCCGCGAGCAAATCGATCGCCAGCTAGGGTCAGACGACACCCAACCGTAAGGATCGCGAATTTAATCAATCCGCAAACTGTACGGGCGGGTTTAGCAGGCTCATATGTAACCCTGCCATAGATTTAACGGCAAAACCCGCCTCTACCAAACATCGAACTTATTCAATTTCCATTCCTAAGATTGTTTGCAGGCTCATCATCTGTTCATCCCCATCCTCCGGTAAACTAGTTTGTTTGCAAGGGTTAGAACTTCTGGGGGAAGGTTATGGCGCGTCTAGCACTGCTAAGCGTTTCGGACAAGACTGGGTTGGTTGAACTGGCGAAAAGCCTGGTCGAAGAATTTGGGTTTGATCTGATCAGTAGTGGGGGAACCGCTGCCGCCCTAAAAGAGGCCGGTCTGCCTGTGACGAAAGTGTCAGACTACACAGGTTCGCCTGAGATTTTGGGGGGAAGAGTGAAAACGTTGCATCCCCGCATTCACGGGGGGATCTTGGCGCGCCGAGATGTGGCTCAAGATGTGGCTGACTTGGAGGCTCAAAGCATTCGTCCGATTGATCTGGTTGTGGTGAACCTGTACCCCTTTGAACAGACGATCGCCAAATCGAATGTGTCGTTGGCTGATGCGATCGAGCAGATTGATATTGGCGGCCCCGCGATGTTACGAGCATCTGCCAAGAACTTTGCTCATCTCACGGTGTTGTGCAATCCCTCGCAGTATCTCGCTTACCTGGATGAGCTGCGGCGTAATCAGGGTGAGGCGTCGTATGAGTTTCGCCAAAAATGTGCGTTAGCGGCCTTTCGCCATACAGGTAGCTATGACCGGGCGATCGCGGCCTACCTTGAAGGTGTTGCTCCTGACGCGGTTGAACAAACCGAAACCACCGAAATGCCCCCTACATTTTCGCTCAGTGGCGATGTTGTTCAAGCTTTGCGCTACGGTGAGAACCCCCATCAACCAGCGGCCTGGTATCAAACCGGCACAACGCCATCTGGTTGGGCTGCTGCTACCAAGCTCCAGGGTAAGGAGTTGAGCTACAACAACCTGGTTGATTTAGAAGCGGCGCGAGATATTATCGCTGAGTTTATGCAAGCTGATGGGCCGGCCGCCGCCGCGATTTTGAAGCATACTAACCCCTGTGGCGCTGCCTTGGGCGACACTCTGGTGGAAGCTTACACCAAAGCCTTTAATGCTGACTCAACCTCTGCGTTTGGTGGCATTGTTGCCCTGAACCGTTCGATTGATGCGGCAACCGCTACCGAGTTAACCAAAACCTTTTTGGAATGTGTGGTTGCGCCAAGTTGCGAGCCAGATGCACAAGCAATCTTGGCGGCTAAGTCGAAGGTGCGGGTGCTGACCTTAGCGGATTTACAGGCTGGCCCGCAACAAACAGTCAAGGCGATCGCGGGTGGATTTCTCGTACAAGCGGCAGATAACCAACCCGTTGATCTGACTCAATGGAAGGTTGTAACCGACAAGCAACCGACGGATGCTCAGTTAGAAGAACTGGTCTTTGCCTGGAAGATCTGTAAGCACGTCAAGTCAAACGCGATCGTGGTGACTAAAAATCGCACGACCTTGGGTGTTGGAGCCGGACAAATGAACCGAGTTGGCTCTGCCAAGATTGCTCTAGATCAAGCGGGTGAGCAAGCGCAAGGTGCTATTCTCGCCAGTGACGGTTTCTTTCCATTTGATGACTCGGTGCGAACAGCGGCAGCAGCAGGCATTGAGGCGATCGTGCAACCAGGTGGCAGTATGCGCGATCAAGATTCCATTAACGCTGCCAACGAGCTTGGACTCGTCATGGTGTTGACGGGCGTGCGTCACTTTTTGCACTAAGCGTTGAGTGCCCTGGCGATCGCGCTTTCCTAAGCTCAATCCCTTCTCCCAAACTGGGAGGAGGGAGATCGCAAAGCTGAAAGACTACTCAACTTAGGATCGTGGCTTTAATCAATTCGCACACTGTACGGGCGGGTTTAGCACCCCCATCTGCACCTTGCAATGGATCTAAGGGCAAAACCCGCCCTTACCCAACATCGGACCCATTTAATTCTCATTCCTTAAAAGATGGACTAGGAGACGATTTATTTTTTGACACCGCATTATTTCTAGTCTATGGATGAATAGAAGTCGAGTGAAAATCTAGAAAATTGAGCGTTACATGACTCGTCGCCCTACCTCTAAAACGCCTTCTGTCTTTACGTCTGCGCTGCCTCCCTCACTGCGAAAAAGGTATCCCTTAATTCTCGCGGTGTTGGCGATTTTCAGTGCGCTCAACATTTCACTCAAGGCAGACAAGATCTTTAGTGATGCCTGGAGCTTTGCCGTTGAGATCAAAATTACTCCACTCACGATTCTGCTGATTTTTCTATTTTGGCTGCCGATTCTTTTACCCTGGATCGCAACCTATATCCCCAAGCTCCAAAGCTCTTTGAATGTATTAAGAGATCTGGGGGTTGAAGAAATTGAGACGAATATTCTGAAGCTAAAAATACGGTATGGAGTCGAAGCAGCTTCTAAGAATTATGAGGAGCAGATTATTGACGGTCAATTTTCTCAAGGTGCATCCCAACAACTACCTGAAACCATTGAACAGCGCTATCAACAAGCGATTGAGTTGATTGATACATCTAAAGTTGATGCGGCTGAGGCAATGAAGCAAATTAATCAGTTGGCAACGCTATATGACAAGGTACGCGAAGAGGTGAAATCGGGGCGCGATCGCTCACGGATTATGCGTGAAATTTCTTCGACCATTTGGGCTTTGCTACCCCAGGTGTCGAACTTCCCAGTTGATGAAAAGCTAAATAGCCCCAATGGTGGAGATCGCCTCTGCGCTTACAAATATTTGGAGTGGCAGCCTGAAAGTCAATACACAAATACGTTGCTTTCAAGAAGTATTGGCATTATTGAAACTCCTTTTGGGCAATATGCAGCTTTACTGGCGCTTCGCCGTGTTCTGATGTTTCACCAATTTAATAACGACCAGGTAACAGAAATGCGAAATATTCTGACTTGGGCAGCAAATCTTCAGTACATGGGGCCAGATCGAAAAGAGCTGATGAATGAAATTATTGCACTGCTCCAATTAAGTCCGTCTCGTTAAAGGCTGATATGCAAACGTTCGTACTTAACACTAGGAGTAAACTGCCAGAATCGTTTATGCTAACTTTTATGAAGTTTTTCTCACTCCCTAACCGATCCTATGAGTCTTGACTTTATTCCCCAACCCATCAAAGTCTATAGTCAATTTGCCCACCCAATTTTGATGTGGGTGCTACTAGGTCTGACAATTTATGCCCTATACCTTGGCTTGAAGGTTCGTAAAATTCGCTCTGCTCAAGGTGAAGAGAAGAAAGAATTAATTAAAGGAAAGTATAACCAACGGCATTTTCAGATTGGCTCGCTGATTTTGGCATTGATGGTGATGGGCTCGGTCGGGGCAATGGGAGCTACTTACATCAATAGTGGCAAGCTGTTTGTAAATCCTCATCTGATTGCGGGTCTCAGCATGACTGCCATGATTGCTGTCTCGGCTTCCCTTTCACCCTTTATGCAAAAAGGGGCAGATTGGGCACGTTACACCCACATTTTCTTGAATGTGGTCATTATGGGCTTGTTTAGCTGGCAAGCCGTGACAGGCATGAAGATTGTACAGAACGTCATTAGCCGAATGTAGTTGTTTGGTGAGTGTCTGGTTAAAGCAAAACCCCCGGATTTTTGAAGGTCTGGGGGTTTTTGTTGCAAACACTACTCGATCGCTTCGCCCCCAACTACCACATTGCGAATTCTCAAACTGGGACCACCGCAACCAACGGGTAAACCGCTTTGGCCGCCTTTGCCACAACCGCCCGACTCATCCCAGAAGAAGTCATCGCCGATCGCCTCAATATCGGCTAACGTCTTAAAGGCATTACCTGACAGATTTACATCACGCACTGGCTCGGCAATTTCCCCATTACGAATCATCCAGGCTTCACCAGCGGCAAAGGTAAACATCTCGCCATTAGTCATACCGCCCAACCAGTTGCGAGCATAGACCCCTTCTTGAATGCCTGCAAACAAATCCTTGACTGGAGTTTTGCCGCGCTCAATCCAGGTGTTGGTCATTCGCACAATCGGGGGATAGTGATAATTTAAGCAACGAGCATTACCCGTTGGTTCTTCGCCTAATTTGCCTGCTGTCTCGCGTGAGTGTAAGCGTCCGACCAGCACCCCATCCTTAATTAACTGAGTCGTTGTTGCCGGGGTGCCTTCATCATCGTAGAAATAGCTGCCGCGATGCCCTTCGGGAGCCGCTCCATCAAAAATTTGCAGCTCAGACGTGCCAAACTTTCGGCCGATGCTCATGGTTTCGAGCAAATCGGGATTCTCGTAGGTCATGTCGGCTTCTGAGAGGTGCCCAAACGACTCATGCACAAACAGACCGCTGAGGATGGGGTCAATCACGACGGTGTAAGTGTTGCCCTTGACCGAGGGTAGCGCCAGTGACGCCACAGCTCGTTCAGCCGCACTCCGCACTTGTGCATCTAGCCCTTGCAGGTCTTCGTACGCTTTACGAGAACCAGTTGTTTCGCGCCCGGTCTGCACCGTGTCTCCGTTACGAGCGGTTGCCGCAAACCGCATTTCCATATCAACCCAAGATTGCTCTAGCAAAGTGCCCTCAGAGGTTGCCAAAATCATGCGCTGGGCACTGTCGCCATACCGCACCGAGATTGTCGCAATTTTGTTGCTGATACTCCGTAAGATATCTCCATAGTGCAGGCAGAGTGCTTTCTTGTCTGCTAGAGGAATGTCGCGTGGGTTGCTTCCTGTCAAGGGCAGAATGCGCTGGTCTTGAATCGGAACGACGGGTGCCAGGATGGTTTCATCATCGCCAACCATGTGAGCTGCCGCGATCGCCTCTTCAATATGATTTTTTAGATCGCTGAGTCGATTAAAGCTGGCAAACCCCCAACCTCCTTTATGGCAGGCGCGGACATGCCCACCAATTGAGATTCCTTCGCTCAGGGTTTCAACTTTGTTTCCCCTCAACAAAATGTCGGAACCTTCAGCCGCTTCAACCCGAATCGCCAAGTAATCAACGCGCGATCGATATTGTGCGATTAAGTCAGCGAGAATGTCTTTGAAGTTAAGGGGCAGTTCAGCCATTGCTTTGCTCTTGTGTCGTATTGACTTCCATTCTGCAATTGATAGAGGCTGAATGCAAACCTGCTAGATAAATTGGAGCGGCAGATGAGCCGTTATGAATCAGGAAAAATGCCGTGGAGTTTCCTTCTCTAAGGAACTGACCTGACTTGAAGCGGGGATCAGTGGATCTTCAGGCAAGTTTAAAAGAATAAGGAGTGCAATGTTGCACAGAAAGGCGATAAGCAAAAGGTAAGCCAGTTTGAAGGAAGGCTGTTTACTGCCTGAGTTTGCGCTGTCTAGCCATTGATTCAGAGATGGCTGAGAATTCCCAAACTCAAATGAGCTGAAGTTTGTCTATGCAGGGAAGCTCTAAGCGTGCCGGGGCTTCTCGACGAATATCACCATTTTGCATGGCCTGGTAAAGCTTCTTTAACGCATCAAGGTCAACAGGCTGGCAAAGTTTAAGACTTACAAGTTGTCGAATCACACCTTCGGCTTCAACACTAAGACAACCTGTTTGAAACGCAGATTCGACGATCGCCCCAATCATGGCTCCTCCTCCTAGTGTTTCTATGTTTCTACTGTCGGCGATTTACGACTTCTAGAAGCTGATTGAAATCAGTCTAAACGGTGATCTTTGCGAACATTGATTGTGACTTAGCTCACAGCGTCATCGGTCTTGCTAATCACCCCCAATGGCTAGTTGAGTTTGCTCCCAGCAAGGAATTTGATCCAGCTATCGATGCGGGAATCATCCTTGCAGGTGTTGGTGATCGTTAATCCGCCGAATTTGCCAGAGATCTGTGTTGTAGCGATTTTGGTCTGATTGTTGCCACCGGGAATGATCAATCCAAAATTCAAAGAGGGCGGTGTTTTGAGAATGAATGCGCCACGATCGCTCGGTTCCCAAAAGCTCAGCAATCAGGTGTTGCAAAATCCAGCTATGGGTCACAACCCACACGCGATCGCCATTTTGGTGGCGCTCCAAAAGACGCTGAATAAATTGGCGGCTACGCGATCGAGCATCCTCTAGCGTTTCTGCTTCAGGAATTCTGACCCAATCAGGCGAACGTTCTAACACCTGACAAAGTTCTGGAAATTGAGCTTGGGCTTCGCCCCAAGTTAAACCCCGAAAGACCCCATTCTGGTGTTCCATTAATTCGTCAGCCCACTCCAGCACAGGTTGCTTAAAGTCGCTAGCAGTTGCCAAACCGGAGTTTGTCAGGTCGGTGATTTCGGCCGGCAGAGCAGCCATTTGAAAACAATTGAGTAAAATTTTGGTCGTTTCTAACGTGCGAGCCAACGGGCTACTGTAAACGTGCGAAGGGGACCAACCTTCTGTGATGAGCCGCCGTGCCAACTTTTCAGTTTGCTCACGACCTGTCTCTGTCAGAGGAAAATCGCCCTGACCTTGCATGCGCTTTTCAACATTGCCAGTCGATTGAGCATGACGAATAAATAGAATTTTTAGAAATGAATGCATAAACGCAATTCTCGTTAAAGCAGAATATGGACTCTGTTATTCTCAATCGAATGATGAAAGAAAGCGTATCACTTTAAACGTCAGCCTACGACCGCACCGACGGCGATCGCGCCTCTTTAACAGCAAAAGTCCTTCAAAGTTACTTGGAGAGGGAAGCATCTGCTAACCGAAAATCTTACTCGTCTTGTCGATTTCATAACCGATTCAAGATTGCTATAAGTTTAGAAGGGGTCTTTACTTTTAGACCTGCTGACTAAGAACTGCCGATAGAGTATCAAACTGGGAGAAACGTTATGTCACAAGAGGTTAATTGCGCCGAGGCATGCGTCAACGGCTGTATTTTGGGAGATGAATGCCCAAACCTTGAGTACAAAGCCCAAGCTGCACAATTTATTGAAAATACATCGCTTGACAAGATGCTAGAAATGGCGGAAGAAGCGGTTCGCAAGAAGATGCTAGAGCGTGCGTCGCAACCGCCTCAGTGGGTTTTACCAGAAGATTAAGCCCCGCCTGAAAAGCCAGCGATCGCACCATTCCCTTAACGTCGTTTCAGATAAAAGATCTGTTTAGAGTCGGACAAGTTTTACTGGATTGAGTTCATCACCGGGGACTCAGACCTTCGCTGTAGCTTGTGATTTAGGGTTTTGGCTCATGATCGGTGCAAAGTTCTAGAAACAATGTCCTTCTACAACAAATGGCAGAATGAAAGTATCTTTGGCATCTGCGATGAGTTAACCAGTGAGGAGCGAACTTGTAACAAAGGGATATTTTTTGACTCAATTTTTAAGACGTTGAATCATATCATTCTTGTTCACCAAATCATTCACCACTTTATCCAGATAAAAGTACTGCCTGATGTTGATTTCAAGACCATTCCTTATTCAAGCTATGAAGAGTTGAAACTCGCTCGTTTTACCTTTGACGAAAAGTTAGTTCAAGCGTCGCAGTTGGCTGCTCAAGCATGGCTTGATGAGATGTTTGAGTTTTGGAGTAAACGACTTAAAAAACACCGACGAGTGCCAAGAGGGTTTTACTACATCCAGATGTTTAATCACCAGACCCACTATAGAAGCCAGATCACCTCCGAGTTCCACAAGATGGGGATTAATTATGGCAGTACAGGCCTGCCTTACAACCCTTACTACGACTTTTAAGCAAAAAATGCGATCGCTGTCTTTCGATTTCTGATTTTAGTGTGTTACACTAGTAAAGCTTTCGGGGCGTAGCGCAGCTTGGTAGCGCACTACTTTGGGGTAGTAGGGGTCGTGGGTTCAAATCCCGCCGCTCCGATGCAATGAAACCGCTCGTAATGGGCGGTTTCATCATTTTAAAGAGTGGTGCTTATGGATGAGCCATTCTCAATTAGGGCTGTCAAATTTGTTCAAATTCAGCCAAACGTAGTCACAAACTGTGATCCAATTGTGATCGCTAATGGCGATGTAATCACAATGTCCAAACAGAAATCCAAGAAAGGAACCGTGGGGGTTCACAAGTATAGAGAGCGGCTCCGGTTGATTTGGTCATTTTGCGGCAAGCGATACTATTTTGCTCTAGAGTTACCAGATACGAAGGCCAACCGGGCGATCGCCGAGCTGAAGGCGAAGCAAATTGAGCGCGACATCGCCAATGACTTATTTGATCCAACCCTGGAGAAGTACCGGGCGGTGTACCAGCGACGGGTGCATGGCTTGCCTGCCACAGAGGTGTTTGAGAAATACATTGCCTACAAAGCAAAAACCTTAAGGAAGCGATCGCTGGAGAAGTACACGTTTACCCTGAGCCACCTGCGGCAATTCTTTAAGGATGGGGTGGCGAGTGAGCGAAAGTGTGAGCAATTTAAGGACTGGTTGGCAAACCGGATGGAGCCTGTGACTCTGAAGCAGCGAGTTGGGTTTCTCAAGTCGGCCTGGGCCTGGGCGATCGAGAAAAAACTGGTGAGTGAAAATCCCTGGATCGAGCCGTTGCGTCAGATCAAGGTGCAGCCCCAGCAACGCTCGAAGCCGTTTACCCGTGAGGAGCGGCAGCGAATTGTGGCAGCCTTCCGGCGCGATCGCCACTTTGCTTACTATGCTGATTTTGTCGAGTTTCTCTTAGCGACAGGGTGTAACCCGGTGAAGCCTGTGCCTTGCGCTGGAAGCATCTGACGGATGACTGTGAGCTGGTTTGGATTGGCGAAGCCTACTCGCAGGCGTTGATTAAACTTGCTCGCCTCTGTTTCGCTGCACCCAGTGAATATCTTTCCTCAAATCTGTTTTCATGCGGCGACGCAGCGTGGACTCAGAGCAGTCAAGGATAACGCAGGCAGCTTGCTTGTCGATGAAGGGGTATTCAGTCATGCGATACCCCCTTGATTCGCATTTGCCGCAGGTCAGCGAGAGTCTTCATGGAAGCCTGTTTGGTCGTTTTTGGGATTAAGTAGCTGCCGAATCCAGAATCCGGCTAGAACTCAGTACAAGAAAACTAGCAAAGAACCTTCTTGATTAATCGATTAATCAATCAAATAATACTGCTTTACTTAGTTTTCTGGTGCTTAAATCGCTACAAAGCCCTAAAAAATGAGGCGACTGCTCTCCATCACCCAGGTCTTGATTAATCAATTAATCGTTGTTACTGTGTTTCTCTTTTGAGTGAAGGCTTCTCCTGGAATTGCCAGCCTAGTGCTTGGGCGATCGCTCTACCTGGAAACTGCTGATCTCGACTGAAGAGAAGCAGGAGGTGTACCGTGCTCTGGTGAAGCGGGTGGTGGTCAGGGATGGGCAGGTGGAGCGGGTGGAGTTGAGGGTGTGAGGGTGTCTACCATCCGGCGCATATAATCTTTGTACTGTACCGATTACTTTCGAAGGTCAGTATGCAAGGCATACTGCCAGTCTGTAGCAACTGAAATACAAAAATCAGATAGTAAGTCAATTGCTTTAACATTTAAGCCAGAATGACGAATGTTAAAACTAGACCAAGTATTGAAATTGCAAGATGTAACGCCAACCAGATGTAGTGAAGTCTGATTTTGTGTAGCCTTGGAAAAGGGATTGTAAATTAAAGTGTGTCAAAGGTCAGAAATTGAGATCTAATGAACTACTAAACCTAAGACACTCATACTATGACTTTTCGACCTGAGCTCCTTGATGAATTGCTGAAAGGCTATGAGAATCCCGAAGACCT
>DVDV01000152.1 GCA_015296075.1 Leptolyngbyaceae cyanobacterium M33_DOE_097 | reverse complement strand
GTTCCCTTCGATTATCTGGTTTCAGTTACTCAAACGCATCCAATCTCACGCTGATATTGCGGCTCATTTTGGGTTCGATATTGACCTCAAACCTCGCTTAGAATCGGCTTATTGAGAATGCTGCAAGATCTCAGTTAAAGAGAATTACACAAGAAAAAAGCGGGTTTCACTCCAGGCGCCCGCTTAAACTTTCTTTTTGGTAGGGTTAAAACAACATTACCAGGAATTTTGACATGGCTAACCTGCCTCAAGACGGGGCATGAAATCTTCTAGAGGAGGAAGCTCATTCCGTCAGTGGAAATTGTCTTTCTATACCTCGAATTCAAACAATCATGTTTACTGTCGAAGAGGGCTAACTCAGGTATTTATAGACATCAGCTTTCCATGAGATACTAGATTTAATTCATTGAGTAAGCTAGATGGTCAATCGGTTCAAAATTGGCACGCGAATTGGTGCAGGATTTGCCCTGGGACTGGCAATTTTAACCGTATTAGGTGTTCTTTCTTATAGAGCGACAACCAACCTGATCCGTAATTCGCAGCAGGAGAAAAAGTCATATCAGGCTTTAGGTTATCTCAATGAGCTGGAGGCAGAGCTAGCAAACGCTGAAACGGGGCAAAGAGGATATCTCATTACAGGGCAAAATCGCTACCTCGAACCCTACAATGAAGCCTTAAAAGAGATTGATAGCAAATACATGGCATTGCGTCAGTTAACTGTGGAAGATGCTAATTTTCAGAGTCGCTTGGCAGCTCTTAAGCCTGTAATTGACTCAAGGTTAACTCGACTTCGGGAGGGGATTAGTCTGCGAGAGTTGGGTGGCTTTACTGCTGCCCAAAAATTTATCTTGAACGATAATGGGCGGCAGTTAATGCAACAGATTCGCAACCTGATCTCAGAGATGAGACTTCAGGAGCAGAGCCTGCTTGAGGCGCGATCGACTCAGGCACAACAGTCCGTTGAACAGACGATGGATACAATTACCTATGGTATTCCAGTCTCGTTTGTTGTTCTGTCGTTGATTGGGTTAGGGCTGTCTCGCAATATTTCTAGACCGCTTCGCAAACTGTCAGAGACAGCAGAGCAGATTGCAGGTGGTAATTTAGATGTCACGTTGACAGAGAGTACAGCGCAGGATGAAACAGGGGTCTTAACCCGTACCTTTAACCAGATGGTGACGAGCTTACGTGAGACGATTCAGTCTAATGAGAATCAGCGCTGGTTAAAAGGCAATCTGGCTGATTTATCACAGCAACTACAGGGGCAGCGCAATCTAGAGAATTTAGCGGAGTTAGTTTTGCGTTATGTCGCTCCTCTGGTTGAGGCGCAACAGGGTGTGTTTTACCTGTTGGATAGCTCCGGCGACATACCTTGCTTAAAGCTGTTGAGTAGCTATGCCTATCATGAGCGCAAGCAGCTATCAAACGAATTTCGGTTAGGCGAAGGGCTGGTTGGTCAATGTGCCCTGGAAAAGCAGCGCATTTTGTTAACTGATGTGCCGGGGGATTACGTTCGGATTCAATCAGGTTTAGGTAATGCCCCACCACTCAACATTGTGGTGTTACCAATTTTGTTTGAGAAGGATGTCAAAGGTGTTTTAGAATTATCGTCCTTTCAACGGTTTGGAGAGTTGCAGCTGACGTTTCTGCAAGAGGCGAGTGAGGTGATGGGTGTGATGATCAACGCGATCGCAGCCTATCTTCAAACTCAAACATTATTAGAACAATCGCAATTGCTGACAAATGAGCTACGCCACCAGCAAGAAGAACTGCTGCAAAGCAACCAACTGTTAGAAGAACGTACGCAGTCTTTACAAGAATCGGAATTAATTCTGCAACAGCAGCAGGAAGAGTTGCAGCAATCGAATGAAGAACTGCAACAGTTGAATGAGGAGTTGGAAGAAAAAGCTGAATTACTAGAGTCTCAAAAGCAGCAAGTTGAGCGGAAAAACCAGGAAATTGAACAGGCCCGCCAAGAGTTAGAGGACAAAGCTCGGCAATTGGCTCAATCATCGCGGTATAAGTCTGAGTTTCTAGCCAATATGTCGCATGAGCTGCGCACTCCGTTAAATAGTCTACTGATTCTGGCAAAGCTGCTGCAAGATAATAGTGATGGTAATCTGACTGATAAACAGGTTGAGTACAGTCGTACAATCTATTCGGCAGGTGTTGATTTACTTGCTTTGATCAATGACATTCTCGATATGGCAAAAATTGAGTCGGGAACGATGCAAGTTTCCGTCGAACCGTTGGCGCTGACTGCGATTCAGACTGAGTTAGAACGGACCTTTCAACCAATGGCAACTAGCAAAGGGTTGCAATTAAATATCAGGTTAGAAGCACCGTTACCGAAGACGATTTCGACTGATCCAAGGCGATTACAGCAAATTCTGAAGAACCTCCTGTCTAACGCGATTAAGTTTACTGAGCAGGGGAGTGTAACAACCCGCATCTATCAGGCTGCTAGCGGTCAAATTGCTTTTGCGGTGAGCGATACTGGAATTGGCATTGCACCTGAAAAGCAACACACGATTTTTGGAGCCTTTCAACAGGCTGATGGAACAACGAGCCGTAAGTACGGTGGCACCGGCTTGGGTCTGTCAATTAGCTTGCAACTAGCGCAACTATTAAAGGGATCGATTGAATTACAAAGTCAACCGGGAGATGGCAGTACCTTTACGCTTTATTTGCCTGAGCAATATGAAGCATCGTCTTCAGCTGGGCAATCGGTGCAGGCCAGCACTTCAAGCCGGGATCTTTCTGCGTCTCCACCAGAGATGCGCTTGCCTTCCACCGTTGTCAACCCGCCGCCGCGATCGCTCCCACCGTTACCCGCTAATTTGCAGGATGATCGCGACCAATTGCAACCAGGTGCATCTCCACGAGCTGATGCAGCTGAGAAGGTCTTACTTGTAATTGAAGATGACCCAAACTTTGCCCGAATTTTGCTTGACATGGCGCGGCGCCAAGGGTTTAAGGTGCTAATCGCGTTACAGGGTCAGACCGGGTTGGAGCTAGCCCGCCAATTTGTGCCCAATGCAATCACTTTGGATCTGCACCTCCCCGATATGGAAGGATTGGTTGTGCTGGAGCAGTTAAAACAAGATGTTGCGACCCGCCACATTCCAGTGCATGTGTTAACGGTGGATGACCAGCAACAACAGGAATTTCAAATGGGCGCGATCGCCCATATCCAGAAGCCTGTTTCACCTGAAATTCTGACGCAAACTCTGATTGGAATTAGACAGTTTGTTGAACAACGGGTACGACATTTGCTGGTAGTTGAAGACGACCCAATTCAAGCGCAAAGTATTATCGAATTGATTGGTGGAGAGGATGTAACGAGTACGGCAGTTCATACAGGATCGGCGGCTCTGGAGGTGTTGAGATCGCAGCCGTGTGATTGTATTGTGCTGGATTTGGGCCTGCCTGATATGAATGGGTTTGACTTGATTGAGCAGATCAAGCAAGAGTCAAATTTGTCTCGCTTACCCATCATTGTCTACACCGGAAAGGATCTGACCGAAGCGGAAGAAACCCGCCTGCGTCGTCTCGCCGAAACCATCATTATTAAGGATGTGCGATCGCCCGAACGGCTGCTCGATGAAACAGCTCTGTTCTTACATCGGGTTCAGGCAAATCTTCCACCAAGCCAAAAACAAATGTTGGAACGCTTACATACTGACCCGGCACTGGCAGGCAAAAAGGTCTTGATTGTTGATGATGATGTTCGAAATATTTTTGCACTAACCAGTCTGTTAGAGCAATACGAGATGGATGTGTTGTTTGCTGAGAATGGTCGAGAAGGGATCGAACTTCTGCAAGCAAACGCTGATATTGGAATTGTCTTGATGGATGTGATGATGCCAGAACTAGATGGATATGAAACGACGCGCTTAATTCGACAACAGGAACGATTGCGATCGCTGCCAATTATTGCCTTAACCGCTAAAGCCATGCAGGGCGATCGAGAAAAATGTATTGAAGCTGGAGCTTCTGATTACATTACAAAACCAGTGGATACAGAGCAACTTCTGACGCTGTTACGCTTATGGTTATGTCGATAGACACTAGGCACTAGCTTTGCTAAAGCACTTATTTCACAATTTGACAGAAATGAATTAAGAATCCACTTTTTGAGATATATCCCAACGGTGCATTTTGGGGAAAATGAGGAATAACCTCAATATCTTTTGAGCTTACTATAATGAACTTCAAGTCACAATCCTGATGGATTGTATAGATCCTATGAAAGAATTACAACTAGAAGATGTTGAAGTTCAGTTATTGATTGAGGGGTTGTATCGGCGATATGGCTATGATTTTCGCAACTATGCTCAAGCTTCTCTGAAGCGAAGAATCCACAGCTTTCTTAAGGTTGAAGGTCTGCCCAGTATTTCTGTATTACAGGCTCAGGTTTTGCGCGATCGCGCCTATGCTGATCGCTTACTGATGGGGCTAACCGTCAATACGACGGCAATGTTTCGCGACCCCAGTTTCTATATGGCATTTCGTCAGCAAGTTGTACCTATTTTGCGGACCTATCCCTTTATCCGTATTTGGCATGCAGGCTGCTCAACGGGACAAGAGGTTTATTCAATGGCAATTTTGTTGCAAGAAGAAGAGCTGTATCACCGCTGTCGAATTTATGCCACGGATGCTAATGAGCAGGTTCTTCGTACAGCAAGAAATGGCATTTATCCAGCTAAACAAATGCAAGAATACACTCAACTCTACTTAAAGGCGGGGGGACAACGCACTTTTTCAGAGTACTATACAGCGAGTTATGAAAGTGTAATTTTACGTCCTACTTTAAGAGAACGGATTGTCTTTGGTGAACATAATCTCGTCACTGATGGGTCGTTTAATGAATTTAATGTCATTATTTGTCGTAATGTTTTGATTTATTTCAATCAAATATTGCAAAACCATGTACATGAGCTTTTCTACAATAGTCTATGCAAATTTGGTATTCTCGGTTTGGGGAGGCAGGAAACACTGCGTTTTACAAAATATGAAACACTCTACGAAGATTTGGTGAAAGCTGAAAAGTTGTATAGGAGGCGGAGTTAGTGGCTTATGAACTGATCGCGATTGGTACGTCTTTAGGAGGATTGTCGGCATTAAAAACATTGCTAGGATATCTACCCAAGGAATTTCCCGCAGCACTTGCCGTTGTTCAACATCGCCATAGAGAGTCTGATGAGGTCTTGAGTTCTTTTCTACAACAATTTACGCTACTTCCTGTGCATGAGGTCGAAGATAAGGAACAGATTCAGCCAGGAAATGTTTACTTTGCACCAGCAGACTATCATCTACTGGTGGAATCTGGCTATTTCTCGTTATCAATTGATGAGCCTGTTTCCTATGCCCGCCCCTCGATTGATGTGCTGTTTGAGTCAACAGCTGATGCCTATGCTGAGCGGGCGATTGGGGTGCTTCTTACAGGAGCTAATCAAGACGGAGTCCAGGGGTTGTCGATTCTCAAAGCACGAGGCGGAATGACGATTGTACAAGATCCAGATACCGCAGAAAGTCCTACTTTACCTAACGCTGCGATCGCTAATGTCGCGGTTGATCTGATCCTACCCCTCTCGCAAATTGCACCTCAATTAATTCAACTTTGCACATCGGCGGGAGGGTATTCATGCAAACCGAGTCTCCAGTAAATATCCTACTTGTTGATGACCAACCCGAAAACTTGGTAGCACTAGAGGCTATTTTGTCTGAACTAGGGGCAAACTTGGTCAAATCTACCTCCGGCGAGGCGGCGCTTCGTTGCTTGCTGCATGATGATTTTGCAGTGATATTGTTGGATGTGCAAATGCCTGAAATGGATGGGTTTGAGGTTGCAACTCTGATTCGCAGTCGTAAGCGATCGCGCGACACTCCAATCATCTTCCTGACTGCCTTTAGCAGTAGTGAACAATTTATGTTTAAGGGGTATGCTCTCGGTGCAGTTGACTATTTAATTAAGCCCATCGCACCGAATGTTTTGTTATCAAAAGTTGCTATTTTTATTGAACTCTTTAAAAAAACTGACGCTTTAAGACAAAAGACCAAAATTCTACAACAACAGACTGAAGCGCTGCAGCGACAAGCCACTCAATTAGAAACAGTGAATGCTGAACTGCAAATGAGTGAAGAACGCTTTCGTCTCCTTAGCAATTGTTCGCCAGTTGGGGTTTTCGTAACTGACACAGCAGGAAATTGTGTTTACACTAATCCTCGGTTTCAATCAGTTTGCTGTTGCTCAAATAGACCTACCTCAGAGCAGAGTTGGCTAGCCTCTGTTCACCCAGAGGATCTGGAACTTGCTCGTTCTACCTGGCTGTCTTTTATGCAAGCTGGGCAGGAGTACTCTCAAGAGGTACGGTTACAAACGGATGACACAATTCGCTGGGTTTCAATTCGTTCGGCTCGAATTGTCTCTGAGCAGAAAAAGTTTTTAGGTTATGTTGGCACTGTTGAAGATATTACTGAGCGTAAGCGATCGGAAGCTGCAAATGCTCAAATTATTCGTGAACAAGCCGCTCGCCAAGAAGCAGAGACAGCCAACCGAATGAAAGATGAATTTATTGCGATTCTATCTCATGAGCTACGCACGCCGTTAAACGCGATTTTAGGATGGTCACGTCTACTTCGTTCTCAAAATCTCAATCCACAAAAAGTGAATTACGCGATCGAGGCGATTGAGCGGAATGCGACAGCCCAAACGCGGCTGATTGAAGATATTTTAGATGTTTCACAAATTGTGCGCGGTAAGTTACAACTCTATCGTCAACCTATGGATTTAATTGCGGTTGCTCAAACAGCTTTAGAAACTGTTAGACCCGTCGCTGACGAGAAGGAAATTGCTCTACTAACAAACTTCCAAGATTACTCTCGTTTAGAAGTAAAGGGCGATGCACTGCGATTACAACAAGTGATCTGGAACTTGTTGACTAATGCAGTTAAATTTACGCCAGTTCAAGGACGGGTGGAAATGCATTTGTCGATTTTGACTGATCTGCCTCGTGCATTGCTTCAGCAAGAGCCGCCTACATCCTTAATGTATGCTCAGCTGCGAGTCACTGATACTGGAATTGGGATTGACCCCGATTTTTTACCTCATATTTTCGATCGCTTTCGGCAGGCAGACAGCAGCATCACTCGTGCTCAAGGTGGCTTAGGGTTAGGGTTGGCGATTGTGCGGCATCTAGTAGAACAACACGAAGGTGTGGTTTGGGCAGAGAGTGAGGGGCTTAATCAAGGCGCAGCTTTTACTGTTGCTCTCCCGCTTTTGCAGGCCACCTCTCAAATAAAGTTGGAGCCGCTGCAAAACTCCGCAATGTCACAAGAACCGCATGCTTTGGTTCGTATGCCGATTCTTATTGCTGACGATGATGCAGATAACCGGGATTTTTTAGCTTTTCTCTTAGAGTCTCAGGGGGCTATCGTTACAACGGTCGCTTCGGGTAATGAAGTGTTGCAATTAATGGGTTCGATTAAGCCTGCCATTCTACTCTGTGACATCAGTATGCCAGACATGGATGGTTACACGTTAATTGAAAAGATCAGAACTCAATTGCCTGACCCTGAAGCCCAAACCCCCGCGATCGCCATTACAGCCTATGCCCGTGCTTCCGATCAACTCCAGGCTCTTTCCTGTGGGTTTCAGTGTCATTTGTCAAAACCAGTCGATCCCGATGTTTTAATCCAATCGATCCTTCAGGTAACAACCCGTTGATTGAGCAGCGATTCAATTGACTTTGCTTCTGGTTCTAAATTGACAGCTAAACGCTTGCCCAGTTGGCCCCTTAATAAAACTTTCTGAATGTACAAATTCTCAAATAATTAGATTCTTGCTACTCTTAAAGGCGACTATTGCCTTGCTAGGGTATCTGCTTATGCAAATTCTTCACGGAACTTGGATTCCTCAAGCACCCAAGTCTCAAGATGGCGAAAACTTTATTCAGTCAGGTACTTTTTATTTATGGGTTGAAACAACGCAAAAAAAGCGGTTTCGCAAACCTAGTCCACGTCATCCTTATCAGTTGGTAGCCGAAGATTTTGCTCAGCTTTTGAAACAAGAGCTAGGTGTGCAGCCCCTTAATATTTCGCGGGAGTTGAAAAGTCAGATTTCGCCCCAATATTTTTTATTGCCATCTGTTGACAATTTACCTTTACCCTCGCTGGAGCTATCACGTTACTTAGAAGAAGAGTTACCAGAAACATTTGAGTGGCAGTACTGGCAAGTTGATTGTTACCCCGCGATCACCTCTCACAAGACAGGTCGAGTGACTTCAGTTTTTAGTTTACTAAATGATTTGCACTTCTTGACTTTGCATAATCTAACAGAGATTCAATTGGGTTCTGATTTATTGTTTTGGTTTCACTATACACAAGCACTTAAACGAATTATTTTCAAAGACCAGTACATTCCTGCTTTAAAGTATCGGGAATTGTCTGCAAAAACGACTACAAAAACTAAAAAGCAGTCTACGAAAGCTGAGCCGATGGTAGCTGAACCTGTACCAGTGGCTAGGAGGCAAACTCAAGTTAGACGATCCACGCGTTCTCGCCGCGCGTCTCCGCGATCTGCTAATTTAGCGAAAAGAACGGTAGCGGCATCGCAAACAATTGATGTTTCAAAGCTTCCAATTGATCCAGACTTTGAAATTTATCCCGGTTGGGAACTCATCGGCGAAGAGTATGAATCAACGATTCAGCAATACATTGATTACATGCCATTAATTTGTGTGGCTGGTTTTGCTGAGCCGTGCGAAACACCGGAGCTTTACGATCGCGAGACTCTTTTGCGGCATTTCTCTGAGTGTGTTCTACATGATGTTGTGAGCCATACTCCGACTACTCAGGCTTACGAAAAAACAATTGCTGACTCGCTGCTTTATGCCTGTTTACACCCTTCTGCTAAACCCTGGATAACGGAAGATAAGCTGGAACAATATAAGCAATGGCAAGCCTGGCGCGATCGCATCGTTCGGACTCAAACCGAACAACTCTTTTACCTCTGTTTTCAACTGCAAGACCCCGTAAAGCCAGAAGACCCTTGGGCTTTACAATTGCAGGTTGCGCCTAAGAGTGATCCATCATTGCGAGTTGCCTTGCAAGACTACTGGCAGATGCGTCCCAAGCAGCAACAACAGGTGCAAAAACAGATGGGTCAAGATTTTGAACAACACCTGCTGACAAATCTCGGCTACGCTGCGCGGATCTATCCGACTCTTTGGCAAGGGTTGGATACTGACCAACCTGTGGAGATTATGCTCGACTTGGAGGCGGCTTTTGCTTTCTTAAAGGAGTCTGCCTGGGTACTTGAAAATGCGGGCTATCGGGTAATTGTGCCCGCTTGGTGGACTCCACAAGGGCGACGACGGGCAAAAATCCGCCTTAAAGCAAAGGGAAAATCTTCGGGTGGAAACAGCAAAGCTAAGACTTATTTTGCCTTTGAAAATTTGGTGGAATATCAATATGAATTAGCGATCGGTGATGAATCGATTAGCGAAAAAGAATGGAACCAACTCGTTACGGCTAAAACACCGTTGGTCAAGTTTCGTGGACAGTGGATAGAACTCGATCAAGACAAAATGCAACAAATGCTGGAGTTCTGGAAAACCCAGCAACAGGAAAACCCAGACTTAAGCTTGCTAGATTTTTTGAAGTTAACGGCAAGTAGCAATGAGGAACTGGAAGTGCAGGTCGATCGCCGGGATGCCCTGTCGAGTATGCTCGCGAAATTAGGTGACAAAAATCAACTACAGCCTGTGGAGAATCCGAAACAGTTTCAAGGTGATTTGCGGGAATATCAGAAGCGGGGGGTGTCCTGGTTGCAATATTTGGAGGAAATTGGCTTAAATGGCTGCCTCGCTGATGACATGGGTTTAGGTAAAACAATTCAGGTCATTGCTCGATTGTTACAAGAACAAGAGCTAGCAAAACAAAAGCGAGTGAAAAATATTCCACCTACACTGCTGATTGCGCCAACTTCAGTGGTTGGCAACTGGTATCACGAGATTCAGAAGTTCGCACCTCACCTGAAAGCAGCTGTACACCATGGAAGCCAGCGTGCTAAAGATAACCAGGAGTTTAAGTCAGCCTGCCGTGAGCATAACATTATCATCACTTCTTTCGCTTTAGTGCGAAAGGACATCAAACTATTTAGTGAAATTGAGTGGCATCGAATTGTTCTCGATGAAGCTCAAAACATCAAAAATCCCAAGGCGGATCTGACTAAATCAATTCTAAAACTTTCGGCACCGCACCGTTTAGCCTTGACGGGAACCCCGGTTGAAAACCGTTTGATGGATCTGTGGTCAATCTTCAATTTTCTTAATCCTGGTTATCTAGGAAACCAAACGCAATTTCGCCGTAGCTTTGAATTGCCGATTCAAAAAAATAATAATTTGCGCCAATCAGAAACTCTGAAAAAGCTGATTGAACCGTTTATCTTGAGAAGAGTGAAGACGGATCAATCAATTATTAAAGATTTACCTGACAAGGTTGAGCAGAAGCTCTACTGCAACCTCACAAAAGAACAGGCATCTCTTTACGAAGTTGTTGTTAAAGATGTTGATAATCAAATCAATACGGCAGAGGGCATTCAACGCAAGGGGCTGATCCTGGCAACGCTGACCAAGTTGAAACAGATCTGTAACCATCCGATGCAGTTTCTTCAAGATGGAAGTGACTTTACCCCAGAGCGATCGCATAAGCTCTCTCGGCTCGATGAAATGGCACAGGAAGCGATCGACGCAGGTGAAAGTATGTTGGTCTTTACTCAATTTACAGAGATTGGAGAAGCGCTGGCGAGGTATTTTCGCCAGGCACGGCACTACAACACCTACTATCTACATGGTGGAACTTCTCGCAAGAAGCGCGAGCAGATGATCCAGGAGTTTCAAAATCCTGAAACCGAGCCTTCGGTATTTGTGCTTTCGCTCAAAGCCGGTGGCGTTGGCATTACTCTAACGAAGGCAAATCATGTTTTCCACTTCGATCGCTGGTGGAACCCGGCCGTGGAAGATCAGGCAACGGATCGGGCTTTCCGAATTGGACAGAAGAAAAATGTCTTTGTCCATAAGTTTGTGGCGATCGGTACTTTAGAAGAACGGATTGATGAAATGATTGAAGATAAGAAAAAGCTGGCAGGGGCGATCGTCGGTGCTGATGAATCTTGGCTCACTGAATTAGATAATGATGCTTTCCGGAAACTCATTGCGTTAAATAAAAGTGCCATTATGGAGTAAGAGTATGAGTCAATTTAGTAGAAGCTGGTGGGGGCAAAAATTTATCGAAGCACTCGAAGAGTTTACCGATTCAGGGCGTTTGAGTCGGGGCCGCTCCTATGCTAAAGGAGGGAAAGTCAAAAGCTTTGAAATAAAAAATGGCGTTGTGACTGCTCAAGTGCGAGGGTCGGTAAATCCTTATTTTGGAGTTTATAAAGAGCCAATTTATACGACGACAATCGAGTTTGCTGCCATTAGTCCAGCAAAGTGGGCAGCAGTAATTGCTTTAATTGCTTCTAAAGCCAGTCTTATCTCGCGCCTCTTACTAAATGAGATTCCAGATAATATCGAAGACTCGTTTGCCCAACTGAGGTTAAATTTACTGCCTCGGAGTCGTAAAGATTTTAATTCAAGCTGCTCTTGCCCTGATTACAGTAATCCCTGCAAACACATTGCAGGTGTGCATTATTTAGTTGCGGCTGAACTTGATCGTGACCCTTTTCTACTATTTGAGCTACGAGGTTTGTCGCGTAAAGATCTGCATAAAGAGTTAGCTAAATCTCCTTTGGGGCAAGCTCTTTCCGCTGAGCTACAACTGCAAAAGCGTCCTCCTACAGCTGTTTCAGCCTATTACACGCCCCCTGCAACTCAACCCGTTAAGAAGGGGCACAGCTTACGAGACTTTTGGCATGGTGCAAAACGATTACCACAGGCGATCGAACCTCTGCCAGAAACTTTAGTGTCAGGCATTCCAGTTAAGAAGCAGGGTGACTTTCCTGCTTTTTGGACACGTGATAACTCGTTTATTGAAGCCATGGAAATATTGTACGAACAGGTTAGAAATAAGGGCGAACTGTAATAAGTTGCCAACCCTAGCGAACACGCTCGAAGAGATTGCACCAAAAGTCAACACACGAATCCTATCTAATGTCTACCCCTATACAATGACACTGGTGGAACTTTCTGATACCAGTGTGATGTTATTCCTTTGGCAGCGCATAATAATTTGAAGGGGTAACAACGATTTGCCTACTTAAGGGGTATACAAGCTATTGCTAAGTCACAACTTGATTTGAGGGCTACCAATTTTCGAGTACCTTATTTTTTGAACAGAGCTTCTATTACTAGCTGGCTCCAACCTAACGACTTGACGCAGCCACAAAAGCTTTATTTGGCAAAATCAACACCAAGCTCTCTTAAAATTCTTGTGTAGAAAATTGGGCGTTACAGAAAAGTAACGTAAGTCTTAGCCATCAAAAAGGGCTAAAAGTCACTAAAACCTCCTTTTCTCCAGCGCCCTGATCTTTGCCAAACCCTTACGCCATGTTGAGTTAGAGGTAAATCAGAAATTTTTTCAAGGAGGGGGGTTGCGTTCAGGGAGGTAGATGCGTTATATTAGCTAAGCGCCGGTGAGACACACCACATGCGGTGGTTTCGAGAGCGATTAACTACTATATATAGCGTAAGCGAAG
>DVDV01000190.1 GCA_015296075.1 Leptolyngbyaceae cyanobacterium M33_DOE_097 | reverse complement strand
TTACTGCGCCAGGATTTGATCAACCACTCGCTCACGCGGGGCGATCGCTCCTCGTTGCCGCTCCACTTGCTCTAAGGCCGCCGCGATCGCCAGCATCCGTCGCCGTTGGTCTCGCCGAATTCCCCGTTCGGTGTTACCCAGTCCAGGGGCCGCCCACCGCTTCCGTTCGCCATCCCAGTAAGCCCAAACCCGTCCCTCTAAAATTGCCCGTTTTCCCCGTAAGCCCATGCGTCGCGCTCGCGCTAAATGCTCAGGGTACGCTTCCTTACGCGCCAAGGCCGCTCGCGGGGACTGGTTCACTAGATCAATCGCGTTGAGTTCTTCTTCGAGCGTCATTTCCATGCCCAAAGCGGCCGCTCGTTGGCGGAGTTGTCGTGCTTGCCGTTGCAGGCGGCGTAATTGGTGGCGATCGGCCTGTTCTGCAGTAGAGCAGCGATATTTTGCTTCCCGGCAATGCTGAAAGGAGAAGGTGCCCAAGTTCCACACGCCATTGCCAGGGTCTACATGACCACGATAGGCACGGGTATACCCCCCAGCCGCGGTGCGAGTGCCTTCGGCGTGTCCTACGGTGCGAGCCACCACGGACTGCGAGCCACCTTTGAACAGGGTATCCAGTCGGCGGACGCCAGGGGCGGCGGGTGCTGGGGCAGTGGGAATATCAACAGGCTGATTTGAAGTGACAGGGGCAGGGGCGGAAGCTTGAGGAGCCGGAGCAGGCGCTTCCGGGACAGGTTCTTGAACAGCTGGAGCAGGCTCAACCGGAGCAGGCGCTTCAGCAGCAGGTTCTTGAGCAACTAGAGGAGGGACAGGCTCAGCGATCGCCGCAGGAATCGCAACCGGAGCAGCAGGCGGTTCGGCAGAAGCGGGTGTCACCGCTGGAACCTCGAAACTCACGGCGCCGTCATCAAGAGCAGAGGCAGATTCGAGCTGGGTGAGGAGACTGGCAAACAGGATGAGAGGGAGCAGGAGCAGGCGAGTCATAGGTTAAGGGAAGGGAAAAGAGGGGAGGGGATGAAGGTAGAGACGTGAAAATAGGCAGGAAGAAATGCTCGTCAAAAGACAGACGAGACAGGGTTAAGGGTCACGGATTACATCAAATCAGATATTTTTCTGCGTATATGGGGCAGACGGCTGTTTGCTCGTTCTGATCTAGGGCTGTTTGAGCGTGCGCTCCAAAATTTGGCGACTTGGCTCAACGATCGCCCAGGTGCCATTAGGTTGTTTACGCAGGGCAGCAAATTGTAAGGTATCCGCACGACCAATGCGATCGCCGGGTGAAACACTGCCCAAGCGAGGGTTTTCTAAGCCGCAAAGACGAAATAAGTAGGCAGGCACATCGGGGCTAGAAAAAATAACGCAGTTGCGGTTATCGAGTTGAGTCCGGCCAGTGAAAGGGGCATAAACGGCTTGGCGGTTGAGGCTAATTGAGATGTCACCCAGACCACCTAAAACGGGATAACCAGCGACCTGATCTCCGGGTTGTAACTGCCACTTTTGATGCAGATTCAGTTGCAAAGGAGGTTCTGTTTTGGGGTTTGATTGGCAACTGACTAACCCCAGTAACACGACGATAGGGGCGATCGCGCTTAAAACATGATGAAACCTCCCCCTACCGCGTGTTAAATCGGTAGCCCACATACTGTTCTCCCTCATAAAGCACAACCAACCAAGTATTTGCATCAAAATCTAGGGGATACGCTTCTCGCTGAGCCGTTGCCCCAACCCGCACCTGCAAACTCGACAATTTGCAGTAAGGGTCTTGCACAACCTGCCGTACGGCTTTTTGGTTTTGCCCTTCAGGGATGACCAACAATTTAGCAAGTTGATCTCGCGAGAGCTTTGCTTCGGCCCGTACAACCTGTTGACAGGCTTCACCCACGTTTTTGCGAAAACGAAACGACGGTAAACCATATAGGTCTGTCATTAGCCCAACGGCCAGCGCGACCGAACCGCCAGCAACAAGAAATTTTGGAACGGAATGGGTAAACAGCGAAGTTTTCATAAGCAAATGTGGATGAATTAGCACGTAAAAGTTAAGGACTGGGCATTCGCCTTTGGCGTTTACAGCTTGCCACCCAATAGCAAACCGATTGAAATCAAAAACAAGCGGTAAAGAGGCAAAAAGCTGATGTTTGGCTTCAAGAAAACCAGCGCGATCGCCACGAGAGCAGGGGCAAACATGAGTGGCACCAAAATGGGTGTCAGGGCAGGCACCGACGCGAGTAAAAAGCGAATGGCAACTCTAGCCGCTGCTGCTGCCACAATCCACAACAAGGCATCACCCAACTTGTCAAAAACGGATTGCGCCAATCGACGACTGGCAGAGGTGGGCGATCGCCGGGGCGGAGCCGTTGTTGACCGCGCTGATTGGGGCAGAGGTTGCCTGGGAGGAGTGGCTTCAGCTGGGGGTGGCGGTAAGGGGCGATCGCGGCCTGCCAGGTAACGTAAAGCCTCAGCTGTTTGACGCGCTTCTTGCTCGGCTTTTTGCCAATGAGCCTCGTTCAGTGGCATCGCCGCGCCAGGAGGAGGAGTTGGAGCTGCCTCAGAGAAGGCTGCAACGCCAGAGTGAGGTTCTTGTTCGGCAGGGTTTGTAATCTGGCGCAACAAGCTAGAGGGCACTCGGTTAAGGTCAAAGCGACCTTCTTGCATGGCGGTCAAAGCCTGCTCACCATCTTGAATATCGACTTGCAGTTTGGCTAGCAGCTGATTGATCCGGTTCATTTCAGCTTGCAGGGCTGCATCATTATCGTCGTAGGAATGCATGGCAGTGGATTCTGGATGAGATGAGAAAACACTCGGCCTGGACGATTGAGCAGTGTGACCTGCTAGCGAAACTCGTGCTCTCGCATCACCATTTGAAACTGCTACATGCCCGGCCTGCACCCGTTTTTGTTGACGCTCAGATAGCGCCTGATTAATTTGCTGTGCTTGTGCCTGCAAATAAGTCAGTTGAATTTCCCGCGCTTGTTTCACCTCCCACAAACGCCGAAAAGTTGCCGGAGACTTGCGCTTAGCAGCACTTCTCCGATCAGGAACGATCGCAGCAGAGGGTGCTAACTCAACCGCGTGAGCCTCACCAGCAACCTCTTTTCGAGAGTTAGCCAGTTGCACATCATCTTTTCCGGCAATCACTTTGCCATCTTCAGCCCGGTAAGGAGTGACCTCTGATGGCTGGGGAGTAGATGCAGCTAATTTGCGTGAACGATTGCGGGCAGGGGGATTTTCCATAGCTGGGGGAGTCAACTCAAGGAAGATGTTAGTATTTTTATACTACTTCTTCCCTAATTTAGTACATTTGTACGATTTTTGTGTAAATATCCCCAACTTTTTCGTTATCCTGTCTCCTTCGAGAGATGTAAATTCCTCAATTCATCGCCTGCGTCTGATCCATTTCATTGTCTTCTGGCTATCACTCATTATTCTTCTTCCACGAGTTTCTCGGTTTGGCAGCGTGTGAAAAAACGGAGTAGAAAAATAAAGCTATTCAGCATTGGCGCTGACTTGAAAAGGTTAACTCGTCACAACTACTGCAAGACTTCTTCGAGCTGATTTTGATTCCACAGCTCTTGATATAACCCTGCTTGAGCCAGTAACTCAGCATGGGTGCCAACCTGCGCGATCGCGCCTTGATCCATCACAAAAATGCGATCGGCCATTGCTGCTGCCGAAAGCTGGTGCGAAATAAAGATCACCGTTTTGCGATCGGTTCCCTCTGAGAGGTTCTTAAGAATTTGGGTTGCTGTTTGGTTGTCAACGCTAGAGAGGGCATCATCCAGAATCAAAATCGGCGCATCGATTAGTAAGGCTCGTGCCAACGCGGTGCGCTGCCGCTGCCCACCGGATAGAGTAATGCCCCGCTCACCCACAATGGTTTGATATTGCTGTGGAAAGTTGAGAATTTCAGTATGTATCTGAGCTTGTTTGGCCGCATGGATCACGCTCATCTCATCGGCAGTGGGGTTGCCGTAGCGAATATTGTTTTTGATCGACGTGCTAAACAAAAAGCTTTCTTGGGGGACATAGGCGATCGCGCCGCGCAAATCTTGTAAGCGCAAGTCTGTGATGTCATATCCATCGATAAATAGCTGTCTTGGTGCGATCTCCAACAAGCGGGGAATCGCGTTTGCCAACGTGGATTTACCAGAGCCAATCGACCCCACGATCGCGACTGTTTCTTGCGGTGAGATCGTGAAATTCACGTGATCTAAAGCTGGTTTGAGCGGTTGCCCATCCACCAACGCACCGGGATAGGTAAAGTTCAGGTCTTGCGCCTGAATACTACCCCGTACCTGGTTGCGGTCAAGGGCGATCGCATTGGGTTTGTCTTGAATGCGTGGTTCAACCGATAGAATCGCCTCGATTCGGTCAATACTTACTTCACCCCGTTGATAAGCCGTGATCGTAAAGCCCAGTAACGCCGTTGGAAATGCCAGTCGCTCTACATAAATCAGCAAGGTGATAAAACCACCTACCGAAATGCTGCCTCTGCCGATATCACCCACCCCAAACCACAGCAGCAACAACAAACTAATACTTGATAAGCCCCGCAAAATGGGAAACAGCACGTTTCGCGTTTTGGCTAACTCTAAATTAACGTCGAGCAAGCGCTGATTTAGATGCTGAAAGGCTTGCCGTTCGTTTTCCTCTTGCGCGTAAATCTTGATCAGGGCAATGCCACTCAAGTCTTCTTGAATCAGCTCACTCACGCTTGAAAGTTCTTCTTGAACAGCATTTTGCTGGTTTCGCAGCTTGTCACTAAACAACTGCACCAGTACCAACATGACCGGGTAAACGGCCAACGCTAAGAGGCTGAGTTTCCAGCTAATCGCCAGCATAAAAGGCAAGGTCAAACCATAGGCAAAAATCGTGTTTGCCAAACTCAAAACCGCAAACCCCAATAACCGCCGAATATTATCGACATCGCTGGTGGCTCGGTTAATTAAGTCACCAATGGTATTTGCAGCAAAGTAAGCGGGTTCTTGTCGAAGTAAATGTGTAAACAGCTTTTGCTTAAGATCAAACTCAACCTGTCGCCCGACCCCAAACAGCAAAATTCGCGAAATCATGCGGACAAACCACATCACCGATGCCAATACCAGCATCAAGACCACGTAAAACAGAATCTGGTCAAAGCTGAATGCTACTTGCAAACGGTCGATCGCGTCTTTGATCAGCAAGGGAATATAAACCCCCAAGCCGTTCACGATCAGCAGTGCAAAAATACCGAGACTGGCTTTAGTTAGATGCGGGCGGAGATAAGCCCCCAACTTCTTGAGGCGAGATTGAGCCATTGAGCGATCGCAGTTAGAATCAGCTTTCTCATCCTAAACGATACGCGAGACTGCAAGACGACGAATTACTTGCAGGTAAAAATCCTTCTGTAGACGCTGCAAACGACTATTTAAAACACAAAAACCGCAAAAAGAAATTCCAAAGAATTCAGTTTAACGGCTCTACAAAAAATATTTTGTCTTAAGAGAAATTAAGCCCTAAACTATTATCGCGTTCCAGTACCAGTAGAGCGCTTTGGTGGTGGTTTCTTAGGCGGCTTGTAGGAAGCTAGCTTCCAATTTGTTGCGGCCATAGAAGCAGAAGGCTCAACAGTAGCAAAGCCACTTCCAACTTGCGACGAAGCGGCCACAGCATCAGTAGTAATCAGCAGTGGAACCACCACCGCCAAACAAACCATAACTACTGTACTGAACCTGCTCATAAGGATTATTGGGTTCTCATAATGGAATCATAGTGGCAAATTGAAGATTTGCACAGTAATACTACTGACGCGATATTTTCTACTTTCGTGGTAATTACCGGGAAATTACCCAGCCTTCTTGATGAAAAATTAACATTCTTCTTACGGATCTCAATATAAATACTGAGTTTATCTCCACTTTCTTGAATTTAACCAACTTTAAGGAATTATGCTCAGTAGCTTCTTAAACTAAACCTGAGAAAGGTTTCAGCTCGACTTTTGAAATTCTGAGCCAAATCAGAGACGACACGTAGATTCACTGAGCAAAGAGCTTTTTATTTGCTATAAATAACAATACTCATAGATCCTTCACGTTTATATATGTTATCTCCGCAATACTAGAAAGTATTTTGTTGCAAAGCCGTAAAAAGAAGCTTTCGCTTTTGAAAAGTAAAGAGAAAATACGGTTTCATCTTTACTTTATCTTCATACTTTGACCAAGTAAAACGTTCCCTCTTGACGGAGCTTGAGTAAGTTTGTTAGCTTCTAGATCAACTGCAACTTTCTTTGTCGGCATCCGCATGACTCACAGCACTCGCTACTTTTATTTTTGGTATTTTCCGGTTCACCAGGGGTGACGGCATTTTTTGCTATCTACTCTTGGTGAGCCGCAGAATTAACCCTGCGGCTTTTTAATGGCTTAAATCTGAAAAAACCTTACCCCCCGCGTGACTTCAATGCTATTTCTGACTTCCTGGCTTTACGGTTTTTACTTTTTTATCGGCATAAACACCGGGTAAGGTTGGCACGCGCAAGTTTCACCAAAGCCCGGATCCAACTCCGGGCTTTTTTATTGCTCAAACACAAATCAACGACATTCTCAAAAAGAGAGGAACCATGAAAGAGGCAAAACTATCACTCAAGCAACATGCAAACCATCGCACAGTTGTGAATTTGTCCGTTGACGTTGCGATCGGTGATAAGTCAGTCGTTGTGATTGGTGGCCCCTGCACCGTCGAAAATCAACAGCAGATCGACACGATCGCTCGTCGCCTGTCTCAAGCGCCCGTTCACGCTTTGCGCGGTGGAGTTTACAAGCCCCGCACGTCACCCTATAGCTTCCAGGGGTTAGGGGTTGAAGGGTTAGAAATTTTGGCATCGGCGCGATCGCGCTATGGTATGCCCATCGTCACTGAAGTGATGGCTATCTCTCAAATTGAGGCGATCGCTCAACACGCCGATATGCTGCAAGTCGGCAGCCGCAACATGCAAAATTTTGATTTGTTGAAAGCATTGGGTGAAGTAGATAAACCGATTCTGTTAAAGCGTGGCTTAGCCGCCACAATCGAAGAATTTGTCATGGCAGCCGAGTACATTTTGGCGCATGGCAACCCCAATGTCGTGCTGTGCGAACGCGGAATTCGGAGCTTTGATACTTACACTCGCAACGTTTTAGACTTAGGCGCAGTGGTCGCACTCAGACAACTGACTCATCTGCCTGTGATTGTTGACCCCAGCCATGCGGCAGGTAAGCGTGAGCTGATTGCCGACCTGGCCCGTGCCGCGATCGCAGCGGGTGCAGATGGCCTCATTATTGAATGTCATCCCGAACCCGAAAAGTCGGTTTCCGATGCCCGTCAAGCCCTCTCGATTGAAGACATGATTCAACTAACCCACAGCCTTGAGCCAATAGCGGCCGCTGTGGGTCGTTTTTTAGGTACCCAAGCAGCCGTACCCGTTGCAGCTTAAATAAACATGATTAAGGGGGCATCTGTATAGCGTGTGCTAACATCAGCCCCCGGTTCTTCTATCAGAAATCGTTTAGAAATGCTAAGGCAATCTTCCTACTTGATGAAAAGAGTTTCCTGCAAAAAACTTTTCACTCAACCTCATCCATAAATAGGCATGCTATTGCTAAGACGCGATCGCTACTTCGTCACTTTCTCTAATGCCTTTTCGATCTTGTCTTTGATTGCAACACCTTTTTCAGAGTATTCCATCTTGTCGATGTCAGCATCACCTTGCACTTCGTTCAGACCTTCATTTGAACGCTTTGCAGCTTCTTTCAGATCTTTAGGCGGATTTTGCAACGTCCTTTCAGAGTTGCGGTAAGTTTCCTTCAACTGAGCTTCGCCTTCAGTGGGCTGGCTGCGGTAGGTGTCAGCAAGCGCAGGCAACGAATTAGTAACAAACAAAATGGTGCAAATAAAAGCAACAATCAAAACGCGAACAGGTCGCAGAATATTGATAAATCGCATGACTTTTTCTCCTCGAAAAATACATAAGTCCCTTAAGTTAGTCAGTCAAAGCTGAATTGAATTCATGCTTTACTTCTGACCGAAAACTCAATTTCTGTATTTATTTTTACAGTAGTTTAAGAGGGCTTCTAATCTAGAAGATGATAGAAATCACGTCTAATTCCTCTCATCCCTAGGAGAGAAATCATTAAAGACCGCTCTTAATTGATGGAGGTATAAAGTCCAATATTGGCTCTGGTTAACGCGATTGATGTTGCTTGGCGCGTTTTGGAAATGGAATACTTTTTGGGACGGGTGTTGGTGTAGCCCTAGCGCAGCCATGCCGAAAGGCTATTGCCGAAAGCTATCCGACCGTTCGCCCCTTTCGACCGAAAAATATCCGATCTGATTTAATCCATACGCCTTGGCCACTGCAGCAACTTGGGCAGTAGAGGACTCAGACAACGCATTAGCAGGAGGTGGTTGCGTAATTTAAGAAAAAGAGGATTCAGTTGCCTAAATCCTCTTTTAGATTTGTCGTTCTAGTCGAAGTTAAAAGTTTAAGCCTGGTTTTGTTTCGATCGCCGCTTGAGTCGGACTAAACCTGCCCCAGCGAAGATAACGCCTGCGATCGTGGTCGGTTCAGGGATGGGCTGCACAATGATAACTTCGTTAGTTGGCGGTGCAACCAGCGCCGTGATGTCACGCACACGCACACCTTCACCATTAGGAATATCGAGTGCATCCACCACACCTTGCAAGTTTTCGGTGAGGTAATTTTCGAGCGCCTGTTGGTAGGTCAGCCCTAAAATTGTCTTGCGACTGTCAGGAATTGCGGCTAGAGCGGCAAAATTGTCGCCACCTCGCGCGGTGAAGTCAATCGTTGCTAAGTCAAACAACGCCTGGTTAGAAGGCAGTTGGAAACCGCCTTTGCTGACATCGTAGATGAACTGTCCGGTGCGATCGTTGCCAGGAGCCAAGAAGATGCTTTGAATGCGCGAGCCGAGTGAAGTAATGACACCATCCGCTGTAATCGCTTGGGCAGGTTGGGTCACATCATAGACGACTTCTAAGCCCGACAGTTGCAAAAACTGACCACCACCACCTACATCAGGTGCTGATAGAGAGGACACCGATCGCTCCAAGATGCTGAGCAATTCGTTACCTGTTACATCTTGCACAACCGTGACAAAGTTGAGGAAGGGCAATACGTCAAAGGTATCGAAAGCGGTGATGTTGTCACCAGGAGCAAATTGGCGATCGTTACGAATACCACCCCCGTTTTGAATGCCAACCAGAATCTTGCTAGCGTCAAGCCCTTGAGCCGTTGCCTGGTCGATCGCCGCATCCCGAATCGCGTCAGCAATCAAACTACCACCAAAGGTACTTCTGGCTCGCACATTCGTCCGCACGCTATCCAGCGGCACATTTGTTTGAGCAATCACTGTGGAGCGAAGACTTTCCACAAAGGCTGCAACAGGTTCTTGCACCTGGCTCACCAGATCAGCGCGCGGGGTTAAACCATCTAAGTCAGCGTTGCGCTTTGGCCCCGAACCTGGCTCTAGAATGCTTGAAATCGCGCCATTGGTAAACTCAACTTGCAAATTACCGAGATACTTATACTCGCCATCCGTCGAAACAATCAGAGTCGGCGTGCCTGTTACAGCGGACAGACTGTCAACCTGCTGTCCAGTTGCTGAGTCAAAAATCAAAGGGTAAGAGGGAACTCGGGCTTCACCGGCTAAAGGCAAAATCGGATCATCTTCATTTGCCAAACGGGTGTCGCTTCCAGCCGCGACAATCACATCGACGTTGTTTAGCCGAGTTGCAAGAACTCGCTCTTCGTTGATGTCTTGCAGGTGCGAAACCAAAACGACCTTGTCGATTCCTTGAGCGGTCAGGTTATCCACCTCAGCCTGGACCCGTTCAACCAATTGTTGAAAATTAGGATTAGTCGAGGTGTCGCCAATCGTCTGAATGTTGCCAGGGCTAGAGATCGATCGCAGTAAAGGCGTGGTAACACCCACAACGCCCACGCGTTCTTCAACCCCGTTGACTGTTTTAGTGATCACAGTGCTGGGTTGAATCAAGCTCTTGAGAGGGCTTTCATCGGGAATGACCAGGTTAGATGAAACGAATGGTCGGAAGCCCACACCATCGCCTTCAGGATCGATAAACCGAGCCAAAACATCGGGACCAAAGTCAAACTCGTGGTTGCCGATGCCACCAACGTCAATGTTGAATAGCTCAAGCGCGGTAGTGTCATAAAACTCTTGCCCTGTGGGAAGGCTCAAACTTGCTTCAAACTGCACCCCGGCCAAGAAGTTATCACCCGCTGTGACAAGCAGGTCAAAGTCAGTAGAGCTAGCGTTGCGCTGGCGATCAATTAGATCGGCAAACAGGGCTACTCCACTGTAGTTAAAGCTTGAGGGGGGTTGAGTTGCGGGTGCAACCTCTCCGGTGCGGGGCAGTAAAGAGGACTCGCCATCGCTGAAGTGTAGCAAGTTGAGGGTAAATGCTTGGGCGCTTGCGGGGAGCAGGATGCTGCTTAGCGTCAACGTTGAGGCAAGTAAGTAACGCCGAAGTTGAGACAAGCCAAAGCTCTGAGAAGTAGAGTTTTTCATTGGTTCACTACTGTAAGGAATAAGAAAAGCAAAACGGCAAAATTTCCTCAACAAAACATGGCGGACAAGTAAGGTTTGTCCACACTGAAAGAAGAATTAAGCGGTAAACCCAGTAATTTCTTTGCGTGTAACAAAGAAACAGATCGTCCCGTAAATACACGGACAATGTAGAGCCTAGGAGGTGTAAGTTAAGACGGGTTAAATAGCAGGCAAGGAGAACTTAATGAAGTTCGACATTTATAGAAGCTTCAATATTGCGGAGGGTTGCTTCATCGAACGTTTATAGAAGTATTTATAGCTCCTCAAAAGAAAATTAGCGCTGAAATTCAGCGCTAACTCAGAAATTTGTAATGGTAGAGACTATCAAAAATAGCTGATGGATCCGCTGATTGAGCCGCGATCGCACCTTACTACTTCAGTGAACTTACGGTGAGACGAGGTGCTTTTTGTAGCTTAAGGTCAGTTGCTACCGATTTGCGAGCCGCGATCGCCGCTTGCAAAATTGGGGTCTTCTCAACCGCTCCATTCACCAGATTAAACAGAGGGTTCGAGAGAATGCCTGCGAGAGAGGTTGCAATCAGCGACACAATCAAGCCCACTTGCAACGGCCGCATACCGACCAGATTCCAATTAGGAGCTGGATAATTTTTCACAACGTCTGACATTTCGTGCGGCTCTTTCACGACCATCATCTTGACCACACGAATGTAGTAGTAAATCGAGATAACACTCGTTACCAGACCAAGCAACACCAGACCGTAAGCCCCAGCCTGCCAACCAGCCCAGAACAAGTAGATTTTTCCGAAGAAGCCTGCCAATGGCGGAATACCACCAAGAGACAGCAAGCAAACACTGAGTGCCAGAGTCAGGAGTGGATCTTTTTGGTAAAGCCCCGCATATTCACTGATTTGATCAGTCCCAGTTCTCAGTGAGAAGAGAATGACGCAGGTAAACGCGCCCAGGTTCATAAACAGGTAAACCAGCAGGTAAAACAGCATGGCTGAGTAACCCGCATCGGTGCCAATCACCAAACCAATCATCACGAAGCCAGCTTGACCAATCGAGGAGTAAGCCAACATCCGCTTCATGCTGGTTTGAGCCAATGCCACCACGTTCCCCAAAATCATGCTCAAAATCGCCAGAGCTGTTAACACAAAACGCCACTGGTCGTTAAGCAGAGGAAAGGCCGTCACCAGCAACCGTACAGCCAGAGCAAAACCTGCGGCCTTTGAGCCAACCGAGAGGAACGCCACAACAGGTGTAGGAGAACCTTCGTAAACGTCCGGTGTCCACTGATGGAACGGAACCGCCGCAATTTTGAACGCGATCCCCGCGATTACGAAGACGAGCGCAATGACTAAACCAATTGACTGGTCTAACCCAGTTGCAGCAATAGTATCGGCAATTTGGCCCAATTGGGTTTGACCGCCCGACAGACCATACAGCAGGGATAAACCATAGAGAAAAATGGCAGAGCTAGACGCACCAATTAGCAGATACTTAAGCGCGGCTTCGTTTGAACGAGGATCCCGCTTGGTATAACCCGTTAATAGGTACGAAGAAATACTTAATGTCTCCAGAGAAACGAAAATCATTACGAGTTCGTCGGCCCCAGAGAGAAACATGCCGCCGACCGTGGCAGTCAGCAAAATTACAATAAATTCTGCTAGGGCTGTGCCTGACTGCTCGATGTAGCGCACCGACATCAAGATCGTAACGGCGGCTGACAGCGCAATAATGCCACGGAATACAATACTGAGAGCATCACCGTTAAAGCTGCCTAGGAAGGAAACAGTATCGGTGGCATCCCACTGAAAGTAAAGTGCCCCAACTGACACTAGCAAGCCCGCGATCGCGATGTAGGGAGTCCAGCGGGTAGACGCTGTGCGCCCAACGATTAAATCCCCCACTAAGACGAGTAGCAACGTCCCTATGACGATCAACTCAGGGGCGATCACGCCTGTATTAAGTTGGGCGGCAAGACTAGCAAAATCCATGCATTGAGCCTCGATGTGTTACGACTGACGTTAAAGCAAAACCATACCTGTGGCAAGGCGATGAAATTGCAAAATGTTTCTAAACTGGATTCTACATTGCAATCTACCGTAACACTGAGAAAGAGAGACAGGATTTTTTCTATGTTAATCATCAGATTTAGTTGGCAGTTTTGCCTTTTTTCTGCCATAACCTGACTTATGAGGTGTTTGCGTTAGGTCTTTTTGAGGTTTCTTTAAAAGAGCAGCGATCGCACCGCTCGCGGTAAGTTTGTATTCTCTTTGAGTGAAAATTCTCAAATTGGGAACTTTTGTTAACTCCTGATAGTAGATTCAATATTGACGATAAGAAGAGATCAAGTAATGCCATCCATTCATTTCGTTCACTAAATCTACCCATTGCCCCTTCTGTTTCGAGACAAACCACCATGTCAAAGCTTGTAATTGTCGAATCTCCCACAAAAGCAAAAACGATTCGCAACTACCTGCCACGGGATTACCGCGTTGAAGCGTCCATGGGGCACGTACGCGATTTGCCCCAGTCGGCAAGTGAGATTCCGGCGAGTGTCAAAGCTGAAAAATGGGCGCAGCTGGGGGTCAATGTTGAGAGCAACTTTGAGCCGCTCTACGTGATTCCACAAGATAAGAAAAAGGTCGTTAAGGAGCTGAAAGAGGCACTTAAGGCAGCCGATGAATTGATTCTGGCGACTGACGAAGACCGCGAGGGTGAAAGCATTAGCTGGCACTTGTTGCAGGTGTTGCAGCCAAAGGTGCCAATCAAGCGGATGGTGTTTCACGAAATTACGGAAGAGGCGATTCAAGAAGCAATCCAAAACTGTCGTGAGGTCGATCAACAACTGGTTCGCGCCCAAGAAACCCGCCGTATTTTGGATCGGTTAGTGGGTTATACCCTGTCACCGCTGCTGTGGAAGAAGATTGCGTTTGGTTTATCAGCCGGACGCGTGCAGTCGGTTGCGGTGCGTCTGCTGGTTGCCCGTGAACGGGAGCGGCGTGCTTTCAAAAAAGGGAGCTACTGGGATCTCAAAGCAGAACTAGAAACCCAGGCTCAAAGCGGCAAAGGGAAAAAACAAGAACGTCAAACTTTTGAAGCCAAGCTGGTCACAGTCGGTGGTGTCAAGGTCGCTATGGGTAGTGACTTTGATGAAGCGACTGGGCGTGTGATTGAAGGCCGCAATGTGGTGCTGTTAGGGGAAGCAGAGGCCCGCAGTCTGGCTGATCGGATTCGCGATCGCGCCTGGACAGTGACCAACCTGGAAGAACGACCCACAACCCGTAAGCCAGCGCCTCCCTTCACCACCTCGACTTTGCAGCAAGAGGCCAACCGCAAACTGGGTCTGTCAGCACGAGACACGATGCGGGTTGCGCAAAGCCTGTATGAGCAAGGCTACATCACCTACATGCGTACGGACTCGGTTCACCTATCGCAGCAGGCTGTGGCGGCAGCGCGGAGCTGTGTTGAGGCGATGTATGGCACTAACTACCTCAGCCCCCAACCCCGACAGTACTCCACCAAGAGCAAGGGTGCGCAAGAGGCTCACGAGGCAATTCGTCCGGCGGGTAGCACCTTTCGCACGCCCCAACAAACCGGACTGAGGGATCGGGAGTTTCGTCTCTATGACCTGATCTGGAAGCGGACGGTCGCAACCCAGATGGCAGAAGCTCGCCAAACCAATATCACCGTCCAGATTCAGGTTGAGGATGCCGGATTTCGTGCGACGGGTAAACGGATTGACTTTCCTGGCTTCTTCCGGGCCTATGTTGAGGGTTCGGATGACCCCGATGCGGCGATCGAAGATCAGGAAGTCATTCTGCCGCCGATGCAAGTCGGGGATACACCAAACTGTGTTGATTTGGATGCGATCGGGCACGAAACTCAGCCACCCGCCCGCTTTACTGAAGCATCTCTGGTCAAAATGCTGGAGAGTGAAGGGATCGGTCGGCCCAGTACCTACGCCAGCATTATTGGCACCATCATCGATCGCGGCTACGCTCAGATGACCAACAATTCGCTGGTGCCAACCTTTACAGCCTTTGCAGTGACCTCTTTGTTAGAGAACTACTTCCCTGACCTGGTTGATACCAGCTTTACCGCCCGCATGGAAGAAACACTGGATGACATCTCGACCGGAGAAGTCAACTGGTTGCCTTACCTAAAGGAGTTTTATCTGGGAGATGAGGGTCTAGAAACTCAGGTAAAAGAGCAAGAAAGTCAGATTGATCCCAACCAGGCTCGCACCGTTGACCTGCAAGGTATTGATGCCAAAGTGCGCATTGGTCGCTACGGCGCTTATATCGAAGCTGAAAATGGGGATGAAACGGTCAAGGCCAACATTCCCAAAGACCTGACGCCTTCAGATCTGGATGCGGGTCAAGTTGAGTTGCTGCTGAAGCAAAAGACAGAGGGGCCTGACAAACTCGGATTTCACCCTGAGAATGGGGAGCCAATTTACGTTTTGATTGGGGCTTACGGGCCTTATGTGCAACTCGGCGAAGTGACGGAAGAAAATCCGAAGCCAAAGCGCGCTTCGCTACCCAAGGGCGTGAAGCCGGAGAACGTCTCGATGGAGATGGCGGTTGGCTTGTTGGCTCTGCCACGTACGCTGGGCGTTCACCCTGAGACGGGGGCACGAATTCAGGCAAGTTTAGGCCGCTTTGGTCCTTATATCGTGCATGACCAGGGTAAAGATGGTAAGGATTATCGATCGCTCAAAGGTGACGATGATGTTTTGACCATCACCCTGGAACGAGCCTTAGCACTTTTGGCAGAGCCGAAATCGGGTCGTGGGCGACGGGCGGCGGCGAAACCCTTGCGGGAGTTGGGCGCTCACCCTGACGATGGGGAACCCGTCAATGTTTACAATGGCCCCTACGGTCATTACATCAAGCATGGCAAGGTGAATGCGTCGTTGCCAGAGGGTCAGACGGTCGAGTCAATCACGCTAGAGCAGGCGGTAGCAGCTCTCGCTGAGAAAGCCAGCACCAAGAAAACCAAGTCGCGCAAATCAACCAGCGCGGCTAAAGAGACGGCTGAGAAGACTACTACTGCCAAAAAGACCACTGCTAAAAAGACCACTACCCGCAAGACAACGGCAAAATCAGCCGCGAAAAAGTCAACAACGCCAACGACTCGCAAGAAGACCTCTGCATAGCCCTGGTTAGAGCGATGTCAGAAGACCTGGCGCGATCGCACCGCTTGAAGTAAGTCTGGAACTGCTTCAGCACTCCACTCGCCTTCGGCCCGGCGTCCGGTCGAGACGATCAAGTGGAGGCGGTAAGCATCGGGAAAACCGGAGGCTTCCAGCCAGATCCGGTCGGTTTCGAGTTCGCAGGCGATCGCTTCTTCGGGCATTAGCTCGGCGGCCATTGCCTGCATTGTTTCCGCTAGTTGTTGGAACAAGCGGCAAAAGTCCTCAAGTTCTTCACTGGTTAGCTCGATCGCCCAATCCTCTGCGCCGACCAAACCTGTAAACGGAGTTGCGGCTGGGTCGCTACCAAAGCGCCAACCTGTCCCGCTGCGGTATAGCTTACCCGTCATGGCCGCAATAAATCTGCCCCTCCGGGGCCTTTTACACTGGGAGCCTTGGGAGTTGCAGTGGGCTTCGCTGTGGGTGAGTTGTCCTGAAACTGAGCGGGTCTGACGCTGCTAAAAGCATCGGTGAGCGCCTGCACTAAAGCATTTCGTTGAGCGCGATTGAGTCGTTTAATCGCAGCAATATCGCCTTCCATTGGATTGATCTTGAGCTGCTTCGCACTCGGATAGGTAGTCGGCTCCATTAGCTCATTTACCCCCAAGTAGTCCGCCAGGGTTAGCTTCCAGTCAAGCCGAAAGAAGGGGGGGCGTTGCTTTTCATAGAGGTGATAGCGGATCAAGCGACCAACCAATGTGTCATTCTCATCAACCTGGTTGGTTTCAGCGCTGATGTACTGATTTTCTTTAGGAATATCGGGCAACTGCTGGTAGACTGAGCGCCAAGCCTGATCGAGCTGAACCCGATTTTGGGCGATCGCAGGCGTAGCTCCACCCAGCTGAAGCGATGGATGAACCAACAGTCCTGTCAAGCTGAAGCTAAACAGCAGACCGACCCAAAATGTAGTAAACCGTCGCCAGCTTCTCATGATTTCACTCACTCACACGTCACAGTGACCCCTTGAACCGATTTGAGGAAGTTACAATTTATTCTCAAGAGAAATTAAACGAGTCAATTAGGATGAGTCTCTTACCCCGATAGCCTCATAAAATTTCTTTGCCAAAAGGTAACTCAAATAATTTGCACAACTTCCTTGCTGTAAGGGTTTGGCAATGCCAAACCCCTCCCCAAAGATTGCATCGTGCTTAACCCTTCAGCCTTAAAAGGCGGAGGTACACCTAGTCGCCAATGATTTCAGGTTGAGTTAGCTCGTCCGACATCTCAATAATGGCCCGCATCACGGGTTTCATATTGATGTCATCCATGCCTTCAAAATCGTCAAATCGACGTCGCTTGGCTCGGTTTGCAACCTGCACCGTAATCCGATAGCGGTTAGAAGCGGCTGAGATCAGATCATCGGCCCGACGCAGCAGTTGACTGGAATCGATCGTATGGCGTTTATTCATAAGAACCCATCAAAAGTCGATCATCAGTTTAGCAACAGAATCGCGATCGCTACCAGGCAGCTTAAATGGGTTGTAACTTGAGGCAGACAATTGTTTGATGCCCAGGGTCACTATCAATCGAAAATTGCCCCTTGTGCAGCTCTACCAACCGCTTGGCGATCGCAATCCCCAATCCAGAACCCTGCTGCTCATAAAAGTCACGCTCAAACTGCACGTAAGCCCCCAGTTGCGCGATTTGTTGGGCGGTCATGCCCCGTCCGCGATCGCTGATGTAAAGCGTATAACCTGTGTCAGTTGCCATGCTGGTCAGCGTCACTGGTGTGTCTGCCTCAGAAAACTTAAAGGCGTTACTGACCAATTCTTCGATCACTTTTTTCAGGTGAATATCGCCAAACCGAATCGCCTGATTTTGCAAATTGAGGCGTAGGTCTTTAGTACGGTTAGCCTGTTCAGCAATTTTTGTGGCGATGTTAGCAATTAACACCTGGGGATAGTGGGTTTCGTAGCTGGTGTAAGCGGCTTGCCGCTCAGAGTCGTAGAGCGTCATCTCTAACTCGGCATAAAGCAAAAAGTTTTGAATCAGGCGGTAAAGCCGCTCGGCAGATTGGTGAATGCCCTGCGCCATCTCATAGATCTCAGCGCTAGAGATGTGTTGATGGTCTTCCATCAGGACTTCGGCCAGCCCCATAATGCCGTGGAGTGGAGTGCGTAGCTCATGGGGCAGCGACATCGCGATGCTGTTACGCAAATCGTCAAGCTGGCGCTGAGATTGCGTTTGTAAGACCGATTGTTTCTCAAACCGACTGGTGATCGCCTTCAGCAACTCCTCTGCTGTATAGGGTTTGGTCAGGTAATCATCCGCGCCTAGCTCCATCCCCTGCCGAACATCAGCTTTAGCAGAGCGAGCCGTGATGAAGATAAAGGGAATGGCAGCCGTTTTAGGATGCTTGCGTAGCGCAGTAAGAACGCCATAGCCATCGATTTCAGGCATCATCACATCGCACAAAATCAGATTTGGCAGGTAAGTTTGAGCGATTTGAATCCCCTGTTTACCATTTTCAGCAGCGATCGCGTCAAAGCCATGCAGCCGTAGCAGATCGATTGTTGACTCACGAATACTCAGACTATCCTCAATCACCAAAATCTTTTTCATGCACTGAGAAGCAACCTGGTATGCAGATACGCCGAAAATGACTATTTATTCTATTCTTCCACGGTCAGACTTGTCATCGGCAGTTTTATCAGCCGAAAGGCGTATGATCAGGGGGAAATGTGGGAACGCGAGATCGAAATGCACCAAAGTCTCTCTATCAGCCCGATCAATTGGCAAGAACTGGAAGCGATCGCGGGTGCTGAGTCAGTAAAAACGCTTGAGCAAGCCGACCCAAAATGGAGCCAGGCGATCGCGAGGGCAATGGGAGCAGGGTTGCAGCCGCCACAGGCGATCGTGTTCCCCGACTCGGCGGAAAAGCTGGCCGAAGTCATGACCTGTGCTTATAAACAGGGTTGGCGCGTTTTGCCCTGTGGCGCAGGCAGTAAGCTGACCTGGGGAGGCTTGATTCAAGCTGCCGATTTGCTGGTGAGTACTGCCCGGTTGAATCGGTTGATTGACCATGCGATCGGCGACTTGACCATTACGGCGGAGGCAGGCGTGCGCTTTGCAGATCTGCAACACCAACTAGCTCAGGCCAATCAGTTTTTAGCATTAGACCCAGCCTTTGCTGAGCAGGCGACGTTAGGGGGCATTGTGGCAACGGCGGATACGGGTTCACTGCGGCAGCGTTATGGCGGAGTGCGCGACATGCTGCTGGGAATTTCGTTTGTGCGGGCGGATGGTCTGATCGCGAAGGCGGGCGGGCGAGTTGTCAAAAATGTCGCAGGTTACGACCTGATGAAGCTATTTACCGGGTCTTACGGCACGCTGGGGATTGTGACTCAAATGACGTTTCGGGTTTATCCTCAATCTGAGGCTTCGGAGTCAGTGTTGGTGCAGGGGGAGGTCGCAGCCCTTGAGCAAGTCCGCAGCACGGTGTTGCGGTCTGGTTTGACCCCGATCGCCATGGATTGGCTCTCGCCCCCGCTAGCCAGTCAACTTACTGATGCTGCTACGACGGTGCCTGCGCTGTTGCTCAAGTTTCAGGCGATCGCACCCAGTGTCACGCTGCAAGTACAGCGGGTTAAGGAGTTGGCCCAGTCGCTCCAGTTAGCGGCGATCGGATTGACAGGAGACTTAGAGACTCAGCTCTGGCAGCAGTTACAAACGCATCTGGCCGCAGCGAACCAACCCGATCAAACGATCTGCAAAGTAGGCGTGCTGCCTGCGAGTGCGACCCTCTGGTTCCAACAACTTGAACGCCTTGCCCCAAAGGGGTTTGGGCAGATTCATGCGGCGAGCGGTTTGGGACGATTGGTTTTTACCGAGCCAGTCGAGGCTAATCTTCTATTGACGTTGCGACGTTTTTGTCAGGAGCACAATGGCTTTTTAACCGTGTTGCAAGCAACGCCTGCAATCAAGCAGCAGCTTGACCCCTGGGGTGATGTCGGAACTGCGCTTTCAGTCATGCAGTTAGTCAAGCGACAATTTGATCCAAACGGGGTATTGAGTCCGGGGCGATTTGTCGGTGGAATCTAGAGGAGAATAGAAGCAGTTCAACCTGTAGACCTCATCGCGATCGCCACTCGTAAGTTGAGGCATCAAAATTCTTCACCGTTACTCTACTTTTGAATCGTTGCTCGCATGACTGCTAATCTCCCCCCGACCCTGCCAAAATTTGACCCTCAGCATCCCCCCGACCCAAAGCTAATCGACGCCTGTGTGCATTGTGGGTTTTGCCTGTCAACGTGCCCTAGCTATCGGGTGATCGGGCAAGAAACCGACTCACCGAGAGGCCGCATTTACCTGATGGATGGGGTGAATGAGGGTGAAATTCCGCTATCGCCTACGACGGTGCAACACTTTGACACCTGCCTGGGTTGCCTTGCCTGTGTGACAACCTGCCCTTCTGGTGTGCGGTATGACAAGTTGATTGAGTCAACCCGCCAGCAAATTGAGCGCAACCACCCACGATCGCCAGCCGAAAAGTTACTCCGCAATCTGATTTTCTCGACGTTTCCCTACCCGCAACGGTTGCGCGTGTTGCTGCGGCCGTTAGGACTGTATCAAAAGACAGGGCTGCAAAAACTGGTGCGATCGCTCGGCTTTTTGGCTCAGATTTCGCCTCAACTGGCAGCAATGGAGCGGCTGCTACCCCGCATTTCGCCCCAGGCGTTTCACGATGGCCTGCCCGAAATCGTTCCGGCGGTGGGTACTCAGCGTTATCGCGTGGGAATGTTGCTGGGCTGTGTGCAACGGTTGTTTAACCCCGAAGTGAATGATGCGACGGTGCGGGTTCTGACTGCGAATGGTTGCGAAGTGGTAATGCCCAAAATGCAGGGCTGTTGTGGGGCGATCGCGCATCACCAGGGCAGAGAAGCCCAAACTCAGGAACTTGCGCGGCAACTGATTGACAGCTTTGCGGCGGCAGATGTGGATTATGTGTTGATTAACGCCTCTGGCTGTGGGCACACCTTAAAGGAATATGGCAGCATTTTGGCGGATGACCCTGCCTATGCTGAGAAGGCAAAAGCCTTTGCCAGTCAGGTGCGCGATGTGCAAGAGTTCTTAGCAGAGGTGGGCTTGACCGCTCCGCTCAACCCGTTACAGGCGGAACCGTTGACTCTGGTGTATCAGGATGCCTGTCACATGCTGCATGGACAAAAGATTAGTGTGCAGCCGCGCCAGTTGCTCCGCAAAATTCCGGGGGTGACGTTGCGAGAACCTGTGGATGCGGCGTTGTGCTGCGGCAGTGCAGGAGTCTACAACATCCTCCAACCTGAAGTCTCGGCGGAGTTAGGTCAACAAAAGGTTGAAAACCTGTTAAATACAGGAGCCACCGCGATCGCTTCGGCCAATATTGGCTGTTATGTGCAGATCAGCCAGCATTTGGCGCTGAAAGGCAAGATTGTGCCTGTCCTACACCCGATGCAGTTACTCGATGCCTCAATCCGTAATTTATCGCTGACAGAAGTTACCCCCCAAAATCCGTTTGTGTGAAAGTTGAATATCATCCCATGGTAGAAGGTTGGCATGCCGACCCTCTACAGGGAACTTATTTGTTTGCAAATCCCTGAGAAAGGGAATGTTTAGAGATAGCCAACTTTTCTGTCTACCTATTGATTTTGCTAGAGATTTCACCCTTCTTCCCTCTCCTTCCAGGTTCCACTCATACGCTACCTGTTGGAACTGCCAGACTTTCGCCTTTCGTAATGGAAGATACAAAAGCAAGTATTACCTCTGCGTAAGGTGACAACACGTTCCTCAACTGGCAATCAGCAATGCAAAATCACTACTCGGTCATTATTGTGGGAGGCGGTCAGGCGGGCCTCTCAATGAGCTACTGCCTAAAAGAGCGGGGGATTGAACACACCATTTTCGAGAAGAATCAGATTGGTTATGCATGGCGCTCAAAGCGGTGGGATTCGTTTTGTCTAGTTACCCCAAACTGGCAGTGTCAGTTGCCTGGTTTCCCCTATCAGGGCGAAGATGGGCAGGGCTTTATGCAAAAAGATGACATCGTTCGCTACATCGAAGCTTACGCGGCCTCGTTTGATCCACCGATTCACGAAGGGGTAGAAGTACTCAAAGTTCGCAAGAATGAGGCCCAAAACGTCTTTGAAGTCACTACTTCAATTGGCGATTTCACGTCGGATCAGGTGGTGATCGCAGCCGGAAGTTATCACTTACCAAAAATTCCAAAGCTGGCGGAGCGGTTGCCTGAATGGATAGTTCAAATTCATTCTTCAGAGTATAAGAAACCGGAGTCGCTGCCTGACAAAGCGGTATTGGTGGTCGGCACAGGACAATCTGGTTGTCAGATTGCTGAAGATTTGCATTTGGCTGGCAAACAGGTCCATCTCTGTGTTGGCAGTGCGCCCCGATCGCCCCGTCGCTACCGTGGTAAAGATGTGGTGGATTGGCTCGATCAAATGGGCTATTACGACCTCTCGATTAACGACCATCCCCAAAAGGAAAAGGTGCGATCGAAGGCAAATCACTATGTCACAGGTCGAGATGGCGGGCGTGAAATTGACTTGCGGAATTTTGCTCTGGAAGGAATGAAATTATATGGTCGATTGAAGTCGATCAGTGGCACGCGGATTGAGTTTAGAGATGATCTTAAACAAAACCTTGATCATGCGGATGAGGTCGCTGAGAGTATCAAGCGGAGTATTGACTCTTTTATCGAAAAAAATCAAATCAATGCGCCTGTTGATGCGCCTTATCAGCCTGTTTGGGAACCAGCGGAACCAATGCTCAAGTTGGATTATGAGGCAGCCAATATTGGCACGGTGATCTGGTGTACGGGGTATCAGACTGACTTTAGTTGGGTTGAAGTCCCAGTCTTTGATGGTAAGGGTTATCCGGGGCATGAGCGGGGGGTGACTCCGGTGCGGGGGCTATATTTTCTGGGTTTGCCCTGGCTGTATACCTGGGGTTCCGGTCGCTTTTCGGGAATCGCACGCGATGCTCGGTATTTAGCGGAGTATATTACCGCCCGTCGGAGAATTGCTCATCCCGCCGATTGGAGCATTGTGAATGAGTTTCTTTTAGGTTCCTAAATTTCCGCTCTTGCGTTCTGTTATACCAATTCTTCAAAACTGGCCTACAGATGATTATCTGTAAGGGCGGTTCGCGAACCGCCCCTACGAGGATCTGTAAATTGGATTTAGAGAATTGGCATTACTCCTTCTCCTGATGGGAGACCAACAAGCGAACCTATCCCTTCTGTAATTGGAATGACACGAAGGAAAGATTTTTTCGTGAACAGATTTTATAGGGGTCAGATTTGACCACGTTGCAGTGTTAAAAATGTGCGTGATTTTACAGACGCAGAAGAAGTAATTAGCATCTAAAAACTAGATGTAGATCCGCCTACCTGTTTAAACAACTAGGTGTTTCTAATTTAGTCGATCCAATTTCAGTCACGCGATCGCATAGCCTAGCACTATCGGTAGATCCTGATCTTCGGTAGTAACAGATACAAAATGTAGTCTTGTCAAAACCGTAATCTGCACACAACCTGAATGCACTGAAGCAGCCTGCTCAAGCTTAAGTGCTGCTTCACGATCTCAGCTTTCAGCAATTCAAGGAGAAAACCCATGCCTGAAGTGACGACTCCCGCCCATCAACCTGGCGATTTTTTTGTTGATTATGAAGAGAAGGTCTTTCCAGATGTAAAGGCTGATCCAGGGGAGAAAGCCCTCGTCACCTTCCACACTGTTGCCTTTGAAGGTTCGATTGGTCTAGTTAACCTGTTACAAGCCCTGCGCTTACAGCGGAAAGGCTTTGAAACCTCGGTGCTGCTCTATGGGCCAGGGGTGACTCTGGGTGTGCAGCGTGGCTTTCCTAAATTAGGGGATGCGGCTTTTCCGGGGCACCAAAACTTTAACGACAACCTCAGCAAGTTTATGGCTGAAGGTGGCAAGGTTTATGCCTGCCGCTTTGCCTTGCAAGCTCTGTATGGTCACGGTGAGCCTTCGCTGATTCCTGGCATTCGCCCAATCAACCCGCTCGACGTGCTGGATATTATTTTGATGCACCGTAAGGATAACGCTTTCATTTTGGATACCTGGACGGTCTAACGCGCGATCGCCCGGATTTCGGAGATTGGGTGGCGCTCGATCTCCGATTTTCTCATCACTCACTTTGGAGCATTGCGATGGATTACACGCGCAAGATTCGAGCGGCAGCGGTGCAAATCAGTCCCGTTTTGTTTAGCCGCGACGGTACAACTGAGAAGGTGCTGCAAGCGATCGCCAAAGCAGCCACAGAGGGGGCAGAGTTGGTCGTGTTCCCGGAAACGTTTATTCCCTACTACCCTTACTTCTCGTTTGTGCAGCCGCCAGTCTTAATGGGTAAAGAGCACATGCGGCTGTACGAAGAAGCGGTGGTGATTCCAGGGCCAGTGACCGATGCCGTCAGCCGCGCGGCACGCTCCTATGAAGTCGTGGTTGTATTAGGGGTGAATGAGCGCGATCACGGTTCGCTGTACAACACCCAACTCATTTTTGATGCAGATGGTAGCCTGCGGCTCAAACGCCGGAAAATCACGCCCACTTATCATGAGCGCATGGTGTGGGGGCAGGGTGATGGTTCGGGTCTAGCAGCCGTTGATACAGCGGTGGGGCGGTTGGGTGCCCTCGCCTGCTGGGAGCATTACAACCCTTTGGCGCGGTTTGCACTGATGGCAGACCACGAGCAAATTCACTGCTCTCAATTCCCCGGCTCAATGGTAGGGCAAATCTTTGCTGACCAGATTGAGGTGACGATTCGCCATCATGCGCTGGAGGCAGGCTGCTTTGTCGTGAATGCAACGGGGTGGTTGTCGCCCGAACAGGTTGCCCAAATTACATCTGATGAGGCGTTGCAGCGGGTGCTGAAGGGGGGCTGTCACACGGCTATTATTGGTCCCGAAGGCAATCATCTCTGCCCACCGATCACCGAGGGAGAGGGGATGGCGATCGCCGATCTTGATTTTGCGTTGCTGACTAAGCGTAAGCGCATGATGGATTCAGTCGGTCACTATGCGCGCCCCGATCTATTGCAGTTAAACGTGAACCAGAGCCGTTATTCCGTCACAAATACCAGTGAAACTATAGCCGCTTTGCACGCCTCAGCAAATGGTTCGCAACCACCCGCACTGGCTCCAGAGCCAAATGAGTCCACGTCTTCGCTGCTGACATCCGAGTCTTAACTTCGTGTCCTGTGGTTTGAACTGGGTGCCCTTACTACCTTATTTCTACAAAGGATTGGGGATTCAATCATTGGGCCTCAAACTCCGACAACTTAATGCTTCCGCTCCCCATTCTTCCAATCTCCTAAGTTACCTGGCGACCACTATAAGGGCAGTTTTAGCAGACAACTTGGCACGCTGAAAGATTTGATGACAAAACCTGCCCGCACCCAATGGTCTGGCATCTGACCCGTTGATTCGATTACCTTCTTCCCTAGCTCAATGAACAAGCAACAGTTAATTACTGAACTTCAGTCTCATGGTTTGCAGTTAGTTGACCGTTCCCTCGCGACACATGGGCGCAAAGGGGGAGCGGGACCATCCGACCACAAAGCCATCACAATCGACAATACAACGGTGATGGTGCCCGTGTTTAATTCCACCGCTGCGCGATCGCCCTACACGGCAACGCTCGATCCTGTTACTGAACAGTTTCATTTAGAGCGGGATGGGGCAGTGCTTTCGTCGATTGACTTTCCAGAGCAGCCCAAGTTTTACAGCCTGACAACCGCCGACGGCACTCCTTACTGGAAGATTGCGCTGCTCCACAGCCGCGATGTGTTGGCGACGACGGTGCTACAAACCTGTATGCGCTACACCGATCGCGAGACGGCTTGCCAGTTTTGTGCGATTGGTCAGTCGCTTGCAGCCGGACGCACGATCGCGCGAAAAACTCCAGCTCAACTGGCTGAAGTGGCTGAAGCCGCTGTGCGGTTAGATGGCGTCAAGCACATGATTATGACGACTGGAACACCCAACACGAGCGATCGGGGTGCGGCCTACCTGACCGAATGTGCCAGAGCAATTAAGGCGAAGGTTGACTTACCGATCCAGGCGCAGTGTGAGCCACCCGATGATTTTGTTTGGTTTGAGCGAATGCGAGCCGCCGGGGTTGACAACCTGGGGATGCACCTGGAAGTGGTTGAACCGGAAGTGCGAGCGAAGATAATGCCAGGTAAAGCTGATGTATCAACGGAATTTTATTTTGAGGCGTTTGAGGCAGCAGTTAAAGTATTTGGCTGGGGACAGGTTAGCACTTATTTGCTAGCAGGATTAGGTGACTCGTTTGAGACATTGGTAGAAACGTCAGAACGCCTGATTCAAATTGGGGTCTATCCCTTTGTGGTGCCGTTTGTGCCGATTGGTGGAACACCGCTAGAGCATCATTCTGCCCCACCCAGTGAGTTTATGTTTGCGTTGTATGACAAAGTTGGGGCGTTACTGCGTCAGTCAGGTATGGCCTCAACCGAGATGAAAGCGGGGTGTGCAAAGTGTGGGGCGTGTTCGGCGATCGCTCAGTTTGAGTGATCGCAATGGCGAGTTTCAGCGGATGTGGGAGTAATCGATCCCCCTCAATCTCCCTTAGTCAGTGGGAAGCTAGAATTGGGGGCATCTCTAGGGGTCGCGATCGCTAACCAAATCGGGACTCGTCTACGCTTAAGCGCTGCTGAAATGTCTCTGAATGCTCTTCTTTATGTGTTTTGAGTGATTGTCTGAACTTTATTTTTATTGTCGTGGAATTATGTCGAGTTCGTATCATTTTAAGCTGGCAACGACTCCCCAGGAAGTAGAGGATTACTTTGCCCTGCGGACAGCCATCTTTTCAGAGGAGCAGCAGCTCTTTGACCACGAAGATGTTGATGAGCTAGACCGCATGGCTTACCCAATTGTGGCGGTTGAGACAACAACGCAGCAGGTGGTGGGTGTCGTGCGGATCTACGAGATTGAGCCAGGGGTTTGGTATGGTGGCAGACTGGGCACTCACCGGGACTTTCGCAAAGGTTGGCAAATCGGTAAAGGCTTGATTTACAAGGCAGTGACAACGGCGAATACGTGGGGCTGTCAGCAGTTTCTCGCCACTGTGCAGTTGCAAAATGTCCGATTTTTTCAGCGGTTGCACTGGCGATCGCTAGAAGAAATGACCATCTGTGAGCGTCCCCACCATTTAATGCAAGCCGATCTCGACTTCTACCCACGTGGGAATGAGTTGCGCCCACCGATGCCACGCCTGGAGCGAGCCGCATCGTGAGTTTGGCAGAGCTGGTGGCAAACCTGCGGCAAAACCCAAGTTTGCTGCAAAAGTGCGATATTCAATCGGCGGCGAACCGCTTAAGTGCGATCGCGCCCAACTCAGATGCCACAATTGAGATCGGTGATGATTGTGCGGCAATTCCCGATGGGGAAGGTTACTTGCTCCTAGCTGCCGAGGGGATGCTGCCCCAGTTTGTCGAAGCCGAACCCTGGTTTGCGGGCTGGTCAGCCGTGATGGTGAATGTCAGTGATATCTACGCGATGGGGGGCTACCCGATCGCCCTGGTCGATACCCTCTGGGGTCAATCCCTGGAATCCTGCGATCGCCTGTGGGAGGGGATGCAGGCGGCGGCCAAGGCTTACCAGGTGCCGATTGTGGGCGGACATACCAATTGCCACAGTGTTTACAATGCCCTCTCGGTGGCGATTTTGGGACGGGCAAAGCGCTTGATTACCAGTTTTGATGCGCAACCGGGCGATCGCCTGCTGCTGGTGAGTGATTTTCGCGGGATACCCCACCCCAACTACCCCTTTTGGGATGCCGCAACCTGTGCGGATCCAATGCAGCTTCGCGATAACCTGGCAATTTTGCCGATGTTGGCGGAAGCAGGGCTGTGTCGAGCTGGCAAGGATATCAGTAACGCCGGGATTATTGGCACCCTGCTGATGTTGCTGGAAACATCCGGTTGTGGAGCCGTTGTGCAGCTTGACCAGATTCCCCATCCACCAGAACTGGCGCTGGAGCAGTGGTTAGTCAGCTTTCCCAGTTACGGATTTTTGCTCAGTGTCAATCCGGAAAATGTGTCAGCGGTAAAAGCCAGTTTTCAGGCTCACGATCTGATTTGCGAAGTGATTGGAGCGGTGCAAGCCGAACCGCAACTGGTGCTGCGATCGCTCGAAGAATCCTGCGTCTTTTGGGATTTATCGCAGCAAGCACTGACAGGATTTTCTCAAGTTCAGCCGATCTAAGTCGCGAGTTTGTATGCCCACTCCTTACCGGATTGCTTTTTTCACCTACTCCACCAAACCCAGAGGCAGTGTAGTTCACACATTGGAACTAGCTGAAGCACTGCACCAATTGGGGCATGACGTATGTGTTTATGCATTGGATAAAGATGGCAGCGGATTCGATTTTTCCCTGTCTTGTCAGTACATTCCGATCGCGGCGACTGCGGCTCCGGCTGAAATTGACGCGTTGATTCAGCAGCGAATTCACGAGTTTGCCACCTATCTCAGTCAGGCACCTCTGCCCCACGACTTTTTTCACGCGCAGGATTGTTTGAGTGCCAATGCGCTGGTGCTACTGCGCGAGATGCGTCCCCTGCCTCACCTGATCCGCACCGTTCACCACATTGAGGACTATCAGAGTCCGTACTTGCGCGAGTGCCAGGATCGGTCGATTCGGGGGGTGGATCAGTGTCTCTGCGTCAGCGATCGCTGGCAGCAAGCGTTGCAGCAGGAATATGCGATCGCGGCTCCTCGCGTCTTAAATGGAATTAACCTGAAACGTTTTTCTGCCATTCAAACAGGAGAGGAAGCAACCCTCAAACAGCGCTGGCAGTTACATGATGGCCCGATTTATTTGACCGTTGGTGGGATTGAACCGCGCAAAAATTCTCTCAATTTATTACGCGCTTTCAAACAGGTATTGCAGCAGCAGCCCCAAGCGCAACTGATGATTGCTGGAGGGGCGACTTTGTTTGACTACCAACCCTATCGAACGGAATTTTTTGAACTGGCGAAGCAGTTAGAGATTGAGCCTGGGCGATCGCTCATCCTCCCCGGTGTCATCGCGAATGCGGATCTGCCCGCCCTTTATCGGCTGGCGGATGCGTTTGTCTTTCCATCCCTAAAAGAGGGGTGGGGACTGGTGGTGCTGGAGGCAATCGCGGCTGGTTTGCCTGTTGTCACCTCAAATCAGCCACCGTTCACGGAGTTTCTCACGGATCAACAGGCGTTGCTGGTTAATCCTGAAGATCCAACAGCGATCGCCAGGGCAATGATCGCCAGTGTGCAACCCAATCAGGCGCAAGCATTCGTTCAACAAAGCCAGTCAATTTTGCAACAGTACACCTGGGCGGCATCCGCTAAGATGCATCTGCAACACTATCAGCAGTTGCGCGATCGCAACCTAGCTGAAAATGTAGCCGGATGACATTCATCATTACTTCTCAACATTCACCGATCAATACTCCCTAACCAACCTCTCAACGATCTATTTTTATGCCTGAAATTCGATTTCAAATTGAGTGGCCCGATGGTAAGCAGGAGACTTGCTACTCGCCTTCGCTAATTGTGAAAGACTATTTCACACCGGGTCATGCCTACGATCTCCAAGACTTTGTTGAGCGCTCACGTACAGCCCTGACCATTGCCAGCGATCGCGTGCGGGCAAAGTATGGACACGGATGCGGATTGGCGATGGGGCAACTTGACACCATTGAGTTGCGGGCAACCAACTATGAGCAATTACAGGAATCAAAAGTAAAGGTCATCAGGTTTATTGAATAAAGTTTGGCAAAAATAATTGATGTTTGAGATCAGCAAAAATTAATTCACATGAGTCAATCAAGGAGAATTACCTCCCTCGGATAGATTACTAGATGTTAAGATACGTATAGATTTGTTGTGTAAAGCAATACTTCTATTATGGATGCTGGTCTCATATCTGAACGTCAAATTCGCCCTTTTCGGTTTTTTCTAGGTTCTACTTTGCAACAAGGCACCTGCTTTGAAGGCGAGTTGTATGGGTTAGTGTATGAGTTTGATGTAAGTCAGCGATTTCAGGCATATCGCACAGCAACCCAGCTTCGACGAGAAGGCAATCGCACCTTGCTAGCCGCATCCTTGGAGCGGTTTACAATCTGGGTCAGTTTGCGATCGCCCTACTATCAATGCTTTGCTGCTGTCAGTCCAACTGATCAGCAGATGGCTCCGAAAGCGTCCATAACTTTAGACTCCGGTTGGGATAAGGCTGCAAGTTGCGAAACTTTGCCTCTAAAAGACTACGCAATTGCTTAGATGGGCGAAAGACAACGAGCGATCGCCCCTTCTGTAGCGCAGTAAATTCTGGGCTGTTCAGGTACTCCAGGTTGCCTTCCAGGTAAACCAGGGGGATTTCTGGCCTGACTATGTAACTGAGTGAGATTAAGTCTCCCAGGTTAGTGAAATCGTCACCTGGATCACTGACCAGCAATGGTGCGTTTGTCTGGTTAATCACCCGGGCGATCGCACCATTAAAGTAGCTCAAATCCTTATTCCACCAGGTGTAAGAGGTAGCACTCGCGGTCAGACTGGTAATGCTACCGATCGCAATCAGGCTGAGGGCAATGCTGCCTAGTAACTGACGATTGATCGAGCGCGTTGACTTTTCATAGAGCGATGGCAACTTGGCTAGTCCTCTCGTACACAAGGTTGCAAGCAACCACGCCATAGCAAGCTGCACCCCAGGGTAGCTAGAAATTAGGTAGCGGCTGACGGTCGATCGCAGCCCACCAAAAACAAAATCGGCCCCAGCGAGCAATAAAAATGGCACAAAAATCATCGTCAAGACGCTTAACCAGGCGCGGCGATCGCACTGGAGGCAAATTAAGATCACTCCTACCACAGTCAGGATAAAGAATGGCAGACGCAGCAAAAAGGTGATGGGGTTGGTAATACCAAAATCTAAATCAATAAATAATGACGTAAAGCTAAGCAGCCACAACTTAAGGTAGTAGCCGATCGAAGGGGTCACATTTAACCAACCTGTTGTTGCGGCAACACTCTCTTTACCCCGATAGATCACCCATAGCCAGGGCGCAAAAGCAAGGATAGAAGCTAGAACTGTCCCGCTAAACTTGAGCAACAGGCCAGTCGGTTTGGCGCGATCGCTCAACCAGATGCCTCCTACCAAAACGGCTTGGGCAATTAGTGTTAGGCCAAAAAAAGGATGGGTGTAAAGACCAAGCACAAGGCTGACGCAGTACCACAGCCAGGGTCGCCAGGGCTGATAAGAGGGAGAAACCCGGTAGCCTTTTGGACGGGGCTGAGACAACCGCATGGCACGTAGCAATAACCACTGGCTGACTAACACCAATACTGTCAGCAAGCTGTACTGACGAGCGGTTTGAGCAAACAACACATCAAAGGGTGAGAGCGCCAGCAGCATCGCGGCAAACAGAGCAGCTGTTTTTGAATGAAATAGTTCCCAGGCGAGGGCAAACGCCGCTGGAATTGCCAACAAACTCAGCAGCATGGGAAGCGATCGCAAAACCGTGACCTGACTGCCAAAAAACCAGCGAATTGGAGAACCGAAAACCTGCATCCACAGGCGGGTCAGCGCAAAGTAGAGCGGTGGATGTTGCGAGTCTTCAATTGCCAGAGAGCGAAGCGTATCAGTGTAGGTGCTATTTGGTTTCAGGCTGACAAAATCTTTTAAGCGCCGCATCTGAATCGGTTGTGTCTGGATCAGCTCATCATGAATCTCTGTCCTCACATACCCGGCTGAGCGAAACCCGGTGTAGATCTCGTCGTGCCAAAACAGTTTGTGATTCAGATTGACAAATCGAAAGATGATTCCAACTACCAGCAGCGCGATCGCCACATAACGAAACCAGACTGATAGCCGATTCAGCGTTACTTCTTTCACAGACTTCTTCAAAGGGGCAAATGTTTGCCTTCCAAGCTTGCAAGAAAAGCACCCGTTTGTCTTCCCCACTAGGTCAGAAGTTAGGCTGTCCAATATCTTTTTACGTGTGAAAAAGCATCTACTAAATTCCCTTGCTGTAGAAATTAAATAGTCATTCGTAGGTTTGTATTAACCTAGCCGTTTCATCTTGTTGGTTTAGATTCAGTAGGCTACTTTGCAAGAGTCCACAGTTTTAGCTCTGGTTTTGAGTGGGGTTGTAAGTTGCGAAACGTTGCCTCTAACTGATCTTGTAGAGCCTTGGTTGGACGAAAGAAGATAATAGAATGCTCAACCTGAAGCTTTGCAAACTCAGGCCGATTAATATAATCCAGATCATCACCAAAATAGACAACTGGCACCTCTGGTTTGACGAGATAGCTTATAGAGATTAGATCTCCGAGATTGGTGAAGCTGTTGCCATGGTCACTCACAATCAGAGGTGAGTTAGTCTGGTTAATCACCTGCGCGATTTCGTTATTGTAGTAACTTACGTCTTTAGTCCACCAGGTAAAAGCGGCGGCGCTCGCTGTTAAACTTGCAACAGTGCTAAGCGCGATGATGCTAAAGGCAGTAACACCCATAACCAGACGATTGATTGAGGGAGCTGACTTTTTGTATAGAAGGCGCAGCTTAGGTAAGCCTCGGCTACACAATGTTGCTAGTAGCCAAGCAACTGCTAGCTGCACACCGGGATAGCTAGAGATGAGGTAGCGACCAATGGTTGATCGCTTGCCACCCAGTGCTAAGTCCGCCCCAGCTAACAACAAAAGTGGTACAAAAATAATGGTCAATACGCTTAACCAGGCGCGGCGATCGCATTGACGGCAAACCAAGATTACAGCAACCCCGATTAAGGCGATAAACAGCAAACGAATCAGGTAATCCAGGGGATTGTTTAAGCCAAGCTCAAGGTCATAAAAGAGAGACGTGTAGTTAAGGATCCACTGCCTAAAGTATTCCTTAATAGGGGGCGTAATCTTCAGCCAGTCAGTCGATGCTGAAACCTTTCCTAGCCCTCGATAGATCACAATTAACCAGGGTGTAAAAGCAACGATTGCGAGCAATACGGCTCCAGCAAACTTGATTACCACCCTCGCTGTTTGAGCGCGATCGCTCAGCCAAAGGGCACTCACTAACACTATTTGGGCAGCGATTGTTAACCCAAAAAAGGGATGGGTGTAGAGGCCAATTGCGACTGCAAAAGAGTACCAGAGCCAGGGTTGCCATTGGCTGTAGGCTTGAGACTGCTGATGATTCTGTGGTTTCGGTTGAGATAGGCGTAATGCTCTCATTAATAACCATTGGCTCACCAGCACCACGACTGTCAGCAGGCTATATTGACGCGCGGTTTGAGCGAATAGAACATCCAGGGGTGAAAGGGCAAGTAGCATGGCTGCAAAGAGGGCTGCCGCTTTTGAGTGAAACAACTCCCACGCGAGGGCAAACGCCGCCGGAATCGCCAACAGACTCAGCAACATTGGCAGCGATCGCAAAACCGTGATCTGGCTACCAAACAACGATCGGATCGGTGAGCCTAGAACCTGCATCCACAGGCGCGTCATCATAAAGAAAAGCGGAGGATGTTGAGAATCTTCAGCGACAAGAGAATGGAGCGTATCGCCGAAGTTGCTATTGGGCTTTAGGCTAGTGTAGTCCTTCAAGCGTTGCATCTGAATTGGCTGATTTTGGGCTAGATCGTTCCAAATTTCTGGTGCTACATAACCTGCTGATCGAAACCCGGTATAAACTTCGTCGTGCCAAAGCACTTTGTGATTCAAATTAACAAACCGAAACACAATGCCAATTACTAGCAGGGCGATCGCTACATAACGAATCCAGATTGGCAGCTGACTCAGCGTTGGTTGTTTCACAGATTTATTTCATAAGAGAAAATGCTTGCTTTTCAAGTCTGCAAGAAAAAATCTGTTTTGTCTCTCCTTGAAGATCCCCGACCTTTAAAGTAGAGCCCGCCTATCTAGTGGTCTGTCAGGCCAACTTCGCCAGGTAAAAAACGAATGACCAATGACCTCAAACAATATTTAAAGAATTCCACTTTTCATTGGATGTCTAAGCCAGCGATGTATTAATTGGATCAGTCTGGCCTTATCTACCCACTGAATCGATTCGCCCTTTCTGCCTTTATGAAAGCAACTGAAGTATTACGCCGCTACGCCGCTGGAGAACGGGACTTTCGTGGGGCAGACCTACGCGGACAAAGCTTTAAGGGAAGGGATCTGTCAGGTGCCGACTTGAGCGAGACCGACATTCGTGGAGCTAACTTTACCCACGCCAATTTGAGTGGGGCAAACTTTGCCAAAGCCAAGGCAGGCTTACAGTGGCACTGGATGATTGGTCAACTCATTCTTTCCTTCGGTTTGGCGGCTCTCGCAGGCATTTTGTTGGGATATGCCAGTAATTTGACGGCATTTTCCCTGCTTGATTCAAAATACCCCAGTGCAATGGGCCTGCTGCTCCTGATTTTCCTGATTGTTTTAGCTGTGGTGATTATTCGGCATGGGTTTGTTGTTGAAACCTTTGGGACACTTGCTATTACGCTGTCGATCGCCTTTGCTGTGACATTTTGGCTGTTGCTGACCGCGGATCGTGTTGTGGCAGGGGCATTTGCGCTGGTGGTTATTGGCATGGTTGCCGGGATGATTGCCATTGCTTTTGCAACCGCCTTTGCGGGTGGCTTGCTCGGTGCGATCGCCCTGCCATTTGTCGGAGGTTTTGCGGTAGCAGTCGTGGGCGTGATCTCGGCTAAAGCGGCGTTTCTCAATCTGACACCAATGATGCTGGCACTTGCCCTACTTCTTGCTGTCGTAATTGGGCTGTTAGGCGTTTTTATGGCCTGGTGTGCTTTGCAGCGTAATAGTAAGTACGTTTTGCTGCGAAAGCTAAGCGTTGCGTTTAATGCGATCGGGGGCACTGCTTTTTGTGGTGCGACCTTGACCCACGCCAACTTTAGTCAAGCGGCGCTGAGAAGCACCAACTTCAACTCGACCAGGCAACGACAAACAGTTTTAGATTGGGTCTGCTGGCAAGCTGCAAAACAACTCGATCGCGCCCGTGTGGGTAGCTCTGCATTGGCGAACCTAGCGGTCTGTGATTTGCTTGTCACAGGCAACGGCTACAAAAAATCCTATGCCGATGCCAACTTGCGAGCTTGTATTCTCGATGGTGCGAATCTGGAAGAGGCAGATTTAACATGGGCAGACTTTAGTTGTTCTTCTGTCCGAGCAGCTAACTTGAAGAATGCAATCTTAAGAGAAGCATTAGTCCTAAATACAGACTTCACAGGCTCTTTCTTTACAGGGGCTTGTCTTGAAGACTGGAACATGGACAGCTATACAAATTTAGATCAGGTCGATTGTCAATACGTCTATCTTCTCCGCGATCAAAAAGAGCGTCGCCCCAGCAGTGGAGACTTTGCCCCTGGCGAGTTTACCAAGCTCTTTCAAGAAGTGATTAGCACGGTAGACCTGATCTTTCGCAATGGCATTGATTGGAAGGCGTTCACCTATTCCTTTAATAAGTTGGTTCTCGACAATGAGGGAACAGAACTCTCGATCCAAAGTATTGAGAATAAAGGGGATGGCGTTGTGGTGGTGCGGGTCAATGCTCCTCCCGATGCGGATAAAGGAAGGTTGCATGGCGAGTTCAACCAAACGTATGAAGCGGCGGTGAAAGCCTTAGAAGCGAAATATCAAGCCGAACTCAAAGCCAAAGACGAGCAAATTACGATTTACCGTCAGCAAAGTGCTGATATGTTGGAAATCACCCGGCTCATGGCAAACCGACCGATTAATGTACAGGCATACGCGGAGGCAAAATCGATGAACAATAGCTCTGACCAAAGCCGCACCACTAATTTCACTGGCAACATCAACGCCACAAACTCAGTCGTGAACCTGGGTGAGATTAGCGGCAATGTGAGCAACACGATTCAACAGTTGCAGCAATCGCCTCAACCGGAGTCAGTGCAGTTAGCCGCGTGGCTCAAAGAATTGCAAACGGCCATTGAAACGGAGCCAAACCTACCCGAACCCGACAAAGCCGAAGCGCTAGAGCAGATCGGCACACTTGCCAAAGCGGGTGAAAATCCCCAAGATGGCACGCTGAAGAAGCTTTCGAGTACCTCTGTCAAAATTCTCAAGGGCACGATCGCCTCCCTCCCCGATGCAGCCAAACTTGCAGAAGCCTGTGCCAAACTGCTTCCCTTGATTACCAAGGTATTGGGTATTTAGTTCGCTATGACCAAAAACAAGGAGTACCGCAAAAGATTAGAGGGGCAATATCGCGCTTTAGAAGAGCATTTAGAAAAGATTGCGAGAGAGCGGCAAAAGCCATTAGCTGAACAGGATGAGGGTTTGCTTATATATTGGGAGAAAACGGTTGCCAATTGCCGTCAGCAGATTGCCAAGTTAGAAAGGAGGCTTAATCGATGACTTCAGCAGCCTATCAAAAGTCTCTGGTAAGCTTGCAGCATTACTTGGCGGAGTACCGACCTTATCTAGAACGGGCGATCGCGGCCGTCAAAGTTTTAGAATCAGCAAACCCGGAATCTGAAGAATTTTCTGATGCGCTGGCTGAGTTGCATGTCAGCGCAACTGTTTTAGAGCCTTACTCAGAAGGAATGCGAGAAGCGATCGACCAATACACCGAGGACTTGCCAGAAGATCGCCCGATCGCGAGTTGAACTAAGTTTTGTGATTTAGAAATTCGGAATTTTCAAGACTCTCTAGGTTTTTCAGTCTTACGGAATAGTAATTTGATCCTTGGCTTGGCTCAAGTGCCAGCTCTGCAGAGCGAGTCGATGTACCTCACGCCAGGGTAAGTTCTGCTCACGGGCGATCGCGGCACAGTCCTCATACTCCGCTTGCACATTCGTTGGTTGAGGGTCGTCCAGATTACGCCGCGCCACCTTAATTCGCACTTCACCGTAAGATGTTTGCACTGTTTGCATCTCACGGACTAACGCGGTGCGCTGTTGTAAACTACGCCGGATACCAATTGTGGTTGTTTCTTGAAACAGCACCGTTTCGCAGGCACTCACATCATCCGGTTTGCAAACGACCGAGAGCAACAAGCCAGGACGCGACTTTTTCATCGAAACCGCCTGATTAAACACGTCTAAGGCTCCAACAGCAAATAAGCGATCGTAGAGATATCCGATCGCCTGGGGGTTGAGGTCGTCGATCTGTGTTTCGAGCAAAGCAATGGTTTGTTGTGTCGGGTCGGGTGGCTCAATGGCTGGCTTGTGAGCAACAGAGTGGGCCGTGTGGCTGGCGGAGGGGTGCGATCTCCCCTGACTCGCTCCTGTGGAACGCGCGATCGGCCGTTGACCTTCGGTAGCTTCCCCTAACCACAACCGCAGAATATTCGGAATTAGTAAATCTTTGTTGCCAGCCCCTAACCCAATCTGGTGCAAGACCATCGCGGGGGGATTGCCAAAGTGAGAGGCGAGGGTTGTGGCGATCGCGGCACCCGTTGGTGTGACTAACTCTTTTTGAATGCCGTTGCTATAGATGGGCACCTGCCGCATTTGAAACAGTTTGAGCGTAGCTGGAGTTGGCACAGGTAAATGACCATGCGCGGCCCAAATGGTGCCCCCCCCGGTCGGCAACGCTGAGCAATAAATGGTTTCGACCCCTAACCAGTCAAAGCCCAGGCAGGTGCCCACAATATCCACGATCGCATCGGTTGCGCCCACCTCGTGAAAATGGACTTGCTCTAGCGAAATGCCATGCACAAACCCCTCGGCCTCAGCCAAATTGCGAAAAATAGCCAAACTCCACGCTTCAACTCGTTCCGGTAGTCCCGCCGTTTGAATCAGCTGTTCAATCTCAGGTAAGCAGCGGGTGGCACCGTGCCCATGCGCGTGAGTGCCCTTTGAAGCTTCAAATGCGGGGGAGTGATGACTGTGACTATGGCTATGGCTGTGGCTATGGCTGTGAGCGTGACTATGCTTGTGGTTAGAATGATGCTCAAAGGAATGGCTGCTGTGACTGTGCCCTGCTGGAGTCTCAAGCGCTTCGTCTTGAGACAATTCTTCAATCAGGCCATCAGAGGTCAACATCTCAACGTGAAGTTTGGTTGCCCGTTGCCCACTTCGACGCACCTCTTCAACCCAGAGATTATACTCAGCCGCGATTTCGAGTTTTGCCAGTTGCTCCGTTAAATAGCTCAGGGGCACCCCTGCATCTACTAGGGCACCCAAACACATGTCTCCGGCAATTCCGGTTGGGCATTCTAGATAGGCAATTTTTGGCATAGTGGGTAAGGATGAAAAATTAGTGCGGTCACTTCATCGATAGCAAGATGGAGGCAAGCCGTGCCCTCTTACAAGCCGATTATCTTGCCGCTCTAAACGGTTATGCCTGTTTATGCTTGAAAGCATTAAGCAAAACGCGGTGAGGCAAGTATGGCAAGTGAGAGCTTCTTGCGGATGGCAGTTAACCTCTCATTTTCCATTGTGCCGTTTGCTGAATATTTTTCCCGTTGCTTCCTGTTTAAGATGCGATCGCAAATTTACTATGGCTAAGATTTATAACCTTCACCCTCAAAACCCTCAACAACGGAGCGTTGACGAGATTCTCGATAGCCTCCGCAGTGGTGCTGTAATGCTTTACCCAACCGATACGGTCTATGCAATTGGTTGCGATTTGACCAATAAACGGGCGATCGATCGGGTGCGCCAGATTAAACAACTCTCTAACGAAAAGCCCCTAACATTTTTATGCCCGTCGCTGTCCAATATCGCCCAGTATGCCGTCGTGAGTGACAGCGCCTATCGCATTATGCGGCGTTTGATCCCAGGGCCTTACACGTTCTTGTTGCCTGCGACGAAGCTGGTGCCCCGTCTGGTGATGAGTCCCAAACGCCGCACAACAGGAATTCGTGTGCCTGATCATGCGCTCTGCCAGATGTTGTTAGCGGCTCTCGAAAATCCGATTATTTCAACCTCAGCACCGTTATTGGATGAGGATGGCAACGGCGATCGCGAAGGTAAGGGTCGCCCCATCTCGCGGTTTGACCTCTTCGATCGCCTCGAAAAAATGGTAGACCTGATCATCGATACCGACACCGAACCGGGCTATCAGGTGTCTACCATCTTAGATTTAACCGATCAGGAACCAATTATTCTTCGGCGAGGTCTAGGATGGGAAGAGGCAAAAGCATGGGTTGCTCAGACCGATGGAGTCACTCGGTAAACTGTCCACTACCGATTTCTGCCAATCTGTCGGCCTAAAGTAGCCATTTCTAGCTCAAACTGAGACCTCTCTTGCCTTTTTTAATCGGCTTACCTACCGTGCTCTACATGCTCCATACGCTGCTACTTAAACCCGATCCGGCAACCACCTGAAAAACTGCCATAGCAGTCAGCAGGGTTACCCGAAGTCGGTCGCCATCGCAGTGTAGCCAGACTTAACCGAATAAAAATTGTGAAGTTTGAATGAGGTTTTTCAGATTCTTTAGGGGTTTCTTACATCACCCTGCGTTTTGGATCGTTAGTTAGGATTGAAAAATATTTCCTCTTAACAGAAAAATCGAAATTCGCTTCCACCTCTACCTACGCTGTTCTTCTTATGTCTGTGTGCACTACCATGAATGTCGATTTCAACTCTCCCTGTTCTGAATCTGCTTCTGTTGACCCAGCAGCCTCAGTCAAACCAACAGAAGGTTCATCTCCACCACCCGAAACGGGCAACGATGCGACGGGTAAGGGCGACCTAATGGAGTTAAAAGCCTTAGTCGAGATGCTGACGCTCGACTTAAAGGCAGAGCTAAAGGCGACGGAAGGCTCAATTCAAAATTTAGCGGGTAGAATTGCCGCCGAGGTAGAGCGCATTTGTCAAAAGAGCGGGCGGATTCAGGCTTCCGGGCAAGGCTCAGCGTGGCAAGTCTCACTGGCACGGCATCGGTTACAAAAATGCTTGACCTACTACCGTCTGGGGTCTCGCCGCGGACGGGTTGAGCTACACGGCACGCTCGGCTCGATGATTTATCGGTATGTTGCACCGACTCGGTTACAGCTTGGGTTTCAGGCTCGCTACAACCTGATTGAAGATTTTTTGCAAGCTTTCTATGGTGAGTCGCTAAAAGCCTTTCGGCGCGAGAACGAACTGGGAGAAACCTACCAACCCCGCACACGGTTGGAGTTGGCGGAATACATGGCGTTTACCGAGCAATATGCCAAGCGGCGCATCTCTCTCCCCGGTGGGCAAAGCCAGCAATTGATTGTGTTGCGGGCGCAACGGTTTGGGCAGCGGCAACCTTTAGAGATGTCGGTTGATATTGAGCAGGCGCTAGAGTCACCCAAGGGAGAAGACGCCGAAGCCCACAACCGCACCCCGATCGCCCAACAAGTGCGGGAACAGATGGTGGCAGACTCGGTTGATTCTTCTTCAGAAGCGGTCTTGCGCGATCGCGTTGTGTCTGAGTTGGTCGCCTATCTAGAGTCCCAGGGTCAAACTGACTGTGTGAATTATTTGGTGCTGAAGTTACAAGACTTATCGGCTCCAGAAATTGACGAGATTCTTGGTTTAACTCCGCGTCAACGCGATTACCTGCAACAGCGCTTTAAGTACCACGTCGAGCGGTTTACCCTGTCGCACAACTGGAAGCTAGTACACCAGTGGTTAGGTGCTGATTTAGACCAAAACTTGGGCTTGGCAGGGCAGCAGTGGCAGACCTTTTGGCAGACCTTAAACCCTGAGCAGTGCCGCTTGATCGAACTCAAGCGATCGCAGGCAACGGATGAAGAAATTATTCGAGAACTCAAATTAACTCCCAAAAAGTTACAAAAACGGTGGGAACAACTGTTGGATCTGGCTCGCCAAGTAAGAAACCAAAATTAATAATTTGCATTGGGTCGTTAATTTTTTAAGCGGCTGCCCAGGCTTTGCAACTCAAACTAAAGTCATTAGAGTTAGTAGCTAAATCAGTCGGTCTATTTCTTTAGAGAGAGTCCTCAAATCCCCTATATTTGGGCATAAGAGCGTCTTAAGAAACAAACGCTAGTATGAGGTTAGTAACCTCTCCACAAGCGTTATGTATTTAGTCACTGGTGCTACTGGCGGTTTAGGTCGTCGCATTGTCCGGCTGTTGCGCGATCGCGGTCTTCCTGTACGAGCCTTTGTGCGGTTGACCTCGTCTTATCGGGAGTTAGAGGAGCGCGGGGCAGAGATCTTTATCGGCAACCTGAAGAGCGATCGTGACATTCAAAAAGCCTGCCAGGGTGTGCGATACGTCATTAGTGCCCACGGCTCAGGCGATAGCCCTGAAGATGTGGACTATCGGGCCAATATTGACTTGATCGATGCAGCCAAAGCCGCCGGAGTGGAGCATTTCACCTTTATTTCTGTGTTAGGGGCTGATCGCCCCTATGACGATGCTCCAACATTTAAGGCCAAACGTGCCGTTGAGCGGTACTTACAAGAATCTGGCCTGCGTTACACAATCTTGCGTCCGTCGGGGTTTTCTTCTAATCTGCTGCCCCTGGCCGAGCAGTTTCGTCGAACGGGCATTTATCTGTTAATTGGAGATCCGGATAGTCGTACATCAATTGTCAGCACCGATGACCTGGCTAGAGTAGCCATTGATTCAGCGGCGATCGCGGCAGCTCACAATCAGATTTTTGCGGTAGGTGGGCCTGAGATTTTGCGGCGCAGAGATATTCCTAAAATCTTTGGGGCTTTGTTAAATCGTGAACCTTTGCTGATCAATCCACCCTTACTGGCTTTAGATGGCATTCGGAATCTGCTGGGCTTGTTCAATTCCAAAGCTCAAAAAAATCTAGGCACCTTGCGAACTTTACTCGCCCACGAATTCTACTGCACCCACGAAGAAGTGCAACGGGTTGAAGCGGTGTATGGGTTTAAGTTCGAGACGCTAGAAAGTTTTCTCAGGCGGCATCTCGCGATCTAAGCAAGTGAATCACCAACGTCCTTTTAACCAGGGCCAAGCAAACAAGAGTGATGTAGCTCTTGCGATAGGACATTTTTTCTATACATACTTACATTTAAGTTCTGTTACATCTTGCTTTTGGCACCTGTGGCTGCAAATTAACAAGTTGGGTTAACCCTTCACAGTTTTAATAGAAAGAGCGATCGCCCCCACCTGGAAACATCGCCTGGATTGCCAGACTCCTATTTTGTCAGTCTGAACCACCGTCTATCACTGCTTCGCGATTTTTGCCCTATGTCTAACCAGCGCATCACTGTCTCACTCCCTAGCATCTTTAGCATCTCGATTGTGGTGCTGCTAATTTTGCTGTTTTGGCACCTCAAAGACCTGATTATTCTCAGCATGACAGCGGTGGTATTGGCGGTGACACTCGCCCCGGCAGTGGGTTACATTGAGCGGCGGGGTTTGCCGCGATGGGCAGCGGTGTTGCTGGTTTATTTGAGCTTAACCACAGTTTTTGTCGGGTTTGGCCTGCTGATTGGTCCCACGGTGGTTGAGCAAACCGAAAACCTGATCAGCCAGGTTCCCGTTTATTCAGAAGCGCTTTACTACTGGGTGCGCGATCTGGCATCACGGGTCAATGTTGAGCAACGTGACTTCATTACTCAACTGATTAACCCACAGGCGATCGCTGACTGGGGCTTGCGATCGAGTCAACAGTTAGTCCTGCGATCGGTCGGTTTGACGAAGGGTTTAGTGGGCGGCTTTTTAAGTCTGATCCTGGTGGTCTTGTTATCGGCTTACATGCTGACAGGCAGTAAATCGCTGCTGAATGGCTTAATCCAAATGGCACCTTACCCGTGGAACGATCGCCTGCAAGACCAGTTAGGTCCTGTGGGAAAGCGAATGGCTGGGTTTATTCAGGGGCGAGTTTTGGTGTCCGCGATCCTGGCGGTGGTGATCACGGTGGGGTTAAACATTTTAGGCATGACCGAGGTTGCTCTGGCGCTCGGCTTGATTGCGGGTGTCACGAATCTAATTCCTTTTGTGGGGCCGATTTTAGGGGCGATTCCAGCGGTGGTGGTGGCAGTTTCAGAAGGTGGCTTGGTCTGGCTCTGGGTGCTGCTTTTATTTGTGATTGTGCAAAACCTGGAAGGCAACATTTTGACCCCGTTGGTAGTGGGTTCTTCAGTAAAGCTGCCACCGCTCTATATGTTGCTGACCGTAATTGCCGGAACTCAGACTTTGGGGGTTTTGGGGGCGTTGATTTTGCCGCCGTGGGTGTCGGGTGTGTCGGTCGTCGTTGAAAACTTGTATCTCAAGCCAAAGGCGATCGCTGAGGCGCAACTAAAAAAAAGTGGGGCGATCGACCCCACAGATTTGGAAAATTCTTTGACGCCTGCAAAAGCAGTCGTGAGTTCGCGAGAAGAGGCTACTCCTTAACTCGCACGTTGTGAACGTATAAGTTGGGATAGTTGTAGTTGAATCCTTCTAACTCAACTTGCACCCCTTGCTTGAGTTTATTGTTGCCCAAAATGGGACCATCCTCAGTCAGCCGCGCATCGCCTGCTAAGGTGACGTAATATTCTTGCCCGTATTGCGCTTCTGGGCGAGGGTCAGGCAAAGCTTTCACAGTCCCATCTGGCTGAGGCACGGCAACATTGCGTGGCATTGGTTGGACAGATACAACCGTCACTTCACCAAATGGTTGGTTACGAATCACCAGTTTGGTTTTATCTCCGGCTTTGATTGGGGCTACCGGGCCTTTGGGGGAAAGATTTCGCACAACGACATCAAATTCAACTGGCTTCACAGTTGAGCCAAGTTGGGCAACGCCTGTCGTGCTGGGTAAAAGCACCCCTAAAATAACAGCCAAAATGACCAGCACAGCCCCCAGGTCGAGAATATTGACCTTGCCGAACAACCGCCCTTTTGAGTCTACGATCGCCATTTCATCAAGCCTCTAAAAGCCAAACTAATTGCTTGAAAAGTGTAACTCAATCGGTGACAGCACTGACGAAAATCTCAAGCCGAATCACCTTAAAGTTCTGTCACATTTGCCCGGCTGAGATTACGCGGGGTTTTGCTCGAAAGCGGGTGGCGTTGGTGTCGTGGCGACAGGTTGAGTAGACTCGCGTGGGAAGAATCGCCCCATCACGCCATAGCTTGCCATGCCTAAATACTCGCGAAAGATCAGGAAGGCTTTTTGCTTGCCAGCCAGATAGTAGGGTAAAGGACTGGGATGAGGTACGACTTCAAACCCAAGACTGCGGAAGGTTAACAGCGATCGCAGCATGTGCGGTGGATCCGTCACCAACAAAATGCGATGCACGCCTTTGGGTTGTAGCAGTGCCGCCGTAAATTGAGCATTCTCTTCGGTTGTGCGAGAGCAAGGTTCTCCATCCACCACCGACGAAGGAACGCCCTGCGCCATCAAATCATCGACAATTTCTAACGCATCACCCCGACCACTCGCAAAAATCAGGGGCGATCGCTGCTCACGCCACAGTTCTTCAGCGATCTTGACACGCGCTTCTCGCAATTCTGGGCCTCTGCCTAAAATCACGATCGCATCTGCTTGCGAGCCTGGGTCGGATGGCAAGGGAAAGGTCAGCAGCTTGTTACCAGCGGCAATCCCTTTGGGTGAGACGACTCCGAGATACAGTACTAACAGCCCTACACCGATGCTGCTGACAAAGCCTTTCCGCCGAATCGGGCGAATAAACCAGGGCAGTAAACTCCAAATACAGAGCAACGGAATGATCCGTTCAGGACGAGTCAGGGCATTAAAGACACGCCAGGTAAAGTTTCCCCATGTGCCTGTAAGCGTTGCATCTGAGCAAACACTTGGATCAATCATGATTTGATACCTCTCCTAACGAATCCATCGGATCACTAGACGGTATTTTGACAAATGACTTGTAGAGATGCCCTCATACAGTTGGAGGGTTTTACCGTAACTCCATCGTTCTTTTATGTAAAATCCAATACATAGTTGCGGATCAAGGTTGCCGCTGTTGGGCGCTGCACATACCTTAGGGACTTGCAGATAAATACTGTACCAATACCGAAAACCTGTAAGGGCGAATGGCGATATAGCCTTTGGCAATAGCCTTCGGCATGGCTTCGCTAGGGCTACGCTAACGCCCCTACCGCACCACTGGGATATTATTTCAACGCACTCCCCTTACTGCCTTTGTATCGATTTGACTACACACACAAGAATTTCTGCAATTCTCAGTTATGAAAATTTAGTGAGGAGAATTGTTTTTCTCTAGTTGGCTGCTTCCCCTTTTCTGACGCTGCTCATTTCCTTGCTGCCTAAGCGAGTCCAAACTAATTCTCGTAATATGGGGGAAAAGTGGGTAGCAATCTATGGTCGTTGAACTGAACTCATTACAGACGCAAACGCCTGCTCATTTTCCGGGTGATTCATTTGCGATTCGGCTTGCCCCGCTTTCTCTCGATGAGGTCTATGCCTTAGCAGATGACTCGGCAAACGGCGCGATCGTAGTCATGAGTGGCATGGTGCGTGATAACACTGAGGGGCGATCAGTCACCTGCCTGGAATATCAAGCCTACGAACCAATGGCGATTCGCGTTTTTCAACACATTGCGGCGCAAATTCGTCAAACCTGGTCAGACGTAACCCATGTCATTATTCATCACCGGGTTGGTAAGTTGAGTGTCGGTGAAATTAGCGTACTGGTTGCCGTTGGCTGTCCCCATCGCACCGAAGCGTTTGAAGCGTGTAAGTTTGCGATCGACACGCTGAAGCACAACGCCCCCATCTGGAAAAAAGAACACTGGGCGGATGGCTCAACCAGTTGGGTCAGCATCGGCGCGTGTGAGCAACCGGGGGAGAGTTGTTAGGATGTGATCGCTATACTCAAAATAGGCTCCTTACTACTTCCTACAATGAGTCTGATAATCTCCGATGAATTAGTTCAAGCTTCTGGGCTTTCTGAAGCCGAACTCCTACAAGAGCTAGTGCTGTTGTTATTTCAGCGCGAGAAATTGACGCTTGGCAAAGCAAGTCGTCTACTTGGCATGCCGCAACTAGAATTTCAGACACTCCTTGCTAGTCGCAACCTCTATGTTCACTATGATGTTGAGGATCTGCATGAAGATATCAACAATTTGAAAGAGCTAGGGTTATTGTGATTGTCGTTAGCGATACATCCCCAGTTGCCAACTTAATTCTGGTAAATCACCTTCATCTGCTTCCCGGAAAACAGCCACACCCTTGACTGTTTTCGCTTCGTTTTCTCCAGGGGCGATCGCATCTTTCAACCCGCTCCCAAAATGTCTGACACGCTGACATTCAATTCGCCAAACTGGGGCGATCGCACTTTATCCGCGAGCGTGAATGGCTCAGCTTCTCGATAAACCGATTCCACTAGTTCTAGCACCAGGATCGTCTTTGTTTGGGGATCGACAATCCAATATTCGGGAATGCCCAGGTCTTGATACTGCGATCGCTTGGCAATGTAATCGCGATCGCGTTGTATCTCTCCCGGACTCACGACCTCCACTACCAGCAGGGGAGGAGCCATACTAAGCCGAATTGTATTTCGCTGCTTGAGCCGTTGAACCTGCTCTTCCCGAATGATGGTCAAATCTGGGTAGCGATTTTTCGGTTCTCCCCGAACTTCAAGCTCTAAACCATGCCCTCTGAGTCGCCGATGTCCAACAATTGGCAAAAAAAGCGAGAACAAAAAGTTTGCAATCTCGATATTCAAGCCTGACTCTGGTGGCACTTCAATTAGCTCTCCGTTAAACAGCTCATACAGGTTCTCTGTGCCATCGTCGTAGGACAGATACTCTTCAAAGCTGAGAAACCGAGGTTTAGCCTGAATCATTGGGTTTGTCGGCGAAGCTACCGCGTCTATCGTTGCTTTTATTCTATGTCGTTGCTAAATGTGTGATTGACTAAACAATCCGCGATCGCGCGTCCTTCGCTTCAGGCTTTTACCGTTTTACGGGTGGGGTAATGCCACTTTTGCTAAGAGCGGTTTCAAGCTCTTTGAGTAAGCCAAAATCTTCGGCAGGCAGCGGGTAGGTTGCTTCGCTGGGTGACTCGGCTTCTAAAAAGTGAAACGCGCGACGAAATTGAGCTGGGTTTGCTTCAATTGGTGCCTCAAAGTGGCAGGGTAAAATCCGGTGAAACCTCCACTGGGCAACGCGATCGGCCCAGGCCAATGTTTCTTCGGGGGCACGATTGAGAATCAGAGTTTGCAAAATGGGCGCAACAAATAGATGCCCGCCGCCACGCAGCGCTTCAAACGATCGCTCCCAACCGGGATTCCACGCAAAGGGATACCAGCCCAGGTAGGCTTTGCGAGAGCGATCGCCCGCTTTCATCGCATCCAACACCGATTTGCCAAAGGGCACAACACTTAACGCACTGGGCCGAAAGTAAAAGGCAAACAGCGCAATCCGTCGCCAACCTTTGCGGCGATTTTCGAGCGTGTCTGCCACCACATCCGTCGCACTTTCTTTCGCGTGGAATAGCAACGGGTAGGGGTCAAGCTGCACAATTGCCGGCGGCTCAGCCGGTACTGACACAACCGAGTCAGTCACGAGTAACGATTGCGATCGCCGATGATAAAAAGCCACTTCTTCAAATTGACCCAGCCCTAACTGAATCGGCCCTAGCGTGGCATAGTCAAACTCATCACCAAAGGGGGCGTCTTCACTGCTGGCTGGCAGGGGGAACGTGCGATCGCGGGGAAAACCCAGCCACGTCAACGGCAAGTTCAACGGAAAACTCCACTGGTTAGGAGCGATAAATACCTGTGCTTGCGGAAAGGCGCGGGCAAAAGGCCCGACAAATACTTTATGCTCAAGTCCAGAGACGGTCGGCAAAATGATGTATTTCACGTCGCCATGCACCGCGACCAACTCTTGCATCAGGCGCAAACACTCGCGGGTCGGCGCAACCGGGGCATAGACCAGCAGGCCGCCTGCCTCTAACTTAACCACTGTCATGCGAATCGGCACTGTCACATACAAAATGCCTTGGAGCTGGTCAAACGTCCAGATTGTGTCTTGCACCACCTCGCGTCTGAGGGTGCGCCGTCTACCATAGGGGTAGAGTGGCACTGGCAACCAGTAGCGCCAGACCCAATCTCTCACGTCTTCCGTTAAACTTGCTTGCTTAGCCATTGTGGATTGATCCACGCCAAATTGCAGATTCAATCATTATCCCTAAACGGGTAGGGTATTGCTCGGTTTTTTAGAAATCAATTACACCGGACGGCAAATTCTAAAAATCAGCCAGAAAAAAGCCCAGACACATCCCCTGGGCAAAACGATAAGCAAAATGGCTCGCTGGTCAATTAAGTAAACTGCTGGCTGAGCGTGACCGGATTGTGGACGGTGATTTTCTTTTTGTGAATTGAAATCATTTTGTCTTGCCGCAGATCACCCAGTAAGCGCGTCACCGTAACGCGGGTAGACCCGATCGCCTCTGCGATCGCCTGGTGCGACAGCTTCAGATCAATCGTCACACCATCGTTAGTTGGAGTGGGTACCCCAAAGTCACGACACAAAATTAAGAGAAAACTGACTAAGCGCGACCCCATATCTCGGTGAGCCAGGGTTTCAATCATCATCTCGGTCTGCAAAATCCGAGAAGAAAGCCCCCGCAGCAGCAACATTGAGAGGTCAGGATTTTCCTTCAGCGCTTTCTCCATATGTTCAATCGGAATGGAGAGCAATTCAACGGGGGTAAAAGCAACCGCATGATAAAAACGGTCTGATTTGTTGCCCGTTAACAGCGACAAGACTCCAAACACACTATTTTCTCTCAACAGAGCAACAGTGATTTCTTCACCTGCCTCATAAACCCGCGAAAGCTTGACAGCGCCTTTTTGAAGGAAATAAACTCGCTCTGCTGGGTCTCCTGGAAAAAAGATAGTTTTACCACGCTCAAACGACTCAACCATCGGGGGAAAAGCACCCCCTGACAGTTGCCGAAAGACGGATGCAAGCGATTTATCAGGTGCAAGTACGACCATAGTGTTGAGAGTAGGAGATGCCGCTGAAAAGGCGTAACCAAAGCGGCTTTACTAGAATGGTATATCCGATCACTTAAACCGATCTTGTTCCTAGTTTTTTGTACACAGTGATACAAAACACTACATATAAGCTGAAACTTCAAGGAGTTTTAGCGGTTTTTCTGAAATGAAGGAGAAATTAGCCGGGTGAAACGGATTTTTTCGTGCCCCTACAGGTGTGAATAGTTGATCAAATGCTTCGCATTCCATTTCTGTTCGTTACAGGTCATTGGCGATTAATCATTCACGAATAATTAATGACGAAAGCCATAAAGTATAGACAAACTTACGCCGTAGACTACTAGCCTCCTGGGTTAAACCCCCAAACAATCTCAGTGCCTTCAGCGTTAACCGCTTCAACGGGGATGCCAGAGTTATTTGCGATCGCCTGTAATGCAGTCCGCAGCCCATCAATGTGGTTAAGTGCGCCGCCAACAGCACCCTGATTTCCAGTTTGTCCGGCGGCAAAGGCATTACGCATCGCTTGCTCGTAGGTCGGCGTAAACTGTACGCGAATCACCGACTGAGTGACGAGAAAACTACACGTTTTTGGCGTGCCCTCACAGACCCGCGCGATGTCACTCTGCGCCTGTTGCAATTTGATCGCGCTTTTCAGTTGCTTTTCGGCGTTGGCGAGGGCTTGCGTGTAGGGTGCTACCAAAGCTTGGGCGGCTTCGTACTGCGGCATGCCCTGGGGCACTTGCTGGGCTGAGCTAAGGGCTTTGCGCCAGTTGATCACCGCCAGCGACCATTGGTTTTGAGCTTCTGCACTTTGAGCAACCTGGGCAAGTTGATTGGCCTGTGCATAAGCGGTTTGCGCAGTTTCCTCACGGGTAACGCGATCGCGAGCTTCTGCCAACTTCGCGTTGTAACTGGCGAGCAGAGTTTGCGCTTCAGAGTAGGCCGTCGTTGTGTTGGATACTTGCAGCAGCTTGTTCACGCCAACTTGCCAGGTCACTTGCACCGCCCGCCATTGGTCTAGGGTTTGCGCCAGTCCTTGCCGCGCTTCTGCCTTTTGAGCTGCGCCTTTGGCAGACTTAATGTGTGTTTGAGCGGTTTGCTCCTCTTCTAGTAACCGCTTGGCGATCGCCAAACCATCCCGATAATTGGTTAATCGCTTTTGAGCCAGTTCATAGCTGGGGCTAGAGGCAGGTATCACTTCCACTTCAGCAATGGCGGCTTCCCACAGCGATCGCACCTGTTGCCAGCTCGCGACAGGTTGGGGAACAACTTGCCCTTTTTGTTGCGCTTCACTGGCTTTGGTCTCGGCTTTGAGTAACTTCTCAACCTCTAGCTTGCGAATCTGGTTGCTCTGCTGAATTCCTCTGGCTTGGGTGCTTTGGGCAGACCAGGGGGGGACTTTGCTCAGCAGTCGATCTGTTTCTTTGAATTGTTGTTTTAATGCGATTAGATCTCGATTAGACTCCGCCTTTTCGAGCGATCGGCTCGATTTACGACTCAGTTCGGTAGCCATTTGAATCGGTTCACACCGCCCAAAAACACAGGGAAAGGTAATCAATAGCATGCCAGCCCCAAAGGAAACAGCGCTGACACCGAGGGCGGTTAGGACCCATAGCGATCGCCCTTGCAGAAATGCAGGCCAGTTTGAGTCAGCTTCTTCTAATTCCGGTTCTGGTTCCTCTTCTTCCAGGTTAAACAGTGCGATCGCCGAGTCAAAAGTTGGCTCATTATCAGTCGGTCGTGGGTTTGGGTCAGCGTCCTCGCTTAAACTTTTGCCTCTACCCGCTGGATCGATTTCTGGCACTCCCAATGCAGCCGTTTCGCTATCGTCGGAATCAACCGTTGAACCTGCAACCGATGGCCCATAAGCAAAAGTGTGAGCTGCAATCGGCCGGGGTTGAGCTTCTGACTTAAGATACAGCCGAACTTTTGTACAGTAGGGCTTGTCAAGGTCAAGCGAAGAACTGACAAATTGCGGTGCGATCGCGAGAATCAACCGTTCCATAACGGCAAAAAGCTCCTGTGGATCGCCAAACTCAAACGTGGGTGGGTATTGCATTAAGACGAGCAAAGCGCCCTGTTTCATCGCACATTGGATCGACAGAGCCGCAATATTTGCCACGCAGGCCGTTGCTCTTAACTCAACCTGCAGTTGATGCGCTAATTCGTGGAGTGTTTTTTGAGGAGTGGCAACGTTCATCGCAACCAAGACTACTGTAACGGTCGCCCATATCCTACTCGCAGAATTAGAAACGATCGCATCTTCTTGACGATCAGTATTGAAAGCCCTGTTTTAGCGACATCGCTACTGAGTTGTGAAAAGCCTGGTACAGCACGAGAACCGTGTCAGCTTGAATGCGCCGCAGGAGAATCAAAGCATAGAGAGAAAGCCTGCTATTAACAGCCGCAGCCCTGTTGCTTATGGGTTTCCCATCAATCCTGCCATTTCAGAAACTTTATCTTTTGAAACTGCAATTTTAAGGACAGGAGGGCAACTTGAAATGGCAACTTTTGGTTTTTAAGGCCACCTCACAATTGGTAACCTTCATCTTTAAAGGTGCATTCTCTCAATAGTTTCAGTTTTACTTGTTTTTCCTTATACCTGGTGGGGGGATAACGCTTTTCTCGTGTAAATAAGGGATTTACAAATTGCTTGAAAGAAGGGTATTTTCCTGAGACGAAAGTTTAGGTTAAATCCGATTGAATCACGAGCAAGGCACAAACAAGCGATGGTTTGATCACCAAGAAGAAAAGTAGTACTTTTGCTAAAACAAATTAAAGAATCTCTTTATCAATCGTGTTTGGTTACCACAGCGACAGACCTAAAGAGCTGTCTTCTTTAACTCAAAAATTGATTGGATTAGATATACCGAAACCAAATTAGAAAACTCAACTTTAAGCCAAACCTAAAGCAATATTTTTTGCAAAGATCATACTTTTAGTGGTTGATAAGATTGGATGACTGGACTGAAGCAGGATCTAAAACTGATTTTTTAGCGTTGAGTTGAGGCGATCGCAGTTTGCGATTTCTTGCCAATTTTTATACCATCAACCCTAAAAATCTTTATTTACATTCAAAACAAAATGGCTAAATGGCTGGAATTAGAGCAAAAATATTCAGCTTAAAGACTAATTATCCAAAAAATAGAACTTCCTTTTATTGTTTTTTCAAAGTTTATTCTCTTCTACTAAATCTTGAGTCAGGTTAGACATACAAAGTCATTAATTCTGTATTTCAAAGCTGCTTTTTTCAAGCTAGGCAATGATTTGGAGAAATCTTATTGATACTGATTTTCGATAGAAATAAAGGATAAAAAATAGGGGCTACCGAAACATAAAGTGTTCTTGGCCCCTGTATTCGCTGGATGAAACTCAATATAGTGTACTTGAAATCGAACAACAACAAAAGCCCTAAGCCATCGTTTTCTAACTCTTAGTCAGTGCTTTAAAGGAGTTCTACTTTGATGTTTAACTGAAGTAAATTAAACAGATAAATCAAAAACATTAGGCTTACAGGGGCGCATAAAAAAATAAAAGAAAGATAGGAAACTATAAGAAAGTGACGAAATCTCATCAAGGTATCAGAGCTAACCTGCAAGAAACGAATCAATTTGTGAAGTGTTAAGTTAGGTTTCCCAAGAAATAGGACTGTTCGAGATGTTGTCTCTCAGGCTAGCTCTGAATGTCATGTTCTTAAAAGTCAGCTTGACTCGATCGCGATCGCCCGATCGCTAGGGCAAGGTGCAAGGGCTTCGACCAAACGCTAAACCGCCTGGCTAGAGTCAACTCCCTTCGATCCACCGTCATCACACAGTTGGCAACACCAGTGAATCCCAAACAAAGGCTGGAGTTAGATCTGACATTTCAGCTGGATTGGTAGCTCGCGCGACCCACTCCAGATTGCGAAAAGGCTTGCACTAGTGCATGAAGGCAAGAGTAGTTAGACAGCTAGAATAGAACTGATGTCTAAAATCCAGCAGTTCTTGTACCATGCCGACCCCTTACGCCCTCGCTATCCAGTTAAGCGAACGCCAACAGCACCTACTCGAGCAGAT
>DVDV01000113.1 GCA_015296075.1 Leptolyngbyaceae cyanobacterium M33_DOE_097 | reverse complement strand
TCTGATTCGTCGCCCTTCAGGGAATTACCTAATTCCTGACAACGAACATCTGATAGAACGACTACGACAAGCCGTGCAACAAACCCGTTCATCTCCAAAATCTTCTTCCTAGGAGGGCATTCTTATGGTCGAGCTAAAACCACCCTGCTAACTCTCATGGGAGGACTGCGATCGGCGCAAGAAGGGAGCTTAAAAATCTTAGACCAGGAGATCTGCGGTGCGAGTAAACAACAACTAACGGAGATTCGCCGCAACATTGGCTATATTTTTCAGGCACATAACCTGATGTCTTTTTTGACAGCTAAACAAAACGTGCGGATGTCCCTGGAGTTGCATGAGCATTACCTCAAGCAAGATATGGATCAGCTAGCGACTGAGATTTTAGAAGAAGTTGGGTTAGGTCAACGAGTCGATTACTACGCTGAAGAATTATCGGGTGGGCAAAAACAACGGGTTGCGATCGCTCGTGCGCTTGTGAGTCGCCCCAAGATCGTTTTGGCAGACGAACCCACCGCTGCGCTTGATAAAAAATCAGGCCGAGATGTTGTTGAGATGATGCAAAAACTTGCCAAGGAGCAAGGTTGCACTATTTTGCTGGTGACGCACGACAACCGAATTCTAGATATTGCCGATCGCATCGTGTACATGGAAGACGGGCGTTTGGTTGAGCGTGTAGATGCGGCGAATCTTGTCCGCTAAAGGTTCTTTTTTTACTGCATAAGGCTCAAGAAGCTTCTCAGTCTAGCGGCTCCGCTGTCCTCAAAGCTTCACTCAATTTAATAGAAAAGGCTGTTTCTAAGAGCTATTTTTCCGAGCCAGCAATCCTTGGGGCGTCGCCCCCAAACCCCCACGAAGGGACGACCGCTTCCCCTCGCCTCCCCTCCGGAAGGTGTTGCTAGTCCGAGTGTTTGATCAAAGGAGTTAAGGGTGGAGTAGGAACCCTGCTGCGCAGGCTTAAACCACATCTTGCACTCCTAACAGAAAGCGATTTCTAAGATCAGACCGCTCTCGCGAATCATTCACACTGCCAAGTTCTTCAGGCAAACGACAGGGCGATCGGCTTCGTAACCTCCGCCTCACCTCACCCGTGTCCTCTGTCAGCGATCAAAGTGCCAAACCTGTGACCCGTACCATTTGACTAACTCACCATTCAACACCCACCGATACCACCTTGCGGGGGTTGTAGGGGAGTGAGTCCCCTACGAGCGGGGGCGCGGGGGGAAGTCCCCCGATCTTGCGGCTCCGCCGCCCCCAAATCTTCGCTTCACTCCCATCAAAAAGGCTTCCTCCAAGAGCAACTCATTTCATTCCAAGCCAGCAACTCTTGGGGATGAACTTCCAAATCCAGCCCCCCTTGCCATTCCTACCTAAACTTCAAAAAACAAAAGGGGAAGCCGAAACTCCCCCTTGTTGAAACTGCAGTTAAAAACAAGCGCGATCGCCCTTGCTACTTAACAGCTAACTCCTTATCCGCATCACTCGTCGCATCAGGATTAGCTTCTGGCGAATCCTTCTCAGACGGTGGAACGACCTGCCAAAACTTCGGCAAATACTCCGACCAGTTCTCCAGAATCGTCTTCGCCTTCTGACTACCCGTTTTCTCAGCGTGCGCCTGGATCAAATCCTTCAATTGTTGCTCACCAACAGCAGTAATCACCCGCTGGATCTTCACAATCTCAGGATTGACCTTCGCCGGGAAACTGCCATCTTCATCTAAGAAGTAAGCCAAGCCGCCCGTCATACCCGCGCCAACGTTGCGTCCTGCCCGTCCTAAGACAACGACGACACCACCCGTCATGTACTCGCAGCAGTGGTCGCCCGTCCCTTCAACAACCGCTTTACCCAGCGAGTTCCGCACAGCAAACCGCTCACCTGCTTGCCCATTGGCAAACAAGAAGCCACCCGTTGCTCCATAGAGACAGGTATTACCGATGATCACATTCTCGGATGGGTCGTAAGTCACATCTTTGGGCGGCACGATGATGATTTCACCACCGTTAATCCCCTTGCCTACGTAATCATTTGATTCACCTGTCAGGTGCAGCGTCACACCAGCAATGTTAAAGGCTCCAAAGCTTTGACCCGCCGCCCCAGTGAAGTTCAGCGTGAGATGACCACCGAAGCCTGTATCGCCGTACTGCTTCGCGATCGCCCCCGCAATCCGAGCGCCAACCGTCCGATCCGTGTTGACAATGGGGTAGCTCTTGCTAACGCTGCTCTGATTTGAGATCGCGGCTTGCACTTCCGCATCTGTCAGAATCTCATTATCCAGCACCGGCCCATTGTCATGCACTTCCTCATGTTGTAGCCATGAGCGATCTATACGGGTATCGGGCAACTTCGTCAGGCAATCGAGATTGAAAGTCTGAGTCTTAGCCAGCTTCACACCTTCCCGCACCTTCAACAGATCAGCGCGACCAATTAACTCATTCAGCGTGCGATAACCCAACTTCGCCATGATAGTGCGAGCCTCTTCCGCAATGAACAGGAAGAAGTTAACAACATGCTCCGGTGTGCCGGGGAATCGCTTCCGCAGTTCTTCTTTTTGGCTGGCAACCCCAACCGGACAATTGTTGGTGTGACAGATCCGCGCCATGATGCAGCCCTCCGCAATCATCGCGATCGAGCCAAAGCCAAACTCTTCACCCCCCATCAGGGCTGCCATAATTACATCCCAACCTGTCTTGATGCCACCATCAACCCGCAAAATCACGCGATCGCGCAGGTGATTTTCCATCAACACTCGGTGAACTTCGGTTAGACCTAGCTCCCACGGACTACCCGCGTGCTTAATCGAGCTGAGCGGTGAGGCACCCGTGCCGCCATCATGTCCCGAAATTTGAATGATATCAGCGTTTGCTTTTGCCACCCCAGCTGCGATCGTGCCAATCCCAACTTCTGCCACCAGTTTCACCGACACTTGCGCTTGAGGATTGATCTGGTGCAGGTCAAAAATAAGCTGAGCCAGATCCTCAATTGAGTAAATGTCATGGTGAGGCGGTGGCGAAATTAACGTCACTCCCGGCTTCGAACGACGCAGCAGTGCAATATAAGAGCTAACCTTAGTGCCAGGTAACTGACCCCCTTCACCAGGTTTTGCCCCTTGAGCAATTTTGATCTCAAGCTGCTTCGCACTCATTAAGTACTCAGGTGTGACACCAAAACGCCCTGAAGCAATCTGCTTAATGGCAGAGCTAGCGGTGTCACCATTCTTTAAGCCCTTTAGGTGTGGCAGCAACTCAGAACGTCCAGCTGCGTCCACATCTTTCAGCACGTTAAAGCGAACCGGATCTTCGCCACCTTCACCAGAATTTGACTTGCCACCCAGACGGTTCATCGCGATCGCCAGCGTTTCGTGAGCCTCACGAGATAACGCACCGAGTGACATGCCCCCCGTGCAGAATCGCTTAACGATATCTGCTGCTGACTCCACTTCTTCTAAGGGAATGGACGGGCGATCGCTCTTAAGGTCAAGCAAGTCGCGTAATGCGGTCAACGGACGCTCTTCTAAATACTTTTTGTACAACTCATAGTGGTCAGTACTAACGCCCGTGACCGCCTTGTGCAGGTACTTCGCCATTTCAGGGCTGTTCATGTGGTACTCACCACCGGGGCGGTAGTTCACATAGCCATAGTTTTCGAGCTTCTTCACGGTCAACTCAGGGAAGGCGCGGCAGTGAATCGATAAAATTTCCTGCGCCAACTCAGCGATGCTCATCCCGCCCAGCCGCGATGCTGTGCCAGAAAATCCGAGGTTGAGCAAATCTCCACCGATGCCGATCGCCTCAAAGATCTGAGCGCCTTGATAGCTCGCTAACAATGAGATTCCCATCTTAGAGAGAATCTTTAATAAGCCAGCTTCAATCGACTTGCGGAAGTTGGCTTGGGCCGCAGTTGCCGAAATTTGCTTCAATTTACCGCGCTGCATCAGGTTTTGAGTGCGGTTGTCAGACCACCACTGACGCACCGTTTCCAATGCCAGATAGGGACAAACGGCGCTAGCACCATACCCAATCAGACAGGCAAAGTGGTGGGTACTCCAACACTGAGCCGTATCCACGACCAGCGAAGCCTTCATGCGTAACCCCTGACGGATCAGGTGGTGGTGAACCGCTCCGACAGCCAGCAAGGGCGGAACGTAAGTGCAATCAGCGCTGATGCCACCCGCTTCACCATTCAGGTTGAGGCGATCGCTCAAAACGATAATCTTGACGCCATCACGAACTGCCGCAACAGCCTTTTGGCACAGGTCATTCACAGCCTCCTGCAACCCATCTGGCCCCTTAGAAACGGCAAATAGCGTCGATAGATTCGCGGTCTTAAAGCCTGACCCACGAATTGTTTCTAGCTCAGCGTCACCTAATACAGGAGATTCAAGCTTTAACAAATGCGCCAGGTCAGCACAGGGGTTGAGAATGTTGCCGCGATCGCCCAATGCAACTGACAGCGACATCACCAGGCTCTCACGCAGAGGATCGATCGCTGGATTAGTTACCTGTGCAAACCGCTGCTTGAAGTAATCGTAGAGCAAGCGTGGACGCGAAGATAGAATTGCCAAAGGAATGTCGTCGCCCATGCAGAAGGTCGGCTCTTTGCCTTGAGCAGCCATTTCTTCAATGATCATCTCGACATCTTCTGCCGAGTAACCAAAAGCGGTCTGATAGCGTAAAACGGTCTGCTCATCTAGCCGCGTTTGCTCATCGGGGAAGGGTTGGGGCGCAATGGTCTGGCGATTCTTGAGCCACTCGCCATAGGGGTGCATTTTCGCGACGCGTTCCTTGATTTCCCAATTCTTGAGGATTTCATGGTTTTCCAGATTTACCAGAATCATTTGCCCAGGACCCAGTCGCCCCTTCTCAACAATGTCTGACTCGGCAACGGGCACAACGCCTGCTTCAGAAGCCACGATGACATAACCATCACGGGTGATCACGTAGCGGGCCGGACGCAAACCATTACGATCTAGCGTGGCACCTACCGTTTTGCCATCGCTAAAGGCCAGAAGAGCGGGACCATCCCATGCTTCTTGAATGCCGCTGTAGTATTCATAAAAATCAACAATTTCGGGATGATTTAGCAAATCAGGCTGGTTCTGATACGCTTCCGGCACCATAATCATCAGGGCTTCTTGAGGTGTCCGTCCGGAATGTACCAGTAGCTCAAAAACATTATCCAGGTTGGCAGAGTCGCTGTTAGTTGGGATGACGGTTGGCTTCAGCATCTCAACCCGATCGCCCCAACATTCGTGTGCTAAATCTGCTTGACGCGCCAGCATCCAGTTAATGTTGCCCAATAGCGTGTTAATTTCGCCGTTGTGACCTAACAAGCGCATGGGTTGGGCGAGCGGCCAACGAGGCATGGTGTTCGTGCTAAAGCGGCGATGGTAAACCGCAAATGAACTGGTGAAGGTCGGCTGTTGCAAGTCCAGATAAAACTCGCCCAGCACCGCAGACCGCACCATCCCTTTGTAAACAATCGTGCGGCTGGAGAACGAGCAGAAGTAAAAATTCTCAAACAGTTTTGCATCCAGTTGGGTTGATGCGATCGTGTTCGATACTTCCTTGTTGATTCTCTTTCTCAAGAGATATAACTGACGCTCTAGCTCATCACCCGAAAGTGTGTCAGCTTGCACAAAGACTTGCTCGATCAAAGGCTGGTTTTCTAACGCCTGCGGGCCAAGCACTTCAGGCTTGACGGGCACACTCCGCCAGCCAATCAACTTCAAGCCTTCTGCTACGACAACTTGCTCAACGACTTGGCGTACGGAGCTTGCTGCCTCGGCGTGAGTCGGCAAAAATGCCATGCCAACGCCAATATGCTCAACTGCTGATGTCGCAACGCCCTGCTCAGCTAGCCAATCTGAAAAGAGATCCCAGGGAATGGCTGACAACAACCCAGCACCGTCGCCTGAATCTTGGTCGGCGCTGCAGCCACCCCGGTGTTCAACACAAGTCAGTGCCCCTAACGCTTGCCGAATCAATTCATGACTGCGTCTTCCCTTTTGGTCTGCCAAGAAACCTACACCGCAGGCATCCCGTTCCTCAATCAACCAAGGTTGTCCGGCGTAACCAGCATTGAACTCCTGATTCCAATTGTCCTGATTCACAGTCTTGTTTCCCATGAGACAGCTTACGATTCACTTAAACAGAGGCACTGAGTTATATTTGCTTTTGCAAAAGAAATTTGGCTCAGTAATTGGCTAAACCTTCAAATTGTCGTTTCAGACACCCCGATCGCCCCGATTCACCATACCCAAATGCCTTGATAGAGCAAGCTTTGCGCGGCATTAGAATGTGAGAATTAACAAGCACCAGTCGGGACTTGCTTCGTAGGATAAGGGATCTTGCCAGTTAAGAGGGAGGGTTAGATTACACCAGTTCTGGCTAAATGTGATGAAATCTTCAACTCTCTAAAAACTTTGTGGAATTTACATCTTACATCTCCCGATTCCGACTTTGTTAGTCTATACGTTGCATTTCAGTGAGCTGGTCGCTGAAATGACAACTCTCTAAAGTGTCAAATCACCTGCTAGAGAGGCATGACAGCGCTACCAGCCGTCTCCTAGAGAAGATTTTTGGCAGAGTCAGTGAATCATAAGTCATCATTGCTGGGACGCTTTCGGTAGATTTGTGTGATTCCAAAACGACGGTTTCAAACTTTTTTCTTACGCCAGCGATCGCTAGGTAATTGCCCGCTTGCAACTTTGGTTTGTTTGACCCTCTTGCTGACGACGACTGCCCATCAACCAGGATTTGCTCAAATAGATTCGCCTTCAATGAGCCAACCGCTAAACTCAGCAACTAATCAAGAGGCTCAAGGCGAGACGATTATCTTAAATGAGCGATCGCTTCCGGCTTATTGGGGGCAGTGGAAAACGTCTGCTGGTCTACGCTATGGCATCAGCGATACGACGCTAGGGCAAGCCTTTGGTTTTGAGCTACTCCGAAATCGTCAATGGCAAACTCAGCCGATTCAGTGGTTCGCTCAACCTGCCACAAATATGCAACAGCTGAGTGCGCGTTTAACTGGGCAAGCGCGTTTACTCGACATTACAGACTTGGCCAGGCAGGTTGGTTGGAGGCTAACTGTTAGGGGCAAAACCCTGCGTATTGATACCCCGGTCACCCAAATTATGGCAATTCGGGCAGGGGTGCAACCGTGGGGCGATCGCCTGGTGTTGGAGTTAGACCGTCCAGCAACCTGGCAAACGATCCAGCAGCCAACCCAGGCAACTGTGATATTGGATGCTCAAATTGACCCAACCATCCTTACGGCAGTCAAGCCCCAATTTTCGGAGGCAGTTCGAGCGTTTAACCTGGTGCCAAAGGGCAAACAAACCCAGATTCAGCTCGACACCAATCGTCCTGTGCGGGTCTGGAGTCTAACGAATCCTAACCGGCTTGTGATTGATGTGCGTCCAGATGCTTTGGTAGAGCGCGACATTTTTTGGGCCCCCGGAGTTCGCTGGCGATCGCAACTGATCTCCCTCAATACGGCTCAGTTTCCAGTCACCTGGTTAGAGCTAGACCCTAAACAGGCTGGTTTGCAAGTGGTTCCAATTCTGCCAAACTCTAATCAAATGCAGGGAATTGCTACGCTGGCCGATACAGCACGGCGCAATCAGGTTGCGGCGGCGATTAACGGTGGCTTCTTTAATCGCAACAATCAATTACCGTTAGGGGCTGTGCGCCAACAAGGGCGTTGGTTATCGGGGCCGATTTTAGGGCGTGGGGCGATCGCCTGGAATGGCCCTAATATTCTGATCGACCGTCTGGTGCTGCAAGAAACGCTGATTCTTCCGCGAGAACGATTGCCAATCACGCATCTCAATAGTGGCTTTGTGCAAGCGGGTATTGCTCGTTATACGCCGACTTGGGGAGCAACCTACACGACCCTCTCAAATCAAGAATTGGTCATTACTGTCCAGGGAGATCGCGTGGTGGCTCAACAAACCATTGCGAATCCAGGTGGGGTTGTGCCAATTCCTGCAAACGGCTATCTTTTGGTCGCCCGTTCGTTTGGTAGCGTGGCTCAGCGTTTGGCGATCGGTACGCCACTTAAGCTGGAGAGTCAAACGGCACCGACAGGTTTCAGTCAATACCCCAACATTGTTGCGGCAGGCCCGTTGCTGGTACAGAATCGTCAGATTGTGCTGAATGCAGCTCAGGAGGGGTTTAGTCCCGCATTTATCAATGAACGGGCAGCTCGTAGCACTGTTGTTCGTACAGGTGATGGTCGTCTGCTGCTAATGACCATCCATAACCGCTTGGACGGGCCAGGACCTTCTCTCGGTGAGACTGCGGAACTGATGGTAAAAATGGGGGCGATCGATGCGCTTAATTTAGATGGCGGAAGTTCAACAACCCTCTACTTGGGCGGGCAAATTATTAATCTCCCACCTCGCGGGATCGCACGTGTTCATAACGGACTTGGGATTTTAATCTTGCGTAATCCGTAATGCTACGCTTCGCGAAGGTATCTCCTAGCAGCCAACATTAAAACGTTACGAAGAACAATTTTAGGCGTGTGAAGAATTGATGTAGATCATGACTCGCACCTAGTTCATTAGAGAAGGAATCAACCAAAATTATCGATGGTTAACCCCTAGGTGACTGGTGCGTGTGCCAGAAAATAACACGGCAAGTAGGGAACAAAACTAGGGTGTGACCTCTCTTACCCTAGTTAGATGTTGTTACTCGTTTCGCCTCCTAACTTGTGAAGCGTGTATGTGTATTTGAAAGCAAGTCAACAATTGCCATTTAAGGAGACAACTGTGGTTCAACTTCAAGAAGCCCAAAGCTTTACCGGAAACAGTGTTAAGGATGCTCCTAGCAATCTGAATCCAATTGCTGCGACTGAGCTGCGTCCCTGGGGATCGTTCACCATCTTAGAAGAAGGGCGTGGCTACAAAATCAAGCGCATCGAAGTAAAGCCAGGTCACCGTCTTAGCTTGCAAATGCACCACCACCGTAGCGAACATTGGATTGTTGTTTCAGGCACAGCAAAAGTGACCTGTGGCGATGAAGAAATCATTATCAGCAGCAATCAATCGACCTATGTGCCTCAGTGTACCTCTCACCGCCTCGAAAACCCCGGAGTGATTCCCCTCATTCTGATTGAAGTGCAAAACGGCGAGTATCTGGGTGAAGATGACATCATTCGCTTTCAAGATGACTATTCACGCGCAAAGTAGTTTTCTTTAGTTGGTATCTCTTTGCTACAACTCGGTAAATTGGCTAATTCAAACTGTAGGATAGGAAAGCAGCAATTGCTTTCCTTTTTTTTGTTTAGCAATGTTTCAAGTTAGTCCGGCTGCTCAAAAAGAGCTGCAACGTCTTCAACAGAGGCAAACCTCAAACCCAAACTATGTTCGCTTGAGTATCAAAGCGGGCGGCTGCCTTGGCAAAATTTACGATTTGCGGTTTGATAGTAGTCCGCAACCGGGGGATCAACAGGTTGACCTTGGCCCATTACGGATTTTGTGTGACTCAACCAGTCTGCCAGAGGTTGAGACTTTGTTGATTGATTACTCAGAAGACTTGATGGGCGGCGGCTTTCGGTTTGAAAACCCAAAAGTTGAGCAAACTTGTGGTTGCGGTAACTCTTTTGCGATCGCTCCTGTAGATTAAACTGACAGATGAAAATTTTGGTTGACTCTGTCCCTATCTACTTGCTAACATTAACGTTTGGAAAAGTTCAGATTTATCTTTATCTTGCACAATGCCCACCATCCAGCAGCTAATTCGCAGCGAACGCCAGAAAATCCAGAAGAAAACAAAGTCTCCCGCACTTAAGAGTTGCCCCCAGCGTCGAGGGGTATGTACGCGTGTCTATACAACAACCCCTAAAAAGCCTAACTCTGCTCTGCGGAAAGTTGCGCGTGTGCGCTTGACTTCTGGCTTTGAGGTAACTGCTTACATCCCTGGAATCGGGCATAACCTTCAGGAACACTCGGTTGTCATGATTCGTGGTGGACGGGTAAAAGATTTACCCGGTGTGCGTTATCACATTATTCGTGGAACGCTTGACACGGCTGGAGTGAAAGATCGTAAGCAAGGGCGCTCTAAGTACGGAGCAAAGCGTCCTAAGTAAAGCCTGATTCCATCTCCTCTAAATTTAGTAGAATTTCATTGCCGTGCGCATCGGCAATTTTTGTCTGGTTTGAATGCTGGGCTTTCTTAACAGATCTCCTGGCTTTAGTCACCCCTGGTGTTTAGAGACGCTTGCAACAAAAGTAAAAGTGAATTATGTCCCGACGAACTTCTATTCAAAAACGGCCTGTCCCTCCTGATTCGGTCTACAACTCTCGCCTGGTAAACATGATGATTCGCCGTGTCATGCGAAACGGGAAGCGGTCAGTTGCTGCTAACATCGTGTATGACGCATTTGAGACGGTCAAGCAGCGGACAGGTGCTGATCCTCTAGAGGTGTTTGAAAAGGCGGTGAAAAATGCAACTCCTCTAGTTGAGGTCAAGGCTCGTCGGGTTGGAGGCGCGACTTATCAGGTTCCTATGGAAGTGCGGACTGATCGTGGAGTCGCTTTAGCCCTTCGCTGGCTGATTCAATACTCGCGGCAGCGTCCTGGTAAGTCGATGGCAAGCCGTTTGGCAAATGAGCTGATGGATGCAGCAAATGAAACAGGAAGTGCTATCCGTAAGCGCGAAGAAACTCATAAAATGGCAGATGCAAATAAGGCATTTGCTCACTATCGGTACTAATTTGCCGATAAATCTGTCATCCTTAAAAAGTATAGAATCTTAACGTAAATTCATGCCGCGCAGGCAGAACCAAGGAGGTAGCCGTGCCACGTACCATCCCGCTTGAACGGGTCAGAAACATAGGGATTGCCGCTCACATTGATGCAGGCAAGACCACCACAACCGAACGTATTTTGTTCTACTCCGGTGTTGTTCACAAAATGGGCGAAGTTCATGATGGAACAGCCGTAACAGACTGGATGGCACAAGAGCGGGAGCGCGGTATCACGATTACGGCGGCTGCGATTAGCACCTCTTGGACGCGTCGTGATCCTGAGAATCCGACTCAGCCTATGCCTGGTGAGTTAGAGCATCGTATCAACATTATTGATACGCCTGGACACGTTGATTTCACAATTGAAGTTGAGCGTTCCATGCGGGTGCTAGACGGTGTTATTACTGTGCTGTGTTCCGTTGGTGGCGTTCAGCCTCAAACGGAAACTGTATGGAAGCAGGCAAACCGTTACAACGTCCCTCGGATCATTTTTATTAATAAAATGGACCGTACCGGTGCTAACTTCTACAAAGTCTTAGACCAGGTGCGCGATCGCTTGCGTGCGAATGCAGTTCCCATTCAGATTCCGATCGGTAGCGAAGACAATCTGCGCGGTCTTGTGGATCTCGTGCGGATGCGTGCTTATGTCTATGGAAACGACATCGGTACTGACATTCAGGAATGTGAAATTCCGGATGACATGAAGGAGCAGGCCGATAAGTACCGCACCATCCTGGTCGAAGCAGTTGCTGAGACAGATGACTCGCTGACTGAAAAGTATCTTGAAGGCGAAGAGCTGACTGAAGCTGAAATCAAGACTGCTCTCCGTAAAGGCACTTTGAATGGCACGATTATTCCAATGCTGTGCGGTTCTGCCTTTAAGAATAAGGGCGTACAGCTTTTGTTAGACGCTGTAATCGATTACCTGCCTGCGCCAATCGACATCCCTGCAATTCAGGGAACTTTGCCTGATGGCTCGACCGTTGAGCGTCACGCTGATGATAGTGAGCCTCTATCGGCACTCGCCTTTAAAATCATGGCTGATCCTTATGGTCGCCTAACCTTTGTGCGGGTTTACTCAGGCGCTCTCCAGAAGGGTAGCTATGTTTACAACTCCACGAAAGGTAAGAAGGAACGAATCTCTCGCTTAATCGTTCTGAAGGCTGATGAGCGGATTGAGGTAGATGAGCTGCGTGCAGGTGATTTAGGTGCAGCTCTAGGGTTGAAGGAGACCTTTACTGGCGATACTCTGTGTGTGGAAGATTCTCCCGTAATCTTGGAATCTCTGTTTATCCCTGAGCCTGTTATCTCGGTTGCCGTAGAGCCGAAGACAAAGCAAGACATGGAAAAGCTGTCTAAAGCTTTGCAGGCTCTTTCTGAAGAAGATCCAACTTTCCGCGTCAGTGTTGATCCCGAAACCAATCAGACCGTTATTGCTGGTATGGGTGAGTTGCACCTCGAAATCCTTGTAGACCGAATGCTGCGTGAATACAAGGTTGAAGCTAACGTAGGTGCTCCTCAGGTGGCTTATCGTGAAACAGTCCGCAAGTCTGTGAAGGCTGAAGGCAAGTTCATCCGCCAGAGTGGTGGTAAGGGTCAATACGGTCACGTTGTGATTGAATTGGAACCAGGCGATCCAGGTACTGGATTTGAGTTTGTTTCTAAGATTGTTGGTGGGGTTGTACCGAAGGAATATATCGGTCCTGCTGAACAAGGTATGAAGGAAGCTTGCGAGTCAGGTATTCTGGCTGGCTATCCACTGATTGACGTTAAGGCAACGTTGGTTGACGGTTCTTACCATGATGTGGACTCTTCAGAAATGGCTTTCAAGATTGCTGGTTCAATGGCAATCAAGGAGGCTGTAATGAAGGCTTCTCCTGTGCTTTTAGAGCCTGTGATGAAAGTTGAGGTTGAAGTTCCCGACGATTTCGTTGGTAACGTCATCGGTGACCTGAACTCTCGCCGGGGTCAAATTGAAGGCCAGGATAATGAAGCCGGAATTGCGAAGGTGACCGCTAAGGTGCCATTGGCAAAGATGTTTGGATATGCTACTGATATCCGGACGAAAACGCAGGGACGTGGGATCTTCACCATGGAGTTTAGCAACTACGAGGAAGTACCCCGTAACGAAGCGGAAGCAATCATTGCTAAAAACAAAGGGAACGCATAATCAGGAAGGAAAGAGAGGAACAGACAACTCATGGCACGTGCAAAGTTTGAACGGACAAAGCCTCACGTAAACATTGGTACCATTGGTCACGTTGACCATGGTAAGACGACTCTGACTGCTGCTATCACAATGACGCTGTCAGCTCTGGGTCAAGCTCAAGCCAGAAAGTATGATGAGATTGATGCGGCTCCAGAAGAGAAAGCGCGGGGTATCACGATTAACACAGCTCACGTTGAGTATGAGACTGAGAATCGTCACTACGCACACGTAGATTGCCCTGGCCACGCTGACTATGTGAAGAACATGATCACTGGCGCGGCTCAGATGGATGGTGCAATCCTCGTTGTGTCCGCAGCGGATGGTCCTATGCCCCAAACCCGTGAGCACATCTTGTTGGCTCGTCAGGTCGGTGTACCTCGTCTCGTTGTCTTCTTGAACAAGAAGGATATGGTGGACGACGAAGAACTACTTGAGCTGGTTGAGCTTGAAGTTCGTGAGTTGCTTGATTCCTACGAATTCCCCGGTGATGAAATTCCCATCACTGCTGGTTCGGCGCTGCAAGCACTGGAAACGATGACAGCAAACCCCAAAACCGTTCGTGGTGAGAACGAGTGGGTAGACTGCATCTATAAGCTGATGGACTCTGTGGATGATTACATCCCAACTCCTGAGCGTGATGTAGACAAGCCTTTCTTGATGGCCGTTGAAGATGTCTTCTCGATTACAGGTCGTGGTACCGTTGCGACTGGTCGGATTGAGCGGGGTAAGGTCAAGGTTCAAGACGAAATTGAAATCGTTGGTATTCGCCCAACTCGTAAGAGTACGGTAACGGGTATCGAAATGTTCAAGAAGAGCCTTGAAGAAGGGATGGCTGGTGACAACGCTGGTATTCTGCTCCGGGGTATTCAAAAGACGGACATTGAGCGTGGGATGGTTTTGGCTAAGCCAGGTTCCATCACGCCTCACACCACTTTTGAGTCTGAGGTGTACATTTTGAAGAAAGAAGAGGGTGGTCGTCATACTCCTTTCTTCCCCGGCTACAAGCCTCAGTTTTATGTGCGTACAACTGATGTGACTGGTACTATCAGTGCCTTCACCAGTGACGATGGTTCTGAAGCTGAAATGGTGATGCCTGGTGACCGCATCAAGATGACTGTTGAGCTGATCAACCCGATCGCAATTGAGCAAGGGATGCGCTTTGCAATTCGTGAAGGTGGACGCACAGTTGGTGCAGGTGTTGTATCCAAAATTCTTAAGTAATCTGAGCATCTCAGCTAGTTTGCTTGAAGAATGACGAGAAAGGCTATCGGTGGCTGTTTTTGCAGCCCTGGTAGCCTTCTAATTCGAAGTTAGGGCTGGGTTGATTTGTCAGCTTCTATGCCAGTTTTTCTGGTCTGATAGATGAACGAAACGACTCAGCTCATTTTGAACCTTGACAATATAGGGAACGCTAATGGCAACGATTCAACAGCAAAAAATACGCATTCGACTGAAAGCCTTTGACCGCCGCCTGCTCGATACCTCTTGCGAGAAGATTGTCGAGACTGCAAACCGCACCAACGCTACGGCGATCGGTCCGATTCCGCTTCCAACTAAGCGTCGAATTTATTGTGTGCTCCGTTCGCCTCACGTTGATAAAGACTCACGTGAGCATTTTGAGACTCGGACTCACCGTCGCATCATCGACATTTACCAACCTTCCTCCAAAACAATTGATGCGTTGATGAAGCTTGACTTGCCTGCTGGGGTTGATATTGAAGTTAAGCTCTAAGCTGTCATCCGTTGCTTTTGTGGTGCGTTCACCCTTTGCTGAGGATCGCGAATTTAATGAATCTGCAAACTGTACGGGCGGGTTTGGCAGACCTGCCTGCACCTTGTAATAGGTTTAACGTCAAAATCCACCCGTACCGAATATCGAGCTTACTTGATTTCCATTCCTAAGCAATTCTTAGGGTGATACTGGCAATTAATAAAGATAGGAAACTGAAGAGGTAGAGGGTGTAACGTCTACATTTCTTTGTCAGTATTTCCTATCTTTATTATTTTTGGTGGCTTTACCACTGTAACGCTGATAACAAGTTTTACCGTTTTTGGCTTTGGGAGTTAACTAGGGTTAATTGGCTTTACTCCTGTAGTGCTGAAAAACGAGTTGTGTAGTAATGGTGAAACGTGGGGGCAGATGGCGTGCAGTTGTTGGATTGTTCAATCTTTGCAGACCTGTAAGGATTATGGATTAAATACGATCAAAATTTTGCTGTAAAGGGGCGAACGGCTGGATCGCCTGGAGGTAGTAGCCTTTGGCATGGCTACGTTAAGGCTGTGCTAGCGCCCATTTAAGGAATTGTCGAAGTTATTTAATTCTCGTTCCTAACAATCCCATACGGCTTTGAAGGATTTGTGAAATAGCGAGGTTGTGAGAAGGTTTCTGAAGGTGCTGCTCACAACTTATGCAAGCCTGACTATAGAACGTAAAAAGTATTTAGGAATAGCTTTAACGGCTCTATTGAGGTAATTTCGCTTGAGACGGACGAATGCAACAAAAAGTGAATAAGGAACTCGATTCTGTGATTCGGTTGCTTTTCTTCGGTTGTCTCAAATTTTGAAATATTTCTATGCCTATTTAAGAAGGCGCTACAGCTGCAGGTTTTTGATGTCTAGCTGAGATTGAAGCAAAAGCGGCAATCAACTAATTATTTCTTTGTCCAAATGCCAGTGAACATCATCAGCATACCGCCGATAAAAATTGCGATCGCTAATCCACCTGCCGTGATATTCATCCAATCCATTGATTCCATTAGCTCTAACTCTTAAATTGAGTAATTCTTAAATTTCATCTTCATCATCGAGTAGCTCGTCGATTTCGCCATCGCGTTCGATTTGCTTGAGATGAATGTGTTTGCGCCCTAATGTAATAACAAACTCATCTCCTGGGTTTAAATCCATTTGTTTTGTGTAAGCAGAGCCAATTAATAAATTGCCGTTTGCTTGCACACTAATGCGGTAGCTGGCACTACGCCCACCACGCCCATTAAGACTCTGCTTACCATCTAACTCAATGCCTTTTGCGTCAATTAAAGCATTGTAAAACTTCATCATATTGACGCGCTCAACACCGCCTTTTGTCACGGTGTAATAGCCACATTGCTTAGCTTTTTCTTCCTTGCTAAGATTCCCAAGCTCTTCAACTTTCTTTAACAGAGCTTCCCCTGTGAGAGGCTCACCTTTCTTTTTTTTGTTCATCGACTTGTCCTAAAGTCGTTCAATGTAGAGAAAACTTACTGATAATTTTCAAGCAAGTTTAGGCTTGAGAGAAATCTCCCTTTTTAAAAAAGGATACTACATCCGCCTAGCGATTGTCTTCCCTGCTGAAGCGATAAAGTAGTAGAAAATTGCTACAAGTAGCTGACAGTTATTCTTCTAAATCAACGATCAGGTTTTCGTAAACCTTTAAACATTTGAATTTCACTTTTGTTGAGATTGAGTTGGCTACGTCAGCTTTCTAGACTGCTTGCTAGTCTTTAGCAGAGCGAGCATGGTACAAATATACGATGAATGAATGAAACCTTGATTTTGACGTAAATGCCCCTTATTTTTTAATGACTTCGCCTATTGCCGAAGGGTATAAACCTGATAAAAACTGAATAAATTAACGAGTCGTTTTGGTTAGGTTGGACGCTTTGTGATTTAAAGTTCTGTTGATGTTAGAAGCAACCGTAGGGCGATCGCCCGGATTCATGATGGTGGGTTTGAAACTGTTAGAATAATCGCCTATGCGACCTGATTCTGAAATTCATGTACGAGCCGCCCGGTCTGATGATTTAGCTGCGATTGTTCGGCTGGATCGGCTCGCTTTTGCACCCCAACGAACCGATGCAGAAATTCAAACGGAATGGTTTGGTGAAGGCTTAGATGCGCCCAACCGACGATTCTTTGTCGCGGCTGAACGGGTTGCTGATAGACCGATTGGGGCCTACGTTCAACTTGATTTGAGTCTGAGATTGACTCAGGTTGAATGTCCCTTGATTGGAATTGCGGCTGTCTCTGTTGCCCCGCATTATCGGGGCCAAGGCATTGCACAGCAAATGTTAGAACACGCCCTTGAAACAGGCCGATCGCAGCACTGCCCGTTGATGATGCTCTACCCGTTTCAGCATGGGTTTTACCGCAAATTGGGTTGGGCCTGGGTTGGGCAAACTATGCAATACCGGGTAGCGGCGCGGCACCTGCCCAGCTACCCAGAGCGGGCCAAAATGCAACCTTATGACCCTGCAACTCACGCAGAATCGCTGTATGCGGTCTATGAATCTGCCGCGATCGCGCAGAATGGCTGGCTCAAGCGATCGCCTCGACACTGGGAACAGCGACTGCGGGTGCGGGCGGGGCAAGAAGTATACTGCTGCGTGGAAGATCAGGCCGTTGAAGGGTACGTTATTTTTCAATTTGCGACGGTTGGGGGGCAGCTAAGCGCGATCGTGCAGGAGTGGGTTGCCGTTACTCCAACTGCTTATCGCGGCATTCTGGGTTTCTTGAGTCATTTGCGGGATCAAGTTGCAGTAGTGGTTTGGAACACATATCGCGATGATCCATTTCCACATTTGTTGAAGGAGCAACGTTCGGCGGAAATCTTGCAACCTGCCTCATTTGAATTTGGCTTGACCCATTCCTTTGGTCAAATAGGGGGTGGTTTTATGTGGCGCTTAGTAGACGTTGGCGCTGCTTTTGAACGGCGATCGCTACAGCCACACGCACCGTTTGCTGTCATGTTTCAGATTCAGGATGCCGTTTTGGGTCATCAACTGATCGCCCTAGAGTTTGCGGAAGGCAAAGTTCACCAGACGAGTACCACTCCCCAGGCAACGATTACTCTCTCAATTGAGCACCTGACTGAGTTGTTTGCCGGGTTTCGTCGAGCTCAGGATCTGGTTTGGACACAGGAAATCGCCATCGAAGGAGATCATGATGTCCTGGTGCAGTTAGATGCGGCTTTGGCAACAGTTGCCCCCTTCTGTTGGGATTTCTTCTAACCCGAACTGTGTTTGTTGTTTGCATCAATTTGAATCGCCCGTAGCAGCTCTAACTGATGCTCCACATTCTTAATCACCTCGTTTAAGGCTGGCAAAAGCTTGAGTTGTTCGGGTGACAAAGTAGGGTAAGAATGCGTGCGAGCTTGTAACTCATCGACTTTTGCTTGTAGCTCTTGAGCGATTGTTAAGGCGTCGCGACTGAGATTTGTCAGTTGTTGCTGCTGATAAAACTTAAGCGCTGCCCCTCGCAGGACTTGGAGAGTTGCTTCTTCGCCATGTTTACCCGGCATCAGGCGCAAGCGTAGCAGCAATCGTTGCCGTTGATATTGACGCTCAATTTCAACCTGTTTGGGCTTTTGTACGGCGACTTGAGGCATGTGAGTCAGGGCTTTTAGCTCGTTAATCACGGCTTGCAATTTCTCAAGCGACAAATTTTCCAGAATGGATTGTGGAATTCCATTTTGACTCCACAAAATGCGCCCGCGATCGGGGAGCCGTTGAAAGTACAGGCGTCCAATGCCACCTGTTAAAACGCGGCCCAGTAACTCTTGCAATATTTGCCCGGCTGGAAGCGCAGTCAGTGTTTCCAGGGACTCATTTAAGTGGCTGGCCTGAATTTTTAAGGCGGGTAAAGCACTGTTAGGGCGAGCTAGATTCACTGGCGGAGGTGCCGTCAGATTTGGATTAAAACCACCAATTTTAGCGGAGTATAGGGGGGAGTCGCTGACTGAGAGCGGTTGGGTCGGCGTATCATCATCGACATCGATCGCAAGTGGAGCTGGCAGCGATGCTTCTTGATCAATCGCAGGCGGTGCCTCAGCAAAGTTATCTGCCAGGGTGTCGGTGTTACGGCGGTTCGCAGAGGTTGCCTCTTCTTCGCGTAATAACTCTTCTGGGCTATCGACCAACAGGGTTGGAGCCGTGTGGCGATCGCTGGATACTGGGCGCGTGCCAGTTGCTTTGGGCGGGTCAGCAGAATTGGGCGAACTATCTGTTGCCGGAGTGTGACGAGGCTTATTGTGAGCTTGACTTGCCTTCTTATTACCCGAATGGCTCAAATAAGCCGAAAGAATGGCATGATGCACATCCAGGCTGATCGTTTGTGGCACGAGTGAGCAATTCATGTAGGCAAGGATGCGCCGTACATAATCAAGTGCAGCCGTGTCGTCTAAGTTAACGATACCCAGTTTTAGACGACTACCTTCAAGAGATAAAGGGATGACTTGATGGTAAAGGCAGGCTTCAAAAGGCAAAATGCTATCAACTAGACGAAAAACTGTCTCAGTATCGACATAAGCCGGCAAGCCGAATTTATCATCGGACGAAAGAGTTGCTTTGTCTGTATCCACCACAAACGCCTCTAGGGACTGGTTTAATGAAGGCAACGCAGGGAATAAATTCTCTATCCATACTAATCAATTCCCTTTGCAAATACCTGCAAAAAGGAGATACACCACATGCTCAAAATGACCCTAATGATAGGAACGTAGAGGAACGTTTAATAATTTCTCAGTGAAAGCACTTAAAAACCAGGATAGAGAGAAGCGAAATCAAACTTACCGGGGGGTACGGATAGAAAAGCTTATGCCTACATATTACAGGGACACTGAATGTGGTGGCACGAAGAGTTTATTCCTTGATAGTTTCTTTAACCCGGATTGTCTATGGCTAATTTTCAACTTTTATCGGTAAAACCAACGTCGGTATGGGGTAATTACCAGCCAACAATTACCCACCATTGCAGCGTCGCGATCGCGACCATGGCTAAAACTTGAGGGAATAAGCGCAGCAGGGATTTACGGGCGATCTTTTGCAGCACAAACACACTCAGCCAGAAACTAAGAATCAGTAGGCTGGCTTGCAGAAACGCGATCACAGCTGGATGGGCGACCGCAACAGGTAGGTAGGCACCCGGCAGACCAAAAGTAGCAAATGAGACGGGTAAGACTCGCCCCGCTTCGGTTAGACCTAAACGTAGGTAATGGGCCAGACTGCTTCCTAAAACGAGGGGCAAATAGCCGTAGGCCAGTTTGACGAAGGTGAGGGACTTGTTACCAGGATTCAGCCAACGCAACAGTTGGTGAGCCGGAAGCGCGATCGCGATCGGGACAGCGAGAGCCAACAACGAAGCGCCCGTATGAGCTACGAAGTTATTCAGGTGTAAATTCAAATTGAACTCACCTTCAATTTCGGGCAGGCGATGCAAAAAGACGGCTCCAAATAGCAGAAAGAGTAGACACACTTCATACGCGGTTGCTTTGTGGGTTGTCCACAAATCGATGCCAGGGGGACGCAAGTTCAACTCCACCGAGCGATGCGGGCACGCTTTCAGGCAGGTCATACACAACACACAGTCACGATTGTCTTCGAGTTGCGCAGGGTGAGAGTAGACTGGACAACCGCCTGTTTCTTGCCCTTCACCTTTTTGGGGGCCACCCTTGTAGCACTGGTAGGTTGTACAGGTTGCAGAGCAAATGCCTTGTTGTGCCCGTAGCTCAATCACCGAGAGCTTGGCAAAGAGTCCATTCATGCCACCAATCGGGCAGAGGTAGCGACACCAAAAACGGCGCTCAAACAACGCCGAAAAGATAACGGCTCCAGCCGTAATGAGCAACAACAAACAGCCAGATAAGTAGGCGGTGTCTTCCAAATTCCACAGTTCTTCCCAGAGTAAAATCAACGTGAAGAGGCCAAATAAAAACCAACCACCAACTTTCTCAGCTTGTTGGCGTGGCCAGGGCAAAAGCTTTCGAGGAAAGAATTTGAGCGACAGTTTTTGGGTCAACTCGCCGTAAATCATAAACGGACAAAAGGCACACCAGAGCCGACCCACAAAGGGAAACGCGAGTAGAATCAGGGGCCACCACCAGGCCCAGAAAACCGTCAACATCACGTTTTGGTCACGGCTTTGCGGCCCAAACAAGAGAATGCCAACCACGATCGCGAAAATAGGCAGGGTAAAGCCATAGTTGATGCGATCGGGATACCAGGGACTCCGGAGAAACTGGCGCAGTCTGGGGTAACCATTTAACAGGTTAAAACGAAAGCGTTTGGCTTTGGTGCTAGCCGACCAGAAAACTTCTTCGGTCAGTTCTTCTGCCCCATTAGACTGAATCACAGCACGTTCAACCAGGCTCTCTAACTCGGTTAAATTGCCGGGAAAGTCATAGCTTTGCAACCGCCGAATCGCCTCTGGGGTGACTTTGGGCTTTGTCATTCGCTTATAACGGCAGGCCAAACTGAGGTAATACTCGACCTGGGCGGTAATGTCGGCTTTGCGCACCCGCAATGGAGAAATTTTGATGTCATGACCGATCAGGTTTTTGCGAGCGATCGCGGGTAGCACCTTCTCAGTGGTCATCATGATGCGAACATTGGTCGAGTGAGGCGTTGTGCCACCGACAGGAGTGTAGGTGCCTGTGCGTAACAACTCCACCAACTTTTCCTGAATATTGGGGGAGAGGTCTTGCAGGTTGTTGAGTAGCAGGGTTCCCTGATCGAGCCATTCAATTAAGCCGCGTTTGCCACCTTCGCGGCCAAATAACTCCACTCCACTTGCTTGCAGGGTATCGCAATTGATTTTGACCATGGGTTCTTTGCGAAATGCCGACCCAAAGTGAATCAAAGCGGCTGCGTTGTCTTTTTCTAACCCTGGTTCGCCCAAAATCAGAACGGGTTTGCGGTCTTGAGCCGCCTTGCGAATGTCTTGCCGCAGACGGTTGGCATAACGACTGGTGCCCACAATCCCACGTCGGACTTTAGGAACCAAATAGGGGCGCAACGCCGCCTGTCGTTCGCGCTCATATTCGAGAGTAGCGGCAACTTGATCGAGTTCGCTGGCAAGCTGGCGTGAGAAGCTTTGACCGATTTCGGGATACTGTTGGGCGATCGCTCGAAATTCTGCCTGAGGCACGACCCAAAACACGCAGTCTGCCAGAGTGATGACGGTATTTTCAGTTGGTTTGTCAAGCACCAATTCTTTCAGGTGCAAGACGGAGCCGGGGAGCAAATTTGCAACGTGGCTGGCAAGACTGGCTTGGCTCGTGCGGTAGCTTTCTAACAGGCCGCTCACCAGAATGTAGAGGGCAACGGGCGCTGTTTCTTCGAGACTGACGCGGTGGTTTTCAGGAATTGTTTCTTCGTGGATGGCCGCCGCGATCGCCCCTAGAGCTGCTTCTGAAAGCGACGCTAAGATTGTGTTTTGTTGCAGCCAGGTGACGCGCTCTGTGGTTTCCATTGCCTATTTTTCAACCGTGTGAGGCGATTCTACCTGATTGAGTTGCCTCACGTGTATTGGCTCAGGCGTTGAAAAATTGTTTTTGGTTCAAGTGAGTTTAGAAAGAGTGATACATGACTGCGCGAATCCACCCTAGGAGTTGCTATAAATCCGTCCGCGCCACTGTTTGGGGGTTTGGCTAGAAGAGAGCAGAATGCGAATTGTGGCTAGCCAATCCGTCAGGGGGGAAAGCCAAAAGAGCCAACCAAGTTTGGCCTGAGTTAAATCGTAGGATTGGGCGATCGCAAAATTGAGCCCAAACCGGATCAGCACCAAACTGAGGTTGAGCCAAAACAAGAGGGTCGCGGGGAGGGAGAGGCTGTGGGTCAAAGCCTGATTCAGTAAGGCAAGGGTGATGAAGCAGGGTAAGCCTTGCACAGCTACAAGCAACAGCGCGTCGCCCCAAAGTTGAGCCCGACTGGCCGCATCCTTGAGGTCAAGCGATCGCCCCCACTCCTTCCATGTCTCAGCCGCCCCCTCGTACATCCGGACTTTCAGTAGGTTTGCCCCGTCTAAAAAAACAACCTGGGCACCTTGAGCGGCAATGTGGCGAGCCAGAGTCACATCATCACAAAACGATTGTCGCGCACTGGTGTAGCCATCAACGCGGGTGAGTACCGATTTGCGGCAGAAAAAGCACTGCCCGTTTGCCATCACTCGCTCTGGTGAACTATTACGTTCTCCGGCGGCGCCAAAGCGATACAACAGTGTGACCAGCAAGGAGGGTTGCAGTAACAATTCACCGGGGTATTGCAAGATAAAGCGGGGTGAAAGGGTAATCAGGTCATAGCCTTCTGCGTTTGCCACTTGCAGCAGACTCGCGATTAAGCCAGGTTGCGGTTGAGTATCGGCATCAATGCCAAGTATCCATTCGCTATTTGAATCGCTAGCCAAAAAGCCATTGTGTAGCGCCCAGGGACGACCAACCCAATCTTTGGGCAAAGGGGGATCATTCATGAGTCGAAAGCGCGGGTCAACCAAGCTGGCATCCTTAACTAAGTCAGGTGTACCATCCGTTGACTTGCTATCAACAACTAAAATTTCGCGCACTTCGTAGCTTTGATGGCTTAACCCATCTAAACAGGGAGCAATACGCTCTGCTTCGTTGAGGGTAGGCACAACGACGCTTACTTTGCCCAAATCATCTGGTGTTGGCGTTTGAGGTTGCAGTGGTGGGCGACGAAAGGGACCCTGGATGAGTCGCGACATTAAAATCGCAACGGCTGGAAGCTGAGCCAGTAACAAGATCAGCGCGATCGCAGAAATTAGCAATGTCCCCTCTCAAATCCCTCTGAATAGACAAATACAAAACTTAGAAAGCTTAAACTTGGACTTTAGATTAAATGCCATTTCCCACTATGTGTAAGGGCGAACGGCCGTTCGCCCCTCCTAAATGTGGTGTATTTTCTGAAATAGTCCAAACTCCAGTTAAACGATACCTGGCCAATCCTCATTTTCCCTCTCCTAGGGAGAAGGAAGCAGAGCAAAGTGCCAGATAACGAATGCAGACTCTTTAAATTGATTTACTTGGTGGCAGCGGCAACGGTCGCCACCTCTGGAGGACTCAGGGTTGGTGAAGCACTTGCGGTTTCAACTACAGGAGGCAGGGCAGGCTTCGCCGAAAGCCAGAAGGCGATCGCGGGTACAACGCCCAACGCCACGCTAATTGCCGTCGGAATCCAGTAGCGTACATCTAACTGAGCGATAGTAATTGCCGCACCAAAGCCAAAATTCACAAGGTAGACAACCAGAGGCAGCGTCAATTGCGATCGCGTCAGCTTGAGATCTTTACCACGCCAGAAGAACGATGCAACAGTCATAAACAACGCTCCGGTGCCGAGCCAGCCGGTCAAGTTGCGATAGGGCATGCCAAAAAACTCACCCGGATCTTGAAACTCCCAGAAGGGGTAAGGGGTTTGACTCATTGCAGGGTCAAGCACAAAATCCCACGCGGTCAGCAGCAAAGCACCCAGAGCGATCGCACCAATCTCGCGAACAACACCCTTAACACCCCGATTTTCTAGACCGGCTCGGGCCAAGACATAGGTTGATAAGCCAACATAAAACCACGATAAGGGAATGGTGAAAGGCACCAAGCCCGCAATCTTATAACCGAGACCATTGAGATAGCCGTAATGCCCAAAGGGAAAACCTGTGCTGGTGCCCAATAGCTCACTTGAAAGTGACAACCCGATTGCAGGCAGCATAAAGCCGAGCCACAACTGAGTTCCTAAAACACGACGGGCATAAAGTGCGACCGCGATCGCCCCTAGCAGGATGTATGCAACCCCTCCGCCTGCCATACTCCAACCAAACAAACTTTGCCCAAAAGGCGGCAGCGTCGCAATCAGCGCGGGATTAGGTAGCACTAGCAGCAAGCCTGCTAACCCAAAAAACAATGCCATTACATGACCAAATAAACTGAAGCGCTCAATCGTCACTAGGGGCTTCATAGACACTCCTTACAGAAGGCAAACTGGCATAAGACTGAATCTTTCCTTAAGTTTACAAACTTTTGTAAACATTAAGAAACAATGATCGCAATTTAAATTTTTTGTGATCAACAATTTTTTGGGTGTTAGTTAAAGGTTATTGTATCGGCTCGTTGTTGGCTGCGTTCAGCGCTAAGAATAATCGATTACAGTCGGCTATTACGTGTTCGGCACTTCAAAAACCAAATTTTGCGGGTGAATGTTTAGCTTTCACCTGCTTTTGCTTTTTGTTTGCTGTAAAGCTCTTTGAACTGTTTTTGGCGCTGGTTATGGTCAACAATCGGTTGTGGATAGCCACAGCGATCGCGATCGAGGGGCAAAATCTTACCCGTCACTAATTCTTCGGTGTCGAGGCTGCGTAGCTCTGGCACCCACTCGCGAATATACTCTGCTTCGCTGTCAAACTTCTGCGCCTGACTCGCCGGGTTAAAGATACGCAAAGGTTTAGGATCCATGCCGCTGGACGCACTCCACTGCCAGCCCCCATTGTTAGCTGATAGGTCTCCATCAATTAGCTTTTGCATGAAATACTTTTCGCCTTTGCGCCAGTCGATGATCAGGTCTTTGGTCAGAAAGCTAGCGACAATCATGCGGCAGCGGTTATGCATCCAGCCAATCTCATTCATCTGTCGCATGGCTGCATCAACAATGGGGTAACCCGTACGGCCTTCACACCACGCCTCAAAGTGTTCATCATTATCTAGCCAGGGAAAATCTTTGAACGGCGTGCGGTAGGGACCTTGAGCTAACTCTGGGAAGAAATACATGACGTGCTGATAAAACTCGCGCCAAGCCAATTCTTGCCGCCACACGCGAATACTGTCACGCGTCTCATCACTGCGAGCGGCTTCCATTTGCTCGACTGTTTTGGCCCACACCGTCCGCACCCCGATCGCCCCAAACTTCAGTGCCGCACTAAGCTGTGAGGTGCCACTCACAAATGGGAAGTTGCGATTTTCCTGATAGTCGGCGATCGCTCCGTCACAAAACTCTTCTAATTTCTCATAAGCGGCGAGTTCACCTGGTTCAATTACCAGTGGGTTTTGCCAATCAAAGCCGAGTTCTTTCGCAGTCGGTAGCGGGCAAACGCCAACTGCTTTGGCCTGCTCTAGTTCTTCGCTGGTTAGCCCTTTTGCCCCTTCTAGAATCGGATAGGGATCATCCTTTTTCTGATTGCTCCAGTTCTTCCAAAAGGGGGTGTAGACCGTGTAGGGAGTGCCCGACCCACTTCGAATATCTTCTGGTGCATGCAACAACTGATCCCAAAAATTGGCAACCTCAATGCCTGCTGCCTGGAGCGACTCTCTTACGAAGCGATCGCGGTCTTGAGAGTAAGGCTCAACATCCAGATTCCAAAAAACAGCTTTTGCATTGAGTGCTTTTGCCAGTTCAGGAACTTTTGCAGGCTCACCCTTTAAAAAGAGAAGTTGGCTCCCGGCTTCGCGATAACTTTTCTCAAGGGCTTGCAGGCAGCCAATCATATAAGTGACGCGAGCGGGGGCGATGTCATCGCGCTCTAGCAAGTTGGTATCAAGGCAAAAAACGCCTATCACCTTGGGGCTGCGTTGCCGTGCTGCCGCCAAACCTGCGTTATCACGCAAGCGCAAGTCTCGCCGGTGCCAAAAAAGAATCAGATCTGTCATGGTGAAAATTGAGCCGATCGCGAACGGGATTAAGATAACGCAAAAGCCTGCATTTAAGCCGCTTTCTCAAACGCGATCGCGGATTGCTTAAGTCTCCAAGGCACACTGTGGAAAGCGACCGTGGTGGTGGGCCTCAATGATCGCGTTGCGACACTCCAACAGACTTGCCCCAGTCCGTTGAGAAAGCTCTCTCAGGTTAATGATGGGGTACGCTGCCTCTGGTGCTGCCAAATAAAGCTCATAAGCTGTTTCTAAAACTTTGCGGTTTAAAGTAAGGGGCTTAACGCTTGCTGCCAGTAGGTTCAACATAATCTTTGTGAAAAAGTGCGAAACGAAAGAATCTCTTTGTGTCTCTGATCTTCCTAAAGCAGCTCTCTGAAGGCATCTGCTCAAAGTCGTGTTTCTACTGATGCTGTGGCTGCGCCCTTTGGTTGATTCCCTTAGACTGCTCAGTAGATTTCACTAGAACAATGGACTTGCTGCTTGTTTTTGTTAGCCTACTTGCCTTTTACTTGGCCTGGAATTTAGGAGCCAACGATGTTGCTAATTCAATGGGCACCTCCGTTGGTTCTAAAGCGGTGACATTGCGGCAAGCTTTAGCGATCGCGGGCGTGCTGGAGTTTACGGGCGCTGTTTTATTTGGCAAAAACGTTTCGCAAAAGCTGGCAACGGGGGTGGTCAGCCCAGCGGCATTTATCGAACACCCCAATCTGTTTGTGTTGGGCATGTTGGCAGTTTTGATCGCGTGTAGTGTCTGGCTTAACGTCGCCACCGCTTTTGGTTTGCCCGTTTCGTCTTCTCATGCAGTGGTCGGTGCGATCGCGGGCTTTGGGGCAATTGCGATTAGCCCTCAAGTGGTCAATTGGCAGAGCCTTAGCACCATTTCTCTCACCTGGGTCGTGACGCCATTTGTTAGTGGGGTAGTAGCCGCCTCATTTTATTGGCTAATTCGCCGCAATATCCTGACACAAGCCGAGCCATTAACCCGATTAAATGAATGGATTCCCTGGTTAAGTGCAGCTCTCTGTGCAGTGTTTGGTGTGATTGTCTTGCCCATCATTAGCCAACCGATAACGAATTGGCTGGGCGATCGCCTGGGTCATTTGCTACCCGCTTATGATCTACCGATTTTGCTGGGTAGTCTTGCTGCGATCGGGCTGAGTTGGGCCAACTGGCGGAGTCTTGCTGCCGCTAACCAGCTTGAAACGGTGCCTCCCTACCAAAATTTGACTCAACCGGCTCAGGCTTTGACAGAACGACTGTTTGCCCGATTTCAACTGGTGAGTGCCTGCGGGGTTGCTTTTGCCCACGGTTCAAATGATGTTGGCAACGCGATCGCCCCTGTAGCCGCGATTGTCTACACCCACACCACCGGTTTAGTGCCGATAAGCGGGGTTGATGTGCCCTACTGGCTTTTAGTGCTGGGCGGAGTGGGTATTGTCAGCGGCTTAGCGGTTTGGGGTAAGAACGTGATTGCCACAATTGGTGAAGGTATTATTGCCCTACTTCCGAGTGCTGGTTTTTGTGCCGAGCTAGCCACAGCCACCACCGTTCTGATTGCCTCGCGGCTGGGTTTTCCAATCTCTACGTCGCACGCGCTTGTAGGGGGTGTTGTGGGGATTGGGTTGGTGCAAAACTGGCGATCGCTCAAACTGGCCACGCTGCGAAATGTGGTGATGGCCTGGTTTGTTACCATTCCAGTGTCGGCAGGCTTGAGTGCGCTGGTTTTCTCGCTGTTGCGGTTTATGTTGAGTCGGACAAGCTAATGGACTATTGATAGGAATGGCTTTCGAGCCAAATCAGCAGGTCTTGCTCAGATAGTAGGACTGTCGTTTGCCCAGAAATGGGGTCATACACATGCCAGCGATCTTCGCCGTTCCAACTTCTGCTTTGCCAAACATGCGGCTTGGCTGGTTTTTGCTCGCGGTGAAAGAGCGGCTGAAGTAAGACCTGCCAGAGTCGAAGGAGGTGTTGTTTCAACGATTTAGGTTGATCTGCAAAACACGCTTCTAAATGTTCAATCTGTCGGACGCTTGACAACTGCTCAGTGTAGCGGTTAAGCCGCGATCGCCAAAAATAGCTCAATAATCGACTCAGAAGGGTTTGTTTCGCCGGGGGAGGCGCGATCTCGCTGTCAATTTGCTCAAGGTTTCGATAGTTTTGCCACTGTGATTTCATCACCTGATCCCCCACAAGCGCAATTTGTAATTTCTGTATCTATTGTTACATTTAGCTGAAAAGTCGGCAATTTTTATGTCGGCATTTTTTGACAATGTAACAACTTGTCGCGATCGCTCAGCATCCAGACTTACCAGGGATTTGAGCGATTCTCTTGCTTTGCTTTTGGGCAGTTGTGGTGTAATGTCCTAACTGAAAAAAAATTGGGTCAGCACTGTGAACACGTTTGAATCCTACCCCCGCGATTTAATTGGTTATGGTCGTACTCCTCCCCATCCCCAATGGCCCAATCAGGCACGAGTTGCCCTCCAAATCGTGCTCAACTACGAAGAAGGTGGTGAGAACTGCATTCTGCACGGTGACGAAGCCTCAGAAGCCTTTTTGTCGGAGATTGTGGGCGCACCTCCCTTCGCCGGAATCCGTCATATGAATATGGAGTCGTGCTATGAGTACGGCAGTCGCTCTGGTTTTTGGCGCATCTATCGGGCGTTTACCGAGCGCCAATTGCCGATCACGATCTACGGCGTTGCGATGGCTCTGGCTCGTAATCCTGAAGCGGTTGCTGCGATGAAAGCAGCCGATTGGGAAATTGCCAGTCATGGCTACCGTTGGATCGATTACAAATACACCCCCGAAGCCGTTGAACGAGAGCATTTAGAAAAGGCGATCGCGATTCATACTGAGGTGACAGGCAGCCGTCCTCTCGGTTGGTATACCGGACGCAACAGCCCTAACACTCGCAAGTTAGTGGTTGAAGCGGGAGGCTTTTTGTACGACGCTGACAGCTATGCCGATGACTTACCCTATTGGGTGCATGAGTATGGCACACCGCATTTAGTGATTCCCTATACGCTCGACAACAATGACATGCGATTTGCGACGAGTCAGGGGTTTAACTCCGGTGATCAGTTTTTTGCTTACCTGCGGGATGCCTTCGATACCCTTTACGCTGAGGGTGAAACGGCTCCCAAAATGATGAGTGTTGGGCTTCACTGTCGCTTAGTTGGGCGACCCGGACGGTTTGCTGCCTTGATGCGTTTTCTTGACCATGTGCAGAAGCATGACCACGTGTGGATCTGCCGTCGCGTGGATATTGCGCGTCACTGGCATGAGGTGCATCCACCAGAAAAGGGATGACTCTAGAAGCAAAATTAACCGTGTCTCTTGGACTTGCCTGGTTCTCTGCTAACTCTTCCATGCAAAGCCTGACAACTTCGCTTGTTTACCTTTACTTTGGACGGGGTGTGAGTACAGCCACATCGCAGCCACATCGCGAGGCTATACCTCCGTTTGCCCTTTAGATAGCAAAATGCTGGTCTTGTTGAATTCGTGTTCCTCAGGGACTAGAGACTAGGTCAACCCGCTCTAGTTGCCAAAGAATTTGGTTACCCTCGCGTCGTACGCGTGAAACGAGCCAATTACGCCACACCCAATTGTCGCCACGACTGGTGACAGCACTGGCGTTGACATCCATTAAATCGGCTAATTCAGAACTGGTGATCAAATATCCTTTGCTAGCGATTTCGTCGGCAATGTGAAGGGTGTCAACCAGGTCACGTAACTGACTGACTCGAACTTCACGGGGGAGGCTATCGGTTAACTCTGCTTGAGAAGAAGCTTGCAAGTCCATGATGCGTGTGACCTCACCAGCATAAGAGGGTAAATTCAGGGAGGTTCTAAAAAGCATTTCAACGAAGACGAAAACAGCTAGAGCAGGCATGAAGCTGGACTCTAGTATTTTTCTAATTAAAGTTTAAATTGTTTTATGAAGCTAAACACCCAATAAGATACCGCAACTTACTGAAATCTTTTGTTACGTAGTTTGGCGTTTTCTCAGAAATTGTTCTGAAGCTTCTGGGCTAAGTGTCTTGTTGGAGCTGGGGCACTTTACCGATCGCAAAGGCACGAGCAATTTCGTCGCAGCGTTCGTTGCCGATATTGCCTGCATGACCACGCACATAGCGCCACTGTATTTGGGGATGGTTCAATGCATCCAACTCTTCCCATAAATCTTGGTTGAGTACAGCTTTTCCTGTTGAGGTCTTCCAACCTTTTTTCTTCCACCCGTGGATCCATTTAGTGATGCCATTTTTGACGTATTCACTGTCGGTGTAAAGTTCAACGGGTTCTTTTTGATTGGCTTGCTGCAAAAATTCTAGTGCCGCGATCGCTGCTTGCAATTCCATCCGATTATTGGTGGTTTGAGCCTCTTTGCCACCAATTTCGTAGATGCTGCCATCGCTAAAGTAGACCACAACCCCCCAGCCGCCGCGCCCCGGATTGCCGCTACAGGCTCCGTCCGTGTAAATGCTTTTGATGGTTCTTGATTGACGGTCGGGGGAACCAGCGACAGGTACACTTTGGCGTTTTGTGACTTCTTGCAGAATAATGGTAGCGATCGCCGTTTGGTCGGCTTCGGGAAGCGTCTTGAGAGCCGCGATCGCGGTTTGGAGTTGAGGGTTCATTCCGGTCATCTGATGGTTTTACAGTAAGGCTAGATGCCATGCCGCAAGGGATAGATCCGCTTCTTTCGTTGCATCTGTAGCGTAGAGAAGCAGAGGCTAAGCATAGCTCAAGTCGGGCTAAATCTTTGCATGCTTGTGTTATTTCCAGTTCTAAATCATTAAAGTTGTGAGAGTCTTTCGTTGCCGCATAGCCCTGAAACAATTCATATTGGATTGCTACAGCTAAAAACAACCCGATTATTTTAAGCGAAAATAGATCATCTGTTCTGATAACCTTTCATCGGCAAGAGCCAAGACCTGAGCAACTCTGTATGACTTACATCCCGCTGCACCATAAGTATCGTCCTCAAACCTTTGCTGAATTGGTGGGGCAAGAAGCGATCGCTCAAACACTCTCCAACGCTTTGCAGCAACAGCGGATTGCGCCTGCCTACCTGTTTACCGGAGCGCGGGGAACCGGGAAGACTTCGAGTGCGCGAATTTTGGCAAAGTCGCTCAATTGTCTGGCTGCAGATCAGCCGACCGCTAAGCCCTGTGGTGTTTGCGATGTCTGTCGCGCGATTACAACGGGTTCGGCGCTTGATGTAATTGAGATTGACGCGGCCAGCAATACGGGGGTCGATAACATTCGTGAATTGATTGAGCGGGCACAATTTGCACCTGTGCAGTGCCGTTATAAGGTCTACGCGATCGACGAATGCCACATGCTCAGTACAGCCGCTTTTAATGCGCTGCTCAAGACCTTAGAAGAACCCCCCGATCGCGTCGTGTTTGTGCTGGCAACGACGGATCCACAACGGGTGCTACCGACCATTATTTCCCGGTGTCAGCGCTTTGATTTTCGCCGCATTCCCCTCGATGCGATGGTGCAGCACTTGCGTCACATTGCTGACAAAGAAGCGATCGCGATTACTGATGAGGCGATTACTTTGATCGGGCAGCTGTCTCAAGGTGGTCTGCGCGATGCCGAAAGTTTGTTGGATCAACTCAGCCTACTAGAAGGCGAAATCACGATTGATCGGGTCTGGCATTTAGTTGGTGCGGTGCCTGAGCAAGACTTGTTGCAACTTTTGGGGGCGATCGCGCAAGACCAACCAGAAACTCTGTTAGATAGTGTGCGCCGCCTAATGGATCGGGGTCGCGAACCAATGGTGGTTTTGCAGAATTTAGCCAGCTTTTATCGGGACTTGTTGATTGCAAAAACAGCCCCCGCGCGCGGCGATTTGGTAGCACTCACGCCTCCGACCTGGCAGGCGCTTTGCCAATTTGCGGAGGGGTTGAGTCCAACTGCGATTTTGGCAGGACAACAACATTTGCGCAGTTGTGAGACGCAACTCAAACACACGACCCAACCGCGTCTCTGGCTCGAAGTTGCTCTGATGGGCTTGTTACCGTCTGCATTGGTGGCTCATCCAGTTACTACAACCAATTCAGCCGTTGCGGCTCCTGCCACGGTTAGCAAACCTGCACCCATCCCAGCGGCAGTCAGTAAACCTGCGCCCGTTGCGGCTCCCCCCGTTGTACAGAAGTCAGCCCCGGTGTCTGCTCAAGGCTCAGCTCCTCCAGAGCCGATTGAGGTAGAAGAGGAGGCAACGACCCCAGCGGCGATCGCCCCAACTGAAGAATCCGCAGCTCCGTTGGTTGAGCCACCCGCCCCCAGTGATGATTTAGAAACGATTTGGCATCAGGTTATTCAAGCGATTCAGCCGTTTTCGACACAGGTGATGGTGCGGCAACAGTGTCATTTATTGGGCTTTGATGGTAAGACTGCCCAGATTGGGGTGAACTCTCAGCCGCTTTATCGCATGGCCCAGAGCAAGCTACCGAATGTCGAGACGGCGTTTCAGCAGATTTTTGAGGCACCCATTCGCATTAGCCTAGAAGTGATAGCGGGCAATGTGAAGCCAGCACCAGCCGAACCGCCAACCGCGCGACAGGTTGCTTCGACGCCGACGAAGCCAGTCAAACCGACTCCTAGCCCGGAGCGATCGCCCCAACCGCGCCCATCAAGCGAACCGCCTCAGTCGCCTATGGTTGATGCTGGTGCGCCATCTCCCCCTGTGGGGAACATCCCGCCTGAGTTGTTGCCGCCCCAAAACTTTGCCACACCCCCCGAAAATAGCTGGCAAGAAGACGAAGTGACCTCTGCGGCGAAACTGTTGGCTGATTTTTTTGCAGGCAAAGTTGTGGATCTTGACTCTGACACCAAAGCGACCTCACCTTCGACGGGTGCAGGCTTAGAGGAAGTTGTGGAGGAAGCCTCGACCCAAAGCGAGGAAGATGACGATGATATCCCGTTCTAAGCATTGTCTTTGGAGCGGCAAAGTTAAGTTTTGATCGATTGTTGGTTGAGCGGAGTCTATTTTGCGATCGCCGTGTGAAATTTCTTTGGCTTTCTTGTGCCTTGCTTTTAGAATAGGTCGCAGCATCTAGCCTGCCTTATCCCCACCTTCACGCCGATTCAAAAAGTGCGTGGTCTGCCTCTCGGTTACCATTCTTCACGGTTATCGGGCTGGCAACAAAACTGGCTAAATACGTAAAGACGCTGGTGGCAGCGGTAGCTTAATCTAGAAAGCGAAACGGTATCAATTGTTTGTTCTCTCAACTTTCGGTCTTTCCATACGACGATTCTCCTTACTGATGCTTCGCAAATCTTCTCTCCTGACTCAATTGACCCAATGGGTAACGAGTCTACATCCGGCTCAATTTTGGCTCGCGGTTGTTTTAGCTTCGGTGTTGCCCATTTCGGTCGGAACGGTTGCCTTTCTTCATTTGCTTCAGGTGGTTGAATTTCCCAGTTGCCGCACCTCCGCCTGGACAGCGGAAGCAACCTCTGCACGCCTTCACTGTGCTGAGCAATTGGCTAAAAAGCAAACCTTTGATGGGCTGAAATCAGCGATTGAGATCGCAAATTCTATTCCGGGTGATGACCCCTATCGCAAGACTAGCGATCGCTTTATTGATCAATGGTCGCGCGATTTGTTGCGACTGGCAGAGGGGGCTTTTCAAGCGGGGGAGCTAGACCGGGCTGAAGAAATGGTGCAGGCGATTCCGCTTCAAAGTGAAATACAGCCGCAGGCAGAAAAGCAATTAGCAAACTGGCAAGCGCTGTGGCGACAGGCCGAATCCATCTACGCAGATGCGCAACAAAGCATTGTTGATCAGCGCTGGTCAGAAGCCCTGGCCAATGCCCGGAAGCTTTTGTACCTCGGCAACACCCATTGGGAGACGACAAAATACCAGGAGTTAGCTGAAGAATTACGCCTCGCCAAAGAAGCCTCGGAGCAGGCTGAGAAAGCCAAAAAAGAGAAGGATGCGAAGCAAGCCGTTCCCGACCTGGCAACTCAATGGAAACGGAAACAAGACATGGAGATGGCTAACCATCTGCGAAAGGCCTATGCGTTGGCAAAAATGAACAACTCCGATAGCTTGCGCGAAGCTATTGTCGAGGCGCAAATGGTGTTGACTGACGCCCCGCAGTATGGTGAAGCTCAGCAAGCGATCGCAACCTGGCGACAACAAGTTGAAGTGCTTGAAGATCGGCCTTATCTGACCCGCGCGATGAAGCTGGCTGAAAGGGGCGATCGTGATTCTTTGCAAGCGGCGATTTCTGAAGCAAGTTTGATTCCGCCAGGGCGTGCGCTCTACGGTGAAGCCCGCAATCGGATTGAGCAATGGATGCTGCAAGTGAACCAGCTCCAAATTTCGATTGAGACTCCGGCCCAAATTCCTCCCAGTGCGCCTCCAGTCTCGAACCCAGTTCAACCGCCCCAACCAGAGTTACTGCCAGTTGACCAGTCAGCCGATCAACGTCCGGCTCCTTTACCAATTGATCCGATTCCCCGCTGATCAGTGAGGATAGAGCTACTTACAAACAATTCCCAAGGCAAAGGAGATTATTTTGGTACCTTGGTAGTTGTTTTTGTTTTTCACTGAGTCGTTATGCATACCTGGCAATGGCAAACCTGGAATGATCTGCCGTATCTCACCTGCGATTTGCTAGATGGTTGGGTACATGGCTTTTTTACACAGCAGTTTTGGTCGCGATCGCCGGCTCATTTAGCTCAGGTGCTTCAACCAGAAACGACAAGTTACCGTGTCAAACAGGTGCATGGCAACACAGTTCTTAAGGCGTCTGAAGCAGGGATTGATCAACTCGATGCTACCGAGTTAGAGCTGCCCGAAGCCGATGGCCTCTTGAGCGAACAACCGGATCAAGCGGTTTGGGTCTGCACAGCCGATTGCACGCCCGTGTTAATTGGGGATGCGGCGACAGGACAGGTTTCGGCAATTCATGCTGGGTGGCGTGGTACTGCTCGCAAGATTGTGCCCCAGGCGATCGCGCAGATGCAGGCATCAGGTAGTCGCTTGGCTGATTTGCGAATTGCGTTAGGACCCGCGATCTCTGGCTCGGTTTACCAGGTGACGGAAGAAGTTGCCGCAGAAGTTGTCGAAACGGTTGTCGAAACTCCAGGTGAGTCGCCCCAATCCATTCTCGAAGTTGCCCACCAGTTAGCGTCTCCACCTGTGATGAAAGATAAAGCTCCGGGACGAGCCAAACTAGATGTGCGCCGAGTGATTAGTCTGCAACTAGAGCAGATGAACATCAATGCGGAACAAGTCGCGATCGCGCCAAACTGCACCTACCAAGAACCCGACAATTTCTTCTCCTACCGCCGCACGAAAGAAAAGAAGGTGCAATGGTCAGGTATTGTGAGCCGTTAGTTTGCCGGGTCTGTCGAGATGGCAGACCTGGATTGACGGTTTAGCTGGAGGTTCTGATCACGAAATTCAGGTAAGACGTGATTTAACCCCACGATATGCAGTTCTTAGCCAGGGGTACTTCTCAGCGAGCCAGGCTCTGATCTGCCGACTTTTGGGTGGCTGCACGCGATCGGCCATAATGGCAAAACTAGGCCCATTAACGTGATTAATTTCGTCAAAGTTAATTCGTATGTTCTCAAAGCCAAAGTAGCTCAGGGCTGCCAAAATCTCATCGCGTTGCATCCAAAAACTGTGGGGGGCATTGCCTCCACAAAAACCTTGCCACTCAAGGGCGGTTTCGTATTGCCGCCGATAGAGCGTGTGTTTGAACCCGTGATAGTCTTGCTGAACGACATCGGTGAACATTGACGAAAAAACAGGGTGTTGTTTGATAATTTCTTCGTTGTAGTAGTGAGTCCAGATAAAAAGATGCTTTTTGCAGTGTTGGGCTAATAGGGCAATTAACTCAACTGGGTTCAGCATGTGATAGAGAACACCACTTGCAACACAAATATCAAACACAGTTGGATCGTGACGGAGATACTCATTAAAGTCACCGCAGAGAAACCGGACCCGCTTAAGTTCAAGAATTTCTTTTGAGATTAAACACTTCAAGTAAGCCCGTGTATTCGCTTCAATAGCAATTGTCTGGCGTGCCCCAGCCTGCTCAAACATATAGGTATGTCCACCTTCAAGGGGGCCTAACTCTAAAACAGTTTGCCCCTTGATGCCTTTCAATTCATCAATGAACCATTGAATTCGAGGGTCTTGAAAATGTGGCGCTCGTCCCCGTGTGATCTCCTCATAAGGAGGTGGCAAGATAGATGACCACTCTCCTGAAAAAATGTTTACGGCATTTTCAAAGCTAGGAGCAGTTTTAACATAGTTATCGAGAATCGAGAGGTCTTGTACAGACATGAGGCACTGTCAGAGAGGTGAGTTCAATTAGCCTATAATACCTTTCTCTGTACTATATAAAAGACTATGGCTCAGCACTTCTTGCGTATTACCTTTTCGCAGAAAGTAGTAGTTGATTTATCTTTATTTTGAGTTAAACCTTGTTTTTTCGGAAAATCTGAACGATATACAGCGTGTCAAACGCACACTCTTCATCGCGGCAAGGTGACAGTAAACGTGGTGCCTTCACCGGGGGTGCTGATAAAGCTGATTTGCCCATTATGCAAGTCAACACAGTGTTTGACGATCGCCAATCCTAAGCCAGTTCCAGCAATGCTGCCGACGTTACGGGCACGATGAAATGGCTCAAACAATTGGTCTTGATCCTCAAGCGGAATGCCAATTCCCTGGTCGATCACACGAATCGTAACAGTGCGATCGGTGCATTCAACCTCTAGGCTAACCGTAGAGGCTTGCGGTGAATATTTCACTGCATTTGATAAGAGGTTATTGATTAAGTGCCAAAGTAACTTGGGGTCGGCTGCCACAGAGCGACAATCGCCTCTAGCAGAAAAGTTCACAACATATTGCTCACCCAAACTCCAACGTAAAGCCGTGATCAGACTTTCACAAAATTCTTTGAGGTCAATTGGTTCAGGGGCTAAAGTGGCGCAGGTATGGTTGAATTTGCTAAACATCAACACGTCTTCTAGCAAGTCATTCATGCTGCTGACGGCATTTTCGATGTAGGCCAAATTACGATTCCGTTCAGGGGCAGCCATATCCTCACCCCGTTCTCGCAACAAACTGGCAGAAACTTTGACGATCGAAAGCGGGGTGCGTAACTCGTGAACAGCCATCATCAAATATTGGGATTGTGGGCCGTTGGCTTCGGCATTCTCAGGTGAATCTTGTGGAACCGCTAGGGCTTGCACTTTTTGTAAGGCCCGTTGCACTTCTAAATCTGCCTGGTGTCGTGAGATGGCAATCTCAATCGTGACTTTTAGTTCTTTCTCCTTAAACGGCTTGAGAATGTAGCCAAAGGGCACGGTAGCTTTCGCCCGTTGCAGAGTGGTTTCATCTGCATTGGCTGTGAGATAAACAATCGGGATGCCGTAGTTTTCTTTTAAATGCTCTGCAGCTTGAATGCCATCCATTTCTCCTTCAAGCACAATATCCATCAAGGCCAGGTCGGGCTTGGTTGCTGCCGCTGCAGAGATCGCGGCTTCTCCTGATTCAACAACATCAACAACTTCATAACCCATCCGCTCTAGCCGACTGGCAATATCTTCTGCCACAATCGGCTCATCTTCTACGACCAACACGCGAATTTTCGACATTAACAAGTTCCACCAATTAAGTGTGACTCTTCATCACGCATGCCTGCTAACGATAGTGATGTTCTGAACTGTATTTGCCCGACTGCCGCGATCGGCATTGCTCTTCTGATTAAAAGTGACAGTAATTGGTCGCAAGGATAATGGTTTAGAGTCGTAGACCCTCAGCAGGTGAGAACAAATTTTTAAAGTTAGACTGTCGCTTGAAAGATAGTGAATTTGAAGAATGAGTCGAACATCGCACCCTAAATGTGAGTCGCAGACCTGAGCCAAAAAATGGACACAAGCCCAACTTTGTTAGCGTAAAATCTGCTTTAACCTGACTCAAGCTTGATACTACCTGGAAAAAGTTTTTTGAGGAAGATGTTTTGTTACGAGAAATACGTATTAAATCTTAATAATTTTATGTCGTTGCGTAACTCTGTGTATTCTTGAATAAAGAAAAGGCAAAGGAGTTTTCATGGCTGGATACACAACAGAAGAAGGTGGGCGCTTAAATAATTTTGCAGTAGAACCTAAAATGTACGAGGCTGAGCCCCCTACTACTAACCAAAAGCGAAACTATTTGATTTTGGGCATTATTGCAGTGTTGTTAGTCGCAGGTTTGATTGCGGTTGCTGCTTCGGTTTCCTAATCTAAATGCTCTGAATCTGTAGTGCGTGGCACCTTCGTTTTTAATAAAGAACTGTTTGAAACAGTCCATAAGTTGTTACTTAGAACGGGTTTCCTGACGTGGAGTCCGTTTTTTTATTTGAGCCGCTTTCATCCTGAAAGGAAAGAGTGCTGCTAGAAGAGGGTAGTATCCAAATTCCTGGGTGATCACCTTTAGACCTAGACGTGTTTCGATGCAACTCGCCGACTCTGCCAACCACTCTGCAAAACGTTCTTCTGCTATGCGAACTTCTGTTGTCATGGAGCGCAACCAGACAACCTATGATCGCCTCAAGCGCGCAATTGAGCTTCAGCTAAGGCGTCAAATTTTTGTCGCTGTTTGTGATGATTTGAGTTTACGCAATCGTTTGGTGATTCAGCTCCATGCTGACTTAGATCCGTCTGCTCAAACGCCTTTTAATCAGGGCATTTTGCCACAGACCTCGATCGAAGCGGTGTTGGCAGATCTGCTGCAAGAGCCACCTTCTGAAGCCGTTTACCCGCAAGTTGTGAGCCTAAATTTGGATCTGGCGCACCCAGATCCGTTTGCTCAAATTGCCTTGTGGTTGACCCAGTATCCGCCCCGCAGCCCAATTGGTCAGCCACGTCAGGTTCCTAGTTTTCAGATCCTTGGGGTCGAGCATTTAACCCGTCAACCTGCAACGACTCAACAACGATTTTTGTTGGCTTTACAACAAGTTGAGCGATCGCTCAGTTCGCTTGAGTCGTGTCTGATTCTCTGGGTGTCGCGCCCCTGGCTCAACGTGATTCAGCAATCAGCGCCCGCCTTTTGGAACTGCCATACCGCCTTACTAGAATTTGAGGGGGATCCGACTCCCAGCCCAGCCGTGATAGCGCCTGTTGAGGCGGCTGCGGTAGAAGTTCCCCCGGTTGAGGCGGTTGCGGTTGAACAGGTTGCGACTACATCGGTGGTTGTGCCAGCTCCGATCGCAACTGAGGTTCTTGCAAATAATGCAGTAACGGATGCCCAACGTAGTTTGCCCCACCCAGACGATGAGCGACTGGTGGATGATGTAGCCCGTAATGGCGTTATCGATAACAGTAGCCAGCCTCCCCTGTTGCCCCTGATCGATGACGACGTGGATTTGTTGGGCGTGCCAGGTCAAGCAGAAGACCTGTGGGATATTCTCACTTATGACTTGGCAATGTTGGATGAATACGCCGCCGAGCCACCCTCAGAGGCACCTGTCGAGGCGGTTGAACCCGCGATCGCCCCTGGCCTTACAGCACCATCCCCACCCCCAACTCAGGCAGAAGTCGAGCCTGCCCCTGCAGTTGAACCACCACCTGCCGAAGTCGAACCGCCTATCCTTCAGGTTGAAGAATCGGTTGTTGAAACCCCTACGCCAAATATTACGGTCGCGCCTGCAACGGCGGCTGAACCTCCTACGGCTGAACCGATCCAACTGCTAACTCTGATTTCACAGGTCTACGCAGAAGACACACTGTTTGCCTTAGTCCGCTCAGAACCCTCAGATGCGTCGCAGATTACAGCTATTTTGGGGGCGATCGCCCGGATTGAGCAACTCAAGTTGGCCAACATCGGGGGCAGCACCTTAGCGGCGGCTTACCAGGTTTTGGGCAATCTCTATCGCGATCGGATTGAGCAAGGTGAAATCATTGACCGCACCTTAATCATCGCAATCTATGCCTATGAGCAAACGCTACAGCATTTAGAAGATGAAACGTTGCCGTTGTGGGCCGACGTGCTGAATGACATGGGTAATCTTTACTGGATGCTGTCGCGCCAGTTTAGTGATGCAACGATTAGTCTCACTTATCTAGAGCAGGGCATTAACGCTTATCAGTTGGCCTTGCAAAAAACGAACCCAACGGCTCGGCCTCACACCTATGCCATGATTCAAAACAATCTTGGCTCAGCCTATGGAGACTTGGCTCGTTACCGCAACACGCTCGAAGTTTTGCAAAAGTCAGTCCAAGCCTATGAAGCAGCCCTGCAATATCGTCGGCCCGAAGAAGACCCGGCTCGCTACGCAGCAACCCAAAACAACCTGGGCACTGCGTACTGGAATTTAGCGCAACACCAGCAACCTGTGCGCCGACTGCGGCAGGCTGTGACAGCTTACCACGAGGCACTGCGCTATTACAGCCCTGAGCGGGAACCGATTCACTATGCCATGTTGCAAAATAACCTGGGCACGGCCTATTGGAATCTGGCTCAACATGCCAAAAACGTGCCTCAAAGCGCAGGTATCTCGGCAGCAGAATTGCTCAAGGAAGCCATTAAAGCTTACAGTGCGGCTCTTGCTTATCGCACCTTAGAAGTCGCCCCAAATGCCAATGCGGCTACTCAAAATAACTTGGGTACGGCTTACTGGCACTTGGCTCTAGTACCAGAAACGATCGCCAACGATCGCCAAACCTGTCTACTCAATGCGATCGAGGCTTATAAGTCGGCTTTAGCGGCGGTGCAATATCTCCAAGCCGCAGGCACAAATCACGCGCCCATGCTGACGTTTGATCCTAACGCGACTCAAAACAACCTGGGTTTAGCGCACTATCAACTCGCGATCGATCAACAATTGACGTTAACGTCCGACCAGCAGGCCAATCACTTAGATCTAGCTTTGCAACATCAAGTACAGGCGTTGCAGGGTTGGGAAAATAACCCCGATTACTACCAGACGGTGTTGAACTACATCGTGCAAACGATTCGCGCTTGCCATGAATCGTTTGGTGTGCAGGGTCAAAATCGGGCGCTAAGCCGTGTCCCCGCGAATTTGATGCCAGAGTTGTTGAAGCGGCTTTAGCTCAAACGCAGCGATCGCCTGGTATAAGACTTTGCTATTTCTCAGAAGCGATCGCGACTATTCGCAAAAGAGTTTAAAAATTCTTCCAAAACCTTGATAAATCAATCACTCAGCACCCGTTCAGACATTAATTTTTCTGATAGATTGTTACATAAGTACACGCGACATACGTTGGGGTTATACAAACTGTGACTGGATTTATTCGAGGGATTTTTGGTTCCAAAAACAACGATAAAGAGAAGCCTGAACCGAAGCCACAACCGGCTCCGAGACAACCACAAAACAATACTGCTTATTTCCTGGATGCTGATGATGCTAAGTCCTATGGCAACTTAAGCTACATGCGTGAGTCGAAGACGATTCGTCGCACCTTCCCCAAAACGGCTGGTAACCCTGAAGAAAAAGAGTATATTGTGCGCGTTTCTTCTATGGGCTTTGAGAAGGCTGATAAGCTCAATGCTTTGCCAACTCCATCTACAAATGGGTTAGGCCCTACTCCAGCTCAACAACCACTCAAACCCCAAGTTGACGAAGTGGCAGAGCGCCGCAAGACCGATACCAGCATGGATATGTTCCGTAACATGGCGCGGGATATTCGCAAAAAGTAGGGCGTGGTTAACTGGGCGATCGCGATCGAGTGAAAATTGTTCAGTTCGCGATCCATCACACATTAATTCAGCTTTTCTTAGCGGGTAGATACCTACCCGTTTTTTAGTGGTTGGTTATTTCAGAAGTTTTTTATTGTAGTAAATTGTTGTTTCACAAATTGTTGGAAAAGGCTTTTTACTGGCTCTATTTTGGTTTTTAGAAACAGATATCTAAGTAATGTTGAAACGCTGCAACTTCTAACTAATCTGAGTTTCTAGATTCCTGTCTCGACAGACTTTGAGGAGATCGCTATCGGTTAACCGTATACGGTCTTGCCGGGAGGCAGACACGCAAAAGGCGAGGGTTTTCTACACCAGACAATTTCATGTGCAACTGCGAATATGAACATGTAGCTGGAGGATTAAACCAATGAAAAACCAAATGAAGAAGCTGTTCCCGACTCAGATGATCTACAACTGGTATCGCAATATTTTACGTCACCCTAAATATCGCTGGTTTGTAGTCATCGGTACACTGTTTTACATTCTTTTCCCTGCTGATTTTGCGCCCGATGTTGTACCCGTTCTGGGTTGGATCGATGACGGTATGCTTGCAACTCTGCTGGTAACTGAGATGTCTCAGTTTGTTTTGGCTGAGTTGAAAAATCAAAAGGCTAAGAAAATGACGATGACATCCGCAGAGTCTGCAAACGAAGAAGTCATCGATGTAAAAGTCGCCTAACCTCCCAATTATTCAAGTCTTCTATCCACCCTCGTTGATTCTCTCGGAGGAAAAACCATGACCTACTCTGTTAAAGAAAAAGTTGTCGAAAATCTGCAAAAAGCGAAACAGGAAGGTAACCTGCGGATTGATCGCATTCGTGAAATCGTGAAGTCAGCTGTTGCTCAAGCCTTGACTGAGGTAAAAGCAGGCTCAGGTGAGATTAAAACGATCGCCAAGGATGCTGTTTCTGGTGTGACTGAGGTAGTCAAAGAAAAGGGCGAATCTGCAAAAGATGAGGTTGTCGCATCAATTGAAGGCGCGATCGAGGGCATTAGCGGTGTCACCCGTGAACAACTTGCTCAAAGAAAAGCCCAGCTTGATGTGATGCAAGCGGAACTGCAAGCAGAAGAACAAGTTCTCGATGCTGAGATCAACACTGCTCTGGTTGAGTTGGAAAATTCGACTGAAACATCAAATGTCAGTCTAAAGTCCTTGCTCCAGGCCGCGATCGCTTCAATTCGTGAGCGTCAATTTACTCAACTCAAACAACAGTACGTTCATCTTCAGACGCAACTGGGTTACGTAGATGAGAAACTAGCTGAGCGCTATGGCGATCGCTATACCGAGGTCAAGCATCAGCTCGAAAATGCGAAAACCTGGTATGAGACTAACAAGTCAAAAGTTGAAGCAGGCGAGCCAAACATGGTTGACCAAAAGCAGGCTCAATGGTCTGAGACTGCGGCTGATGTTGGTACCAAAGCGGCTCACTTTGAGGATCGAATCAAGCACCAGATTAAAACTTGGCTTTACCAAACAGCCGATAAACTCTAATGCCTAGAGGGCAGCAAAGCAATTGTCTGCCCTAACTTTCAAAACCGGATTTTGAGTGCGCGTTGTACGACTGCAAACAACCTGCGATCGCAAAAAGGCGATCGCTTTTTTATACGAATCCAGCAGTCTTCCAAGCCAAATTTGCCAGGTCGAGAAGACGAATGACCAATGACTCAGTCATCATTAACCCAGCAAAGTTCTTTTGGTGAACTACTAGCCTCACTGAGCCTTTTTCGAGACAGTCTCTACCCTGGGATAGATGAATGCATCTGCCACTATAGATAGCATCTACATATACGATTTAGTCGCTACCAGGATTTTGTTGCTGATTACACAATGTGAGAGGCACTGTTTGGATCCTGGGTCGCGAGTGATAGTTAATTCATTCACCTGGTTCAAGTTTTGCTCGCTCTTGGTACAGATCCTAGCTATCTAAGAGAGAGCCGAGTTTTCAAAAAAAAGACAGGCGAAACATCTCTACGTATCTGGCTTAACAATTGCAACATGTTAGTTGCGGCTGTTAGGCCAGTAGCTTGTTTCGACTGCCCTTATCGTTCATTCACCTGTACTTACATTATTACTTATCCTGTGTGACTCTTCTGTGTTCACATGGTGAACTTGATATGACAAATTTTTTGAGTTTCGTATCCCGCTCAAATCTTGCTGAAAAGTTGCTCTTTGTGTGAAGGTGCAACGGTTTGCAATTTTAGTTTGACTGAGAAAGTGCCGCTAGTGATCTCGTTCTGCAACGGGTGTTTGGTTACCCAGTCTGAGGGCAATGGCAGCTCTGCATGGCTGCGCTAAAGTTGCTGAGCCTCCGCTAAGCAGGCTACGCTAATGTTGGAGCCAACGTCCATTCGCGCAGTTATTGTAGTTGTTAAATTTCTTGTGCCTGACCGATCAGGTGATTAATTTATTTCTCTGCAAATATTTTCCACGTTTGATTGTGTGCGCGTTATTTTGGAAATAACTTGAGGCGCAAGTGAACTTTTTATGCAAATTTGGTGTCTTATTTATCGAGTGCTGTAATGGGTGTTTATTGCAATTGCGCCGCTTCTAAACCTTTCTGAGATTTGTTCTGTACGATTCGACAACTATGACCAAACCAACTGACAATCGGAGCAACAAACGTACGTCCCAATGGCATAAATCAGCCTCTTATTTTTTGCTGCCTCTTTTGGGTGCAGGTGTTGCAACCCTGGCTGGGCAATGGTTTTCTTCTGAGGCACCGAGAGAAACGCTTTCACGCTTGACTGAGCAGCCTGCTTTAGCCCAAGCCTCTCGCAGCGGGGCGATCGCGGCAACGGTAGACCCTAACTTCATCGTGAATGCTGTTGACCGTACGGGGCCTGCGGTTGTGCGGATCAACTCTTCTCGGACGGTGCGATCGCAGCGCCCTGCAATCTTTAACGATCCATTCTTTCGCGAATTTTTTGGTGAAGTGCCAAATCAGCCTCGCACGCGAGTTGAGCGAGGTACGGGTTCTGGTTTCATCATCAAGTCAGATGGTCTGATTTTGACCAATGCTCACGTTGTTGAAGGTGCAGATACCGTTACTGTCACCCTCAAGGATGGCCGCGAAATTAGCGGTCGTGTGCTGGGAACTGATTCGTTAACCGATGTAGCCGTTGTTAAGGTCAGTGAGAATAATTTGCCAACGGTTGCAATGGGTAACTCTGATTCCCTGCGGCCGGGTGAATGGGCGATCGCAATTGGTAACCCGCTTGGCTTAGACAACACTGTGACCGTTGGTATTATCAGCGCAACAGGGCGACGCAGTGCCGAAGTTCGCGTGCCTGATAAGCGGGTCAACTTTATTCAAACCGATGCGGCTATTAACCCTGGTAACTCTGGTGGTCCCCTGCTTAATCAACGGGGTGAAGTCGTTGGGATGAATACGGCCATTATTGGTGGCGCTCAAGGTTTAGGTTTTGCGATCCCTATCAACACCGCTCAAAGAATTGCTGATCAGTTGATTGCCAACGGCAAGGTAGATCACCCTTACTTGGGCGTGCAGATGGCAACGCTAACGCCTGAGATTCGCGATCGCTTAAACCAAGACCCCGAAAGCAACATCAACATCACCGACTCTGAAGGCGTGTTGATTGTGCGGGTGATGCCTAACTCTCCTGCGGCACGAGCAGGGTTGCGTCAGGGTGATATCATCAAAGCAATTGATGGTCGCCCGATCAAGGAGGCTGACCAGGTGACTCAAGCAGTTGAGCGTAGCTCGGTTGGTGGTCGGCTTCAGCTTCAGGTCAAGCGCGAAGGGCGAAATCTGGATCTGGCGGTAAGTCCGGGTGCGTTTCCCACTCAATCCGCACAAAATCCTCGCTAATCGCTGAACGCGATCGCTACTCATAATGCTTGAAACGGTCAATTCTGTAATGGGTTGACCGTTTTATAATGTCAAACATGGTTTCAACGAACTGAAAGAAATGGCAGAACCTCGCCCGATTGTTGAACTTGGGAACCCAGTATTGCGACAGACCGCAGCTGCGATCGCGGATCCCCAAGACCCAGCTCTACAAGCTCTGATCGACGATCTACTCCACACGGTCACGCTTTCAAATGGCGTGGGTATTGCAGCTCCTCAAGTTGCCGAGTCGTTACAGTTATTTATCGTGGCCTCGCGACCCAACCCCCGTTACCCTAACGCGCCTGAGATGGAGCCGACTGCGATGCTAAACCCCAAAATTCTCGCTCACAACGATGAGTTAGAAAAAGGCTGGGAGGGCTGTTTGAGTGTGCCGGGACTGCGGGGAATGGTGCCGCGCTACACGGAGATCGAGGTGGAGTATTGGGGACGCGATGGCAAGGCAACCCGTCAGATCTTGACAGACTTTATCGCCCGGATCTTTCAACACGAGCTGGATCACCTGAATGGCCTCGTTTTTTTAGATCGGGTTGAAAGCACTCACGATTTAATCAGTGAGAAAGAATTTCAAGCGCGCATGGTGACACCCTCAGCGAACTAATAGATAGCGTGCCCCGATCGCCAATAAGAAAATTCCGTACAGCTTTTTCATCAATGCACTGCTGATATAGGGTTGGTTGGCAAAGAGCGCACCAAAAAAGTTGCCAATTACAAGCCCGATTGCAATTAAGACTGCATATTTGATATTGAGATTGCCGTTTTTGTGGTAAACCAGAGCGGCTAAAATTCCAATTGGCAAAATCTGTGCCGCGACTGACGTTCCGGTGGCAAACTTCTGATCCATCCCTAGCAATAACACCATCGCAGGCACCATAATGGCTCCACCGCCAATCCCAAACATACCGCCTGCTACCCCTGCGACTAAACCGATGATCAGTAGTTGAATGAGAATGTTTGACATGGTTTCTAGATCCCGTGTTTTTGAGTCATTTTAGGGTAGTTTGTTGGGTCGAGAGAGGGGCGATCGTCGAGAAGATCGCAGATGTCAAGATATTGCTGGGCCGAAGGATGTAATGCTGGTTTGATTAGGTTTGTCTCTTGTATAGCGGTAGTCATCTAGATTAGGACGGGGTGCAGGGGTGGAACCCCTGGTTGGGGGCGCAGTTCCCACATCCCCTTTACTTTTAATGCCCTAAACCAACTGGTGACAGCTATAGGTCGGCAAAAAATAAGAATTTAGCCCGACCAAGAAAAATACCTGATCGGGCTTGTATAGCTGATTGAAATGGGGAGAAGGCACCCACGCTGAGTTAGGTATGGCTCAATTTAGGGAATAGACTTGCCCATCAATGAGCAGGCGAGTGATGCCTTTTGCTTGGAGATAGGGTGAGGTCTTTTGCAGAATTTTGCCATCTGGAAGTTTGATAACTCGTTGGGTGCGAGGGTTTGAGAACCGCTTTGCCACCCGGTGGTTATCAAAGATAGGTAAGGTTTTTTCTGAGATTTCAGCTTCGGGAATTTGCCCTAAATCGCCAAACTCACCGAGGGGACGAGCCACTAACTCAGCGGCGCGATCGACAACCAGGTAACAGGTGCGAGGGATGGATGCTTCCTTAAAAGGCAAAACCTGTACAGCAGTTTGCTTATCACGGCTGACTAAAAGGGGAGCTGCGACACCGAGATCGTCATCGTCCAGATCGTCATCATCCAGGTCATCATCGTCGAGATCATCATCCAGATCGTCATCGTCCAGATCGTCTAAATCAGCTTCTATATCGTCTAAGTCAGCTTCTATATCACTTTGTACTGCCTCAAATTCAGTCCGGGGCGTCTCTACAATTGGTTCTAGCACTTCAACGTTTTCTTCAGGCTCAATCGATGCAGCTAACTCCTCTTCTTTGGCCGAGGAACGTTTGCGCGATCGCCGGATAGTCGGAGTGACTGAGTTAGCAGGAGACTCCTCTGGTTCAGGAGCATCGAGGTTTGATTCATCCGGTGCATCCAGTTCTTCAACCTCATCTTCAAAAGATGCGGTTGAAGCGGTTGCCCCTCGTTTCTTTTGCTGAATCAAAATCTCGTACTCATCATCGGGAATGCCGAGCTTGAGAATACGACTGATCGTGCTGTTACTCACCCCAAACCGACTGGCCAGTGTCGAAGTTGTTTCGCTGGGCGATCGGTACAAATCTAGAATCTGCTGTTTTTCTGACTCCGATAGCCTGCGTACGCTCATGCCTGCAATTCCCAAACTCTTGTCCCATTTTATGTCGAATCATCGTGAACATACGTGATTCACAAAATCAGGTCGCTCGTCTTCTGCCGCTTGATCGCCGCGCCCGACTCGAGACATCGTATTCTAACGCTGCTCCAATGCCAAATAACACACCGCTAAAGACCCAAAAGACTTCTGGCAAATTACCACTCTGGTAGGTCTCAACCCGCGAGGGACTGGTCGCCCACTTAAAGTAGATGTCAGCGATGTACAGACAAAATGCAGCGGCGGCAATCATGCGCCATGACTGGGCAAATCGACCACCCCAAAAAGCAAGCAGTAAGGTGGCAGCTAAGATCAAGAGCAAAATATCGCTGATGATGTAAAACCAATCAAAGAAGGGCTTAAGTGGACTAAGAGTTTCAACAGCGGCGGCAGCCCATGCCGGGGCCGTGCTTTCTTCGACCGGGGCAGCCTGTGCTGGTGCAGGTTTTGCTGGCGGCGGCGGTGGCGCTTGCGCAACGATCGCCCCCATTGGAGCTGTCTGTGCCATTACGGGTTGCACCAAGCTTGGGTTTGGTAACTGCGCTTCATTAGCACTTTGAGATGAGATAAACCACGCCAAAATGATGCCAAACGCAGCGATCGCGGCCACAATACCCCATTGCCAAATCTCCAGGTTAAGCCGCCGTGAGGTCACAGCCAGCACCATCCCCGCAATCAGGAAGATGTAGGTCAAGAAGTAGAAAAAGTCTCCAGGTGACACATCCGGTTCTAACTTGAAGATGTCTTCCCACAGAAAGAAGAAGATGTTGCCAATGAAGTAAGAGAACATGCCTAAGCCAATACTTAGCCAAACGTTACGTCCACTAACAATTTGGCGGCTTAACCAGTTACGCAGGCAAAACACAAACGCCGCAAAGTAAGAAACCTGCTCAAAGATCCACGTTCCTAGCGAGTACCAAAAAGACCGATCTTGCCCCTGTGGAGTCGCACTAAACAGCAGAAAGAACAGTAACGCTAAGACTGCCCAAGTCACTTCTGCCAGAACAATCGTCTGTACCGATAGGGCAGATTTGGGGCTAGTTGACTTTTCCAAGGGGATGCCTCCCGTCGCACAACACAGCAATAGGTGAACAGCAAATGAACAAGTAATCGTTCATTGTTTGAGTAAACCGTGACTCTAATAACCAGATCAAAAGAGGAATATTAGTCGAAACTTAAGCCAATAATGCCAAAGTCGAACATTTCTTTAGGCTTTTAGCTAACGCCAAAGTTTCCCTAAAGGTGAGCGATTTAGCCAGGTTTGAAACTGAGCATGGTCATTATCAGATAAGTCATGCAAAATATCGTTTGCACGCTCAACAAACGACGTGTTGCCAAAATAGGCTTTACCCAGGCGATGCAACTCCTGCAAGAGGGTGTTGAGGTGATGCTCCTGCCAGGGGGGGAGCTGAGCCGCATTTAAGGGATCGATCGCCAGCAAATTTTTAACTGCGTCGGGTGTTTCTGCTTGAGGAAAACGCCACTGCTTAAATACCTCAGCAATATCTTTTTGAAATAGGCTGGCTTGTCGCCCTCCCAGCAAGTCTTCAATATCGATGTAGACACCCTGTAACATCAATAGGCTCGCTCGCAGGTAAGCGGGTGGCAGAGCGTTCCCCGCCGCCGCATCCGCATCATGCTCAAGCTGGTCAAGCCGAATCTTTCCCCAGACACTAAACCGTTCAGGCTCTTCTAATAAAACGCAGGCTTTGCCCTGATTGTCAGTCAGGTCACGCCAAAAGGATTTTGCTTCCTCCTCTTGGCTGGCGTTAAACACACTAATCAAGCGAAATGTCTGCCCCTGATACGTCAGGATCGGGATTTGCTGATCTCGTTTAGGGTGCTGAACGCTCGATATTTCAACATCCTGCCGTTTCAAAATAAACATGAGACTGCCACGAAATAGCTAGGGCGAATAACTGATAAACACCTAACTTAGCGAAGAGCCGCTGGTGAGTCGGTGCGATCGCAGATGATAAAACCTTATCTTATTCAACTTCATCTAGTTGACTGCCAGTGTACAACTCCTTAGTGTTTTTGGTTTGTTGTCGTTTTATAAATGTGCCCCAAAAGGTGTGAAGATTTTGCGTCACTCACTTTTGAGTGCAATTGTTCTCAACAAAATGTTTTGGTTTTGTTGCTCCTGACCAGCTATGACAGGTTGGTGCAAATTCAGAAAAACCTGAAATACCCGGCCTTTTCCCTGTCCGAACACAAGCCTAGAGAGGTGTAATTTAACATACTCTCAAACGTTCGGTTCACAAATTTATTCGTGTTGGCTCAGCACCCATAAAGCCAGTCTGACAAAACTGATCGGCACAACTTCTAATAACAATTAGAAACATTGCTAAAATGCGGTAGGAGTTCGCCGTAAAGTATTAAGGCAATGTCCCAACCAGGGTCTTTAGCTCAGGGGATAGAGCAACCGCCTTCTAAGCGGTCGGTCGCAGGTTCGAATCCTGCAAGACCCGTCTAAGTTCTAGGATTGAGTGATTCAATCAAGTTGTCGTTGTTTAGCTCAGGCTTTGCAAGACAATCAGGTTTTGCTAGACAAAGTGAGCAAACGTCGATCAGAAGTCAGCAACTCTTGAAAGTTTGCCTGTGGCATTGGCTCACTGTAGAGATAACCCTGCATCGCGTAACACCCACATTGACGCAAAAATTGAGCTTGTTCCTCAGTCTCAACGCCTTCTGCAACAACCTTGATTTGGAGGGCATGAGCCATCGCCACAATCGCCTTGGCGATCGCCGCATCATCTTCGTTAATCATGACCTGATGCACAAACGAGCGATCGATTTTAAGCAGGTTAACGCGCAATCGTCGCAATTGTCGTAAGCTCGAAAAGCCGGTGCCAAAGTTATCGACGGCAACTCTGACCCCCGCTGCCTCAAGTTGACGCAGGTTGATCGTGGCAAACTCCACATTGGATGTGAGGGTATTTTCCTTTAGCTCAAGCATGAGAAACTCTGGTGGCAATCCGGCTCGCTCAGCGATCTCAACGATTTTGTGAGCCAGGTTTGGCTGCATAAACTGGCGCATTGAGAGGTTAACTGCCACCCGGATCGGGAGTTGATAGAGCGATCGCCAGAGGGCAGCCTGCTGACATGCTGTTTGTATCACCCAGTCGCCAATGGGCACAATCATGCCTGTTGACTCTGCGGCGTCTAAAAAACGTTGCGGGTTGAGTAAGCCCAGTTCAGGATGTTGCCAGCGCAAAAATGCTTCAGCGCCAATAATGCGACCTGTGATCAGGTGTACCTGTGGTTGGAAGTAGAGACAAAGCTGTTGCCGCTCCAACGCGTAGTTCAAGGTGTTGTAGATGAGTTGCTGCTCAGCCAACAGTTGCTCGGCTTTGTCAGAGTAAAACTGAAACTGGTTAGGTGCCTGCGTTTTTGAGTACTGCATGGCGATCGTTGCCTTTTCGAGTAGCTCGCTGGCCGTGTTGCCGTGCTCTGGAAAGACGACAAGACCAATGTTGGTCTGCACCTGAAGACAGTGACCATCGATGCTGCAGGGTTCTTGCATGACTGCTAAAACTTGGTGTGTCATTTCAGCGATCGCAGAGCGTCCCGACACATCTTGTACAAACAGACAAAGTTCGCGCTCACCAACTCTAGCGATGCAACCGTCTTGACCAAACAGCCGTGCCAGTTGTTGCGCCATTGCCTGAATCACCTGATGAATCAGGGTGGGGTCAGAAAAATTGGGAATTGGGACTAACTCATCAAATCCTAGATAGAGCACCACAACCGAATCAGGCTGTCGTTCTAGACACGCCTGCAGCCGATGATGAAAGGTGATGCGATTGGGGAGATGGGTTAAGGGATCGTAATAGGCCATCGTCGCCAGATTTTGCGCGGCTCGTCGCATTTCATCAATGTAGGGCTGGGTCATGGCACTGCGCTTGGCTAAGCGGACAGAGATGGCGTTGAGCAGTTCTGTTCGCTTAATGGGCTTGGTCAGGTAATCGTCGGCTCCCATTTCCATGCCGTGTCGTCGATCCTGATGGTCAGAAAGGGCTGTCAGAAAAATGAAGGGAATGTCAGCTGTTGAGGTGTCGCTGCGAATTTCATTCAGCACGTCGTAGCCGTTGACTTCCGGCATCATTACATCGCAGATGATGATATCTGGCTCATGCGCGCGGGCAAGTTGAATGCCAGTTTGACCTTTGCTAGCGGCGATCGCCTCAAAGCCTTCTTCTTGCAAAATCTTGAGTAACAACTTTTGGGTTGTCAGGTCATCCTCAATTATGAGAATTTTTGTCATTGCCACGACTCTTGCTTGTGACGCATGGATGAGGTTCACGGATGCACACGAACGACTGAGCGAAAGAGCGATATCCGCTTCATTTCGGTGCTTACCGTTCACCTCTAGTGTCTGTCGCGGGTTTAATTTCTTGGAACGACAGATATACGGAAGCCTGCGTCCTCTATTTTTTGAAAGCAGGCAACATTACCGAAGCGGTAGAAGTAAAGATTTTTAACACGCTTCCCTCAATGTGACATTTCGCTGTATTGTTCGTTTGAACTTGTGAGAACAAACTGAGATTGGTCTAAGTGAGGCCCACATCTATCGATTGGGCGAGGAGAAAATGTTGGAGTACGCTGCAATATTTGTAAGTAGACAACAAGTTTTTTATAGAACCAGTCACAATAAGTTCGTAACACATTGTTTTGACTTATTCTTTCGGCAAAGGTTGGTATAAACTTCCTTTAGCTAGCGCACCTGCTGTTAATTCCAGGTTAGTTTTATGGATCCAGAATTGAAAGAAACCGAATTTACTACGGCCCCTCCTAAAGTTACTGTCGAGGTAGATCCTACAGTCAACGACTCAAAACCTGCGTTTGAAACGACTGTAGAAGACTCAACGCTTAACTTGCCCAGCGGCGATGAAACTCAAGAGCAGCTACGACAAATCTGGGAACGGGTTTATAACTTCTTAGCCGGTTTGCCGGAGTATTTATCTGAGTTTTTTGGTGCCTATCGCCGTCCGCTGATCACTCTGGGCTTAATTTTTGGCTCAATTGTTTCAGTCAAGCTGACATTGGCTCTGCTCGACGCGATCAACGATATTCCTCTGTTAGAGCCAACCTTTGAGTTGATTGGTCTGGCTTATACGGCCTGGTTTGTCTATCGCTACTTGCGCCGGGCCGAAAACCGTCGGGAACTGTTGGATATTATCGACAACTTCAAGGCAGATGTTTTAGGTAGAAACAACCCCCGGCCATAGTTCGTGCGATCGCGCTCGACAGGTCAACGTCTAATCTTTCTTGATGCAGGAGGGGGGCAATCGCTCCCCTTTTTGCGGTTTAAATCCAACCGTTGACTAAAGCGAGATGGATTGCCTGATAGCGGGTGCGTGCTTTTAACTTGCTCAGCACGTTGTTCATGTGAAATTTGACGGTGCTTTCGCTAATGATCAAGCGGTCAGCAATATCGCGATCGCGTAACCCTTGCGTCAGTAGGGTCAAAATCTCTAGCTCGCGATCGGAGAGTACCTGTGGTTCGTTGGAGCGAGTCTCAATGCCCCATGGCTTATTGGCTTTGATAGCTAGATATGCCTCTTGCAACGCTTCGGGAGGGGTGGAGAGATCAACTTTTGCTTTGATGCCTTTGGGTAACGGTTGATGCTTTTGATGCACCCAAAGGACACGCCGATTAGCTGTGAGACACGTTTCATCATCCGTAATTAGAGGGATCTCGGCATTGCTGTTGCCGTACCAGACTTGGAGGCCAGCCAGATTTGCCAACTGGGTAAACGCGAACTGAAGCGCGATCGCCCGACATTGAATTTCAACAAACCCGATCGGCTCTGCGAGCCAATAGGGCAGCTTGAGAATGACCTGCATGGCTTGGCGATCGCCACTGGCCTGAGTCTGTAACTCACCACCGTGGGTAGCCACCGTCAACCGAATATCGCGAAAGATCGCTTTGATCCAGCTTTCAGGGCTTTGCTCGGTCAATGCAAAAGTGGGAACAATGGCCTCCAGGCAAACCATGCTTTCTTTGTAGATGAGGCGACAGTAGGTGCATTGGATGCTGTGCAAAATGCTGGCAGTGTGGAGAAAAAGGTACGCCAGGGGTACAGGCAGGGGTTGCTCAGTACCAACCAGGGTTAACCGCGCAGAGTGCAGCACACCAGCCAGTTGATCCGATAGGGAGAGGGCGCTGAATGCAACTTTGGGCGAGGCTTGCCAGCATTGTTTTTCTTGTTGGTAACGCAGAGCCGTAGCAAGGGAGATCGCCGTAATCGTGCAGAGCGTTTGCAGAATTTCTAAAAACTCTGGGGCAAGGGGTGTGCGGCTAAAGGTTGCTAATACCCCAATGACCCGGTCTTGCGCGGTTAAAGGATAGCCCGCAAAACCACGAATTCCATTGGCGATCGCCCATTCTCGATTGCCAACCCACGGTTCCGCAGGCAGATCGTTACTCAAGAAAGAGACTCGATTTTGGGCAATCTTGCCCACCTTATAAGCACCCATTGGCACTCGCGAGAAGAAACCATCGGTGTTGGTATACATCCCCGATGAGGCAACCAATCGCAGAGCAGACTGATCCGATTCGAGTAACCAGAGACGCGCAAAGGCGCAACCAAACGTCTCTACCAGACCATTGGTGAGTTGGCGAGCAATTTCTTCTGGTTCTAAACAGCCAGAAAATCGTTGGGCGATTTCGTTTCCACGCTGCAAATCAAACAAAATGCGCGTTGGATCTAGCAGCCCCGTCAACGGTTCAGACATGGGCAATTGAGTCAGCGGTTTCCACCATTGAGGCGTAGATTTTGATTGAGCTTTGTCTCTTAGATTACAAACTTTGAGGACTTAATGTTTCTGAAAGGTAATCGGCGGCGGCTTCGACCATGGCGATCGCATTCTCGTACATCATTCGCGTTGGCCCAATCACACCCACGCTACCAACAGGCACAGTGCCCTTATTATAGGTTGAAGCAATTAAAGTACAGGTTCGCATTGGTTCTAGCGGATTTTCAGACCCGATCCACACCACAATGCGACGGTTAGAGTCAACTTCTCCTGAAGGCTTAAAAATCAGGGGTAACAGCTGGTCTTGCTTATCCTCTAGAAGATGCATAATCGTTTGCACCTGCTGCACCTCTGAAAACTCAGGTTGACGTAGCACCTCAGACAAGCCACTGACCATCATTTGTGTAGGGGAAGGTGACTGAGAACGCCGAGCTAACTCACCCAAAACGATTTGCAAAAAATCACCATAGCGCTGAAACTCACGGTCTAGCTCACTCCAGTCGAGCTTAGTCAACTCCCCAACTGGACGTCCGCGCAGTTGCTCATTTAAAAAGTTAGAGAGGATCTGCAACTCTTGCTCCAGCAGCTCAACTTTAGGAGCATTGGCCTGTTCGGGGAAAGACAGATCCAGCAAGATCGACTGAGTTTCGTAAGAGTCAGTCACGAAAATCAACATGACTCGTTTGGGGTCGATCGCCACCAATTGCACGTGTCGCAAACAAGCGGTTTGAGCCTGGGGCATCGTGATGAGGGCAATGCACCCACTCATAGTTGCCAAAATCTGTGCGGCTCCCCGCAGCATGGCTTCTAAGCTCCAGTCGGCTTGCTGGAGGCGATCGCTCAATAACTGTTCAACCCGACGGTTTAACTCATTTGCAGGCGTGATGAGTTGGTCAACATAAATTCGATAGCCAGAGTCAGAAGGTACGCGACCCGCCGAAGTATGGGGCTGGTAAAGGAGGCCAACCTTTTCGAGAACGCCCATCGCATTGCGAATCGTCGCTGAGCTAACGCTCAAGTTATATTCTTTGACCAGTGCTTCTGAACCAACAGGCTCTGCCGTTGCAATGTAGTGGCGCACTGTCGCCCAAAGTACTTGCTGCTGCCGATGGGTAAGATTAACCGCGTTAACCATTGGTTTGAATTAGGGAGTAACAGAGGCTTGTTATTAAAAGTCAGTTAATTTAAGTAAATTGATCTTAATCCTAAGAAACAGATGTCAGGTCTTTTTCTGACATAGATTAACAGATACCTCATATCTTTTCGTCTGAAACTGAAACTTGCCGTAACAGATATGACGAAAGCAAGCAGAGTTTTTCGTAAATCTTGGTAACGCAAATCTCAGTAACGGGGCGTTTCAGGATCGACCTTGATTGAGTAAGCGTCGATGCCACCTGAGATATTTTTGACGTTGGTAAATCCCTGATTGATGAGCCATTGGCACATCTGTGCCGATCGCATGCCGTGGTGACACAACACGAGTGTCTCTGCATGTGGGTCTAGCTCAGTTGAGATGTGACTGCCCCAGTGTTCAAAGGCGCTTAAGGGGTAGTTTTTGAAACCCGCGATTTGAGCCAGTTCGATTTCATAGGGTTCGCGTACGTCGATTAGCTGCACGTCATCAAGCGATGCGGAGAGGCGTTCAGCGAGTTGTTGGACGGTGATGTGGGGTAGGTCGGAGGAATACATAGGGGGGGGAAGAAAGCAGAGGGGGGTGGGGGAGTAGGGGGAGGGAGG
>DVDV01000258.1 GCA_015296075.1 Leptolyngbyaceae cyanobacterium M33_DOE_097 | reverse complement strand
TTCAGTTACTCAAACGCATCCAATCTCACGCTGATATTGCGGCTCATTTTGGGTTCGATATTGACCTCAAACCTCGCTTAGAATCGGCTTATTGAGAATGCTGCAAGATCTCAGTTATCGAAAATGGCGTGCGCTTGATAGCCAGCAGTAACGCTGAAAACATTCGGCGCTGGCGACAGTCCTGGTTTTTTGAGTGGCTCAGCACCAATGCAGCCCAGTACAGCTATTACCAAAACACCGCGATTGACAAACCCTGGCACTGGGAATATCGGGGGCAGGCAACTCCGTCAGAACAATTTGAACAGTTTGCAGCAGATTCAATGGCTGACCGCGATCGCACCCTGACAGAAGCGTTTCCAATCGCAGATGAGCGGTTTGATACCCAGCCAACTGAGTTCCTATCACTGCAAGAAGACCTCCCCGTCCACACCGTTCTAGATGCGAATGCTCGAATTCGTTCAGGTTCACCCGAGTGGCGATCGACAGGTCGGCGGATTCCCCGCCATACTCGCGTTCGCATTCAAGCCGTTGAAGGCAACTACGCAAACGTCACGGGTGTGGATGGAACAGCGTATGGCTGGACGGCCCGGTCAAATTTGGGCACGTTCTACAAAGATTCTGAAGTTTTTGCAGCGATGCCACTGGTTCCCTTACTGCCACTATCGATCGCAAGTGAGTGGTCTACTCTAAAACGGGCTTTGGTGCAAACCTACAATCGTTTGGGCGGGTTAATGGCCGCGATCGCGACTGAGTTAGGGATTGAACTTCCCGCTATTTTGGCTGTTTGGTATGTCGAAAGTGCCGGGCGATCGCATACGCCCAATCAAGCAATCATTCGCTTTGAAAACCATTTACTGTACGACAAATGGGGCGCTGAGAATCAAACAACATATGACCAGCATTTTCAGCATGGTAGTCACAACGGCATCGCTGGCGATCGCTGGGAAAATCACAAATTCCGGGAAGCTTCCACCGGCTCTTTCCAAACGTCTCATGGTGAACAAGCGAGGGAATATCAGGTATTAGCGCTGGCCTCACGCCTTGCCGGAGAAGAGATTGCCCTCCAGTGCATCAGCATTGGTGGTCCCCAAATTTTGATTGCTGGTTATCGCCTGTTAGGGTACGAAACGCCGCGTGACATGTACGATGCCTTTCAGCGTGATGAACGTCCACAGGTGTTGGGTTTCTTTGACTTCTGCCAGTACAAACTAGGGCATGGTCGCAACCGTGGCGCATTGTTGCGGCATTTGGCAGCCTTAAATTGGGAATCGTTTACGCGTGGATACAATGGTGCTGGTCAAGTAGCGACCTATTCTCGCAAACTTCGAGAAGCCTACGCCGCAGTTCGAGATCTATTTCCAACAGGAAGTTCTACAGCTCAGTCAGTTGAAAGCCATCCGATGAACAGCAGTGCTGCTTTCCGGTCTTTTCCCGCGCCAATTGTACCTGAAACGGCTGTCATTACTGCCGGGCGCGATGAACTGGCGAATGTTCCTCTGTTGCGGGGACATCGGGGCACTCAGCCTGACTTGATTTTGCGTTGGAATGAGATGGCAACATCCCCAACTCAAATCGATGTGGTAATTCATTTGCATGGCTATTCCGACGATCGCGATCGCATGATTCTCAGTCGCACAAAAGAACCCAACAGCGGTTTTCTCAATCCTGACAATGCTTCTGATCTGTCTTTGGGGCGTAACCGTCCCACGTTGGCAGTCCTACCACGGGGAAACTACTTTGGTGGCAAGTCAGGCAAAGGCTACAACTTTCCGGCCCTGATCACAGCGTCTGGGTTGCAGGAGTTGATTAATTTTTCGCTTCAGCATTTCTCAAACGGATTTGGACTTTCCAACTTACAAGTAGACCGCTTGATTCTCACCGCTCATTCGGGGGGAGGTGCGCCCCTGATGCAGATCTTACGCCACAACAATCCCCATGAGGTGCATGTGTTTGATGCTCTTTATCAAGATGCCAGCTCACTGATTCGATGGGCAGATCGACGCATTCGCCAGGACATTACAGCCCTACAAACTTCTGCGATCGCTGATCCACAAGCCTGGATGAGAGCGCAGGGAGGGGCGTTACGCGTCTTTTACCGGGGTGGCACCGCAACCCAGTCCTATAGTGTGGCGGTACATCGGGCGATCGCGCCGCTAATGGCATCACTTTCAGGTAACTCTGCGATCGTTAGCGATTGGTATCGGGTTCAACGAAGCACTGTCTCTCATAACGACATGCCTCGACGTTACGGCTGGCAGCTATTAGCCGATGTATCTACTAACCTGCCAGGTACGTTTTCGCCTTGATTACGATTCCAACCTCAAAATGCGGTTGCTAAAGACTGATTCAGCTTTTGGTTCAGATCGTCTCTGAGATCCAAGTTGTAGTAGTGGCTTGATCGTCGATCATAGCGATAACTGTCTATATACCAATGAAATAAGATTATCCTGCTTCTTGGGAGATGGTAATTCAATGCGGACAATGTCATATTCCTTGATAGTGTTGGGTAATAAACTTTAAACCTATTGGTTCAACACACTCATCACTTTCAAGGGCGAAGTTTGTCGCTGTTTCCTGCCATAGCTGGTAGAGATACATGACTCCTGATTCACTCATACCACTTCTCTAGATCAGCGCTACACGTAAATGAGGGGGAGGGGAACACAGTTCTCCGTAAGGGAGCGAGTCCCCCTTTAACCCCCATCTGTAGCGGAAACTTTCGGAATTGGTATCAGTCGTTTTGGAAGAAGTTTGTGCAGTATTTTTTGGAACTTCTTTAAGAATTTTGTGAGAAAAGAAATAGTGTTGTTGGCGAGTCTTTGCTTATTTATTTTGACTGGAACTCGCTGGACGATTTTGGTGGATTTTCTATTGGCATTGTCGGCTTTTTTGATTCTTAAATCTTCGTAGGTAATCAAGTTGTTAGACTGAGTTATATGCTGTGACGACTTTACAGCATAGTCTTGAGGCTACCTCCTCACTTTGAGATGGCACTTTCTAAATAGCCTACCCAGGTTTTCTCTGCAAGTAAGATTTTTTGTCTATAAACGTTTTCTTCTGATTTCCGCTCCACCATTCTCAACATCTGGCTGGACACCATTTTAGACATCTTCACCCTATATCAATTTTCTTGTTTGAGGTAAAAAAACGATATAACTCGTCAAATAATCTATTCCAATCGGACTATGCAAAAACTCTAATGGGTTACTTTTAGAGAAGAGAATGAAAAAGCTTAAAGTATACTTAAGCATCTATTACAACACCGAAATTTCATCGGTGCCGTGATTTTACATAATGCTTTTATCAGGGGATATTCTGAAGAGCTGTCAATTCCCTTAGCTGGTATGGCCATTATCACTCGACAACTTTATCCTCGCGACCCTCATGTGCATTCGTTTCCATTTGAGAGCGATCGCTTTCTGAGTCTGTCCTTAGATATGAATTGCATTATCAGCAGTGCTGGTAATTTTTTATATCTTAATCATCAGTGGGAAGCTGTTTTAGGCTTTTCTAGAGCGGAGTTGCTAGCCCATACTTGGGCAGAATTGATCCATCCAGATGATCAGGAAACCACGCTCAATCATCTGTATACCCTGTCTTCACAGGCTGATACTTCTGTCTGTAAGCTGATGTTTGAGAATCGCTATCGTTGTCAGGATGGCAGTTACAAGTGGTTTTTGTGGAATGCCGAGTTTTGCCCAGAACAACAATCCATTTATGCGGTCGTTCGAGATATTACAGAACGCAAACAATCTCGACGGGCGTTACGAGAAAGTGAAGAACGATTTCGTTGTCTAGTTGAAAGCGTTAAGGATTACGCCATTTATATGCTCGACCCGAATGGCAATGTAATTAGCTGGAATCCTGGTGCCGAGCGAATTAATGGCTATGCTGAAGCCGAAATTATTGGTCAGCCTGTAGCGCGACTTTACCCGCCAGAAGACGTACGTGCAGGGAAACCTGCTTACGAGTTACAGGTCGCAGCAACGGTTGGACGATTTGAAGACGAGAGTTGCCGGGTACGTCGAGATGGTTCTCAATTTTGGGCACATGCTGTAGTGACAGCCTTGCATGATAAACAAGGTCAGTTGCGTGGTTTTGCTAAAGTCACGCGCGATATTACAGAACGAAAACGGGCTGAAGCGGCTTTACAGAAAGCATATGACGATCTGGAGCAACGGGTTAACGAACGAACTGCTGAACTCTTGGAAGCAAATCGCCTGCTTCGACACGAAATTGTAGAACGGCAGCAAGCGGAAGCTGGGCTGCGTCAGTCTGAAGCGCAACTGCGGCAACAAACTCAACAGTTGCAACAAGCCTTGCAGCGATTGAAACAAACTCAGGCGCAACTGGTGCAATCTGAAAAAATGTCGAGTTTGGGGCAGTTAGTGGCGGGAGTTGCTCACGAAATCAATAATCCGGTTAATTTTATTAATGGCAACATTGCTTACGCTAGCCGATATGCACAGGACTTACTCCACTTGTTGACGTTATATCAGCAGTCTTATCTACAGCCCACTCCTGCAATTGAGGCGGCTCTCGAAGAGATTGATTTCACTTTTATCTTGAATGATCTACCCAAGTTGTTGACATCGATGCAAGTTGGCGTCGATCGCATTCGTCAAATCGTACTCTCTCTACGCAACTTCTCTCGACTTGATGAAGCAGAGACGAAACCTGTAGATATTCATGAAGGTATCGATAACACGTTGATGATTTTGCAACATCGGCTGAATCCAAAACCTGGATTTCCGCCAATTACGGTTCGCAAAATCTATGGTGATTTGCCACTGGTCGATTGCTATGCAGGGCAACTCAATCAGGTGTTTATGAATATTCTGAGTAATGCGATCGATGCTCTAGAAGAGCGTACTCAAGCCACTCAAAAGCTAAACCTGGAAGATGACACTATTATTTCTGCGTCTACTCCTGAGTTAGATTGTCTCTTACCAACAATTCACATTCAAACAGAACAACTCAACCCTGATTGGATTGTTATTCGCATTGCAGATAATGGTTTAGGAATGACTGAACGGGTGAAAAAACGATTGTTTGATCCCTTCTTTACGACAAAACTTGTCGGCAAAGGAACAGGATTAGGACTTTCGATCAGCTACCAAATTGTGGTGGAACAGCATGGTGGAAATCTCAAGTGTCAATCTGTTCCCGGTCAGGGATCGGAATTTATAGTTGAGATTCCAATTAAATCTAAGTTCTCTACGTAAGGGCTGCCTGAAGCAGTATTGCACGAGTTTTGAGAAGACTGGCACATGTTTACATGGCTGTCGTCTGCCCCGCATTATCAAAGTGATGCAGTCTGAAGGCAGGTGCGATAAAAGTGCAGAAGCCAATAGTTCCGTTGCCAGAGTGAGCCATGTCAAGGATGTACCTTCATGCGCAATCATTTGGAGCTTTTGCAGAGAAAACAACTAAGACACCTGTGAAAGGATACTCAACAGAAAGAAGTGGTCTGCATACTAGCTGAAAAGCGATCGCAGACCACTTGAGATTTGGGTGAGGAAGACCCAGTGAACGAACCTAATGAGAAAAGTCTAAGCCTAAAGGGATGGTAAAACTGATTAAAAGAGAGAGCGTTAAAACACACGGTGGAGATAGATGCTTCTGTAATCTCTCAATTAACGAGAGGTCTAGAAGGTAAATGTTGTGCGAATTACGCCAACAAATTGAGTCGCATTATCACTATTCCCTTCTGGATTGATCAGCACAAACACCCCCGGAGTAATTGCAATATTTTGATTGATCTTCAAGCGATAGAGTGCCTCAATGTGAAAAGGCGTATCATCGTCTTCTCGGTTGCTCACATCATTGTCCGTCACTTTCGGCGGAATTCCTACCAAAAGCGCGCCTAAGTTGCCCTTCTGACCCAAATCAGGAAATGCTAAAAACACAGCCCCGTTGAGAATCGTGGCATCATTATCATCAATCACGTTGTTAGCAAACCAGGCACCAAACCAACCGCCTAAAACAAATTGAGGACTGAGCCGCCATTGCAACTGAGCCCCTAATGTATCGGTTGCGGTGGCAACATTACCAAAGGGGCGAGTTGCAAAGCCAGTACCAGTGCTGCCAGTTAGGTTCACATCATTACCAGAGTAGTAACTGTGCGCATAAAATAACCCAATGTCAAATGCTTTTGAAGGGCGAACCAAAAGTTGTGCAACCGCCGAGTAATTGCCATCAAACAGACCATTTTTGTCGCCTGGGTCATTGCTGTCGCGGTCAGAAAGAAAACCACCCTGTAAGGCGAAGCCATCACTAAAGCGATACTCAAAAGTAATACCAGCAGAACCAACCGAACCTGGATTATTGACCCGTAACGTTGGGTTAAATCGCCCAAATCGAGAGATTGACCCCGCACCCGCACTTGCCAGGGGACTCAAAGCCGTAATGTAAGCGTCATAAATTTCATCATTAAGTGCATCAATCTGCACTCGCAAGTTATCTCCGATCGCAAATCGGTAATAGAGTTTATCAACGATAAAATCATTATCTTCATCGCCATCAAAAGATAGGCGAGTTTGGTTAGTGCCTGTGAAATTGCCGCTAAAGGTTGTAATATTTCGAGCATTTAAGCGCGTCACCAGGCGATCTTTTCCATTAAAGCTAGTATTTAGTGTGAGACGTACCCGATCAGCAAAAATAGTATTTGTTTGATCGTCTTTCAGGCTGTCTTCATTGTTGGCATTAACACCCGCTAAAAAGCCGCCGCTACCGTTGCGGGTCGCGCGATCGCCAAACGTATCTGAGATTGCAAAAATTACCTCACCGCTCAACTTGGTGGTTGTCGAAAACTGTTGTTTCTCTAAGGTCGTTGTGCGTGCCTCTAAAGCATCGACCCGACCTCGCAGGGTCGCTAATTCGGCCGCGAATTCTTCTTGTAGTTTCCGTACTGCATCAAGATCTTCTTTCTTAATAAAGTCAGCGGTGTTGGCTGCAATTAGCTCACTGATGCGATCGAGGCAGGCATTTAGACCGGCTGCAAATTCGTATCGAGTGAGTGCTTGGTTCCCTCGATAGGTACGGTCAGGGTAACCGACAATGCAACCATAGCGCTCAACAAGCGACTGTAATGCCTGAAACGCCCAATCATTGGGGTTGACATCTGACAACTGAGAAACCGAGGTGACTTGCCCCTCAACGGCTTTTTCATCATCGGAACTAGGATCGACACCCAATGAAATCGACTCAGCCGCAATAGACGGGGAGACCCCATCATTTAACGGTGCCGCGATCGCTCCAGCGCCAACAGCTCCCAAAGCACCCAACCCTGCGACCAACGACGCTCCTAATAAGGAACCTCGCAGCTTTTTAACGATTGCCATAATCCACACACCAGATAGTATTTGTCAACAATTAGCAAGCTCACTTTCGAGAAAAGGAGCCGCACATTTAGCAAAATACGGTATATCAGTAGAGTTTACGTATTTTGTTGTTTGCTATCTTTACACACGTAATTCAAAAAAACAAGATATCTATCTTTTGGGAGAGTTCAAAAACTGGCGATCGCCTCTTTTCTCAAATAGCAAAGTTTTTCATAAGTCCATCATTTGTCTCGCGCTGATTTCACATCAAATAAGTTTGCGCTAACGTTTGATCAAGACCAGGTTCATCAACTAAGAGATGAGTTCTATCAGCTCGCTAACCAGTCAGTAAAATCAATAGCCTGAGTATTAAGTTGTTAAAAAATAAAGCTTGAACAGCAAAAACCAGTAAATTTTGTAACCGCTGTTGCTTGCTTGCCTTAAGCTAAGCGGGCATAATCTCAGAAATAGTTCACTAAGTCGCCTGATTTACCGATGTTTCTAAAACTTCCACGAATAAAAGCGACCATTTGATTGCTTGTAAATGAGAATTCAGTAAAACTGATGCTTTTTTAGACGAGCTTGAGCATCGCTTTGAACCCAGGCTGTTGCCGTTATGCTGCGCGAGCGATCGCACCAGATGGGAAACTGTCTAGTTGGATTAAGTCTGTAATCTTTAGCGTGAACTTAAGTACAGGAACAAGCCATAATGACAACTCAAAATATTCATCCAGCACAAACTGATAAACTTTCTCGCAGTCTGATCAGGCAAGCCTCGATCGCTTTTTCAGCCGGTGCATTTGGTGGTCTTGTCAACAGCTTGACCGTTTGGCTGTTTGGGCTAATCGGCATTACACCTCTTTTCGGCGTCAAAATTGCTCCGGCACTCACTCCTGCCTGGCTATATCCCCGTTTAGTCTGGGGTGGTTTATGGGGGCTACTGTTTTTGCTACCGATCCACTACTTAATTCGCAAACCACTTTGGTTCTATGGCTTACTCTTTAGCTTGCTACCCAGTCTGGTGCAACTGCTGCTTGTCTTTCCGGTTAAAGACAGCAAAGGACTGTTTGGCTTGGCGCTAGGAGGCTTAACGCCCCTCTTTGTGCTTCTGTTTAATGCTGTTTGGGGTATTGCAACGGCCTTTTGGCTTCATCTTAGCGATCGCAAAATAGTGGAGTAAGAGATTTTCAGCAACTATTACAACTCAATAAAATACTTAAACTCTACCGATTTACCGTGATATACTGACAGGTATTCCATAGAAAAGCGGCATACCTATCTGTGGATGCCTATTACTCCTTTTGGCAAGGATTTAAGCCATGAAGATTGCAAATGATGTTACAGAGTTAATCGGTAAAACGCCCCTTGTCCGCTTAAATCGCATTCCGCAAGCAGAAGGGTGTGTTGCTGAAATTGCGGCTAAGTTAGAGGGCTTTAACCCCGCTGCATCGGTTAAAGATCGAATTGGCATTAGTATGGTGAATGCGGCAGAAGAAGCAGGGCTGATTCAGCCTGGAAAGACCGTGTTAGTAGAGCCAACATCTGGAAATACGGGTATTGCTCTAGCAATGGTCGCAGCGGCAAAAGGCTATCGCTTGATTCTGACAATGCCTGACACGATGAGCTTAGAGCGACGAGCGATGCTCAAAGCTTACGGGGCGCAGTTAGAGCTAACTCCTGGTATTCAAGGCATGAAAGGTGCGGTTGCACGGGCAGAGCAAATTGCCAGTCAGGTGCCCCACGCCTTTATGTTGCAACAGTTCTCAAACCCCGCCAATCCTAAAGTTCACCGAGAAACAACAGCAGAAGAACTCTGGGTTGATACCGATGGCAAGATTGATTTTTTGATTGCAGGAGTTGGTACTGGGGGAACCATTACGGGTGTGGCAGAAGCGCTCAAACAACGTAAACCAGAGTTTCGCGCGATCGCCGTTGAGCCAGAAGAAAGCCATGTTCTCTCCGGTGGTCAACCCGGTCCTCACAAAATTCAGGGAATTGGGGCAGGTTTTGTGCCACAGGTGTTGAAGCAAGAGTTCATTGATGAAGTGATTCAAGTCAGTAGTGAAACCGCGATCGCCTATGGTCGCCGTTTAGCACGAGAAGAAGGGATCTTGTCAGGTATTTCTTCGGGAGCCGCACTGGCTGCTGCGATCGAGGTTGCAAAACGGCTTGAAAACGCTGGCAAGCTTGTTGTCTTTGTGCAACCTAGTTACGGAGAACGCTACCTCAGCACTCCTTTGTTTAAAGAGTTGCCTGATGTTGAAGTTGAGCATTTGAGTGATATAGATGCACAGCGAACATTAGTCATTCACTAAGGTTAAAGTAAGGTTACTTCGCGTCTTGTTTGTTTATTTCATAAAGGTCATAGACATAGAAGTGAACTAACATTTTTATGTCTATGGATTTTTATGTTTAAAGTAATTAAAAAAAAATCAAAGCACATATCTATTTCAGTCGATCAAAAAATCTCTTTAAGCCTGCCCAGCAGGGCAAAATTGCGCTTGCAACTCAGTAAACTGACGCAACCGTGTAAACGTGAGACTGTGTTATTGCTTTTTTCGGCTTCTCGCAGTAATATCAAGCTCGTATCATTAAACGGTAAATCGACCGACTTGCCGTATATTAGTTAAAGACTGACACTCTACTGATCTGTTCAAGAAGCCGTTGAGGTATTCAGACACGCTGTGCTATTGCATAGGACTTATCCTTTTCCTAGAAAAGCTATCTGAGACTTTAGCTCGTTTCTTGTTACGACCTCTTATTCTCAAGGGTTGCCTGGGGCTGTCCATTTTTATTACCCGAATATACGGTTTATCGATCAATTTACCGATGCTTTCAAAAGGAGTCAGTATGTTTTTGCGATCGCGTCTGGGTATCAAAAGACCAGGGATTTTTGCGCTGTTAGTAGCGTTGGTAGCTAGCCTGGTCTTCATTCCGTCACTGGCATTTTCATCGTTCGCAGCATCGCCCAAAACATCTATTCAGTTCGTTTCGCCTGACTGGGTTGCAGCCAATGTAAAAGACGCGAATTTGCGTATTCTTGATGTGCGAACCGCACCACTGGAATATATTTCAGGGCACCTTCCCAAAGCTGTCAACATTGCTGATTCGGCATTCCGGGGGCCAAATGGAGCATTACCCGTACAGTATTGGGACAATACCAAATTAGCCAGCATTTTCTCAAAATCAGGCGTGTCTAGCGATAGCCGCGTGTTGGTGTACTCCAGTGGTAATGACGTTTTAGGGGCAACAATGGTGGCCTACTTACTAGAGCGATCGGGGGTGAAAGATATCTACGTGTTGGATGGCGGATTTACAGGTTACAAAGCTGCTAACCAAGCGACAACAAAGGTTTTTCCTCAATACGCTCCCGGTAACTTTACCCCAAAAGATGACCCTTCGATTCGAGTGACGCTGGCTCAGGTCAAGCAGTTGATTGGCAAACCTGGAGTGGTGTTTATTGACCCTCGCCCACCCGAACTCTTCCGCGGTGAAAAAGACATCTGGGTGCGCAATGGTCATATTCCTGGTGCGCGCAACATTCCCTGGCCGACGTTTACAGAAGCCAACAACGCCCAAGAAGACCTCAAGAATCCTCACAAGCTCAAGTCACTGGATGAGATTCGTAAACTGCTGGCAGAAAAGGGAATTAAACCAACCGATGATATCATCGTGACTTGCAGCACTGGTCGCGAAGCGACCTTGCAATACATCGTGCTCAAGTACCTCCTGGGCTATCCAAAAGTGCGTATCTATGAAGGCTCCTGGACTGAATACAGCACAACAAATTTACCTGTTGCAACTGGGCCAGAAAAAGTACTCACGACTGAAGTTCGTTAAGGTATTGCTATGAAAGTATTTAGACCACTGTTCCTTAGTTTTCTCGTTTGCTTTAGCAGCCTCTCTCTCGTCAGTCTAATTGACTTTTATCAAACCAGTTTGGCAAGTTGCGATCCACCACCAGAGCAACCCAAAAAGCCACCTAAAAAGTAGCAATTTGTTTGTCTCACGCCAACTGTTGAACTATGAGATACCTACTTGCGTATCTCTTTTATTGTGTTAGGAAACTCAGATAATGGAGCGTATCTCAGACTTACAAGAAACACCGATCGCCCAATCAGATCGTTTTCAACCACAACGGGTGGTTGTGGCGATCGCCCTTTTTCTGTTCACAGTTGGGGCGATCGCGCTTAGTACCTATGGATGGAAACAGGGTGTGCTGTTTCTCATCGGGGGGCTGTTAGGTGTGACGCTGTATCATTCTAGTTTTGGTTTTGCCTCTGCCTACCGTCGATTGTTTGCTCAACGGCAAGTGCAAGGTATCTATGCTCAACTGGTGATGCTGGCGATCGCAACGGTCTTGTTTGCCCCCGTTTTGGCGAGTGGCTCCGTTTTTGGGCAGTCGGTGCGGGGAGCCGTTGCCCCCGTAGGCGTGCAAGGGGCGATCGGTGCCTTCTTGTTTGGGATTGGGATGCAACTGGGTGGAGCCTGTGGCTGTGGCACACTCTACACGATTGGCGGTGGCAGCTTAACCATGCTGCTGACTCTTGCCTCTTTTTGTGTGGGGGCTTTTGGGGTAAGTTTGACGCGCCAACTCTGGGCTGGGCTACCGGCCACTCCGCCCATCGTTTTAGGAAGTGCGATCGGTTGGGTTGCAGCCGTTATTGTGCAATTGTCCTTGCTGAGTGCGGTTGCTGTTTTACTGCGTTGGTGGAGTCAATCTAGCCCATCTCAAACACTAGTGCATGAAGGCAAGAGTAGTTAGACAGCTAGAATAGAACTGATGTCTAAAATCCAGCAGTTCTTGTACCATGCCGACCCCTTACGCCCTCGCTATCCAGTTAAGCGAACGCCAACAGCACCTACTCGAGCAGATG
>DVDV01000294.1 GCA_015296075.1 Leptolyngbyaceae cyanobacterium M33_DOE_097 | reverse complement strand
CACTAATCCTTGGGCGTGTTGAACAATGGTTTCCATAACCGTTCAGTTAAATTTTGATTACGCCCTTTCTTTCAGATTTTTCCTTCTTTGGCAACCCCTTGTTGAAACTGGTGCAAGATCTCAGTTAACCTGCTCAAAACCAGATTGACGATAGGTTTGAGGTTGGAAAGTAGGATTCGATTGTTGATTGGAATACTTCTCGTTTTGACGATTCATTGTTTTACTCTCAGTAGTTCTTGCGTCAAAGTGTCAGCTCTGTTGATCATTCAGCACTCATCGTTGGTTTTATGATTTCCTCATTCACCATTTGTTATTTGGAAGCAAAAACATCTAGTGATGAATACCCGATAACCATCTCTAAACGGCTGCCTGCTGTTGTTGATACAGCACCCAGTAAGCCCCTTTTTGCTGCAACAATTCTGCGTGAGAACCTTGCTCGATTAACACCCCTTTGTCAAGTACCAGAACGCGATCGGCTTGCTTCAAGGGCGAGAATCGATGCGTAATCATCAGCACGGTGCGTCCGGCGCGGATGCGTTCTAAGTTCTGCATCACTTTCCGTTCTGTCTCACTGTCTAATGCACTGGTTGCTTCATCTAGAATTAGAATTGGTGCATCGGAAAGAAATAGTCGTGCCAGTGCTAATCGCTGCCGTTGTCCACCAGATAAGCCAGTTCCCCGTTCACCAATCTGAGTTTCGTAGCCTTCGGGAAGTTCCATGATGAAGTCATGCGCCACTGCCATACGAGCGGCTTCAATAATTCGTTCTGGAGGAATATTGGGATTGCTGAAGGTGATGTTATCGGCAACCGATCCATTAAATAGAAAGTCATCTTGCAACACCACACTCATTTGCTGCCGTAGTGAAGTTAAATTCACGCCTTTGATGTCAAATCCATCCATCAAAACCCGTCCAGACTCAGGCTGATAGAGGCGCTGAATTAGCTTTGAGAGTGTACTTTTGCCAGAACCACTACGTCCCACAATGCCGATAAACATTCCCGGTTGCACATCAATAGAAATTCCTTTTAACGCAGGTTCTAGATGCGGTTGATAGCGGAAAAAGAGTTGCTCAAAAGTGACTTGTCCTTGAAGTGGTGGCAATACTAACCCCGTTTCTTCTGTCTCCTCTGGGTCGGCATTGAGAATATCTCCCAGGCGATCGACGGAAAGTAATACCTGTTGAAAATCTTGCCAGAGTTGGGCGAGCCGAAGGAGTGGCGAGATCGCCCGCCCCGATAACATCTGAAACGCAACGAGTTGACCAACTGTGAGGTGGTGTTCAATTACCAGCATCGCGCCAAACCAAAGAATTAGTAACTCTGAAAGATGAGTTAAAAACTCACCAATATGACCATCTACGTTAGAGATTGTGGAAGCTCGAAAACTAGTTTTGACATAGCGAGCAAACAAGCCTTCCCAGCGTTCGCGAGTGGCAAGTTGGGCTGTATGGGCTTTAACAGCATGAATTCCGGAGACGGTCTCGACCAAAAAAGATTGACTATCAGCATGACGATTAAAGGATTCATTGAGCCAGTTTCGTAGAATTGGTGTTACGACCAGAATTAGCACAATCAAGACTGGTAACACAGCCAAACTGATCAGAGTCAATTTGGGACTGTAGAACACCATCATCGTCAAATAAACCACAATGAAAGCCGCATCTAACACCACAGTCAGAGCAGTTCCAGTGAGGAATTGGCGGATATTTTCCAATTCCTGTACCCGTGCGACTGTATCACCTACCCGTCGTGCTTCAAAGTATGCCAGCGGAAGTTGGAGCAGATGACGAAATAGTTGTGATGATAGGCTGAGATCTAATCTGCGTGCCGTATGAGTAAAGATGAATAGGCGCAAGATGCCTAACACCGCTTCAAAAATACTGACACCTAAAAGCGCGATCGCCATTACATGTAGCGTCGATAGACTCTCGTGCACAATCACCTTGTCAATTACCACCTGAGTGATAATTGGAGTTGCCAATCCCAATAGCTGCAAAATTAATGACGCTGCCAGTACTTCAAGCAACAACTGTTTGTGTTGCCAAACCGCAGGTAAAAACCAACCCAGATTGAAGGTTGCAGCTTTTGGCAAGGGTTCAATCAGCCACAATTGCCCATCCCACGCTGCTTCCACCAACTCACGGGGTAAACTTTCACAGCGTTTGTGATGGTTCATCGGATCAGCAATTACGAGCTGTTCCCCATCCACTTCATATACCAGTACCCAATGCTCTTGTTTCCAGTGCAGCAATGCTGGAAATGACAATCGATCTAAATTTGGCCATTCTGTTTGAATGTGGTGTAAGTGTAGTCCCAACTGTTCCCCTGCTTCCACCAGATCGGTTGCTGCTTGCCCCCTTACCTGCCGCTGCACCTGTTTGAGTGGAACGGGAGTTTGCATCTGTTGCGTGACCATTGTCAGGCAAGCGGCGGCTGTATTCAGACTAAATTCGTAGGGATAACCAGAAATGGGATGCGGCAATCGTGGGTCGAGCGGCTGATACTGCCAGCGCAAGTCTGCCCAAAAATCGTCTAATTCAGGAGTTGTAGCATCCTGCCACAGGTCAGATGACCAGAGTACCACCACAACTTCTTTGCTGGCCGCCCGCGCTTTCCAGTGTCCTGCCAGTTCTAATGCATCGCCAATCCAATTTCCCGGTTTCAGTAGCACTGATTTGCCGGACTCCACAACCGATCGCCCTGCTTCTTGCACTAGACGAACCTTTCCAGAAATGAGGAGTAATTGACTCCCTGGTGTGCGATTTGACCAGAGTAACTCACCGGTAGTGTGACGGCTGACCTGAGCGTGTTGACGAAAAAATAATTTTTGCTCATCATTCAACAAACTTAGGGGTGGCTCATCCCAGGGTAAATTTAAGCGATAAATATCCTGCCATTCTTGTTGAGCAATCATCTAATTCACCTCTAATTTAACGGACATGGCTGATACTTGTTCAGTCAACCATTGAGCAAAAATTTCATCTTGCAATTGTTCTGCTAGTGCATCATCCAACTCAGCAAGTTGTAACTCCTCCAACCGCAGCACGTACCAGTCGTGATCTAGCAGCAGCGGGCCTATTAATCTTCCTGGTTGTACTTCAGCGATCGCGTCCTGTATTTCCACTGGCAAATCCCCATAATGGAACAGTTCAGCAATGGCTACATCCACATCAGTTAAATCCTCAAATTCGGTTCCAGCTTCGATTTGCTGCCGTAGGGTATCGGCTAATTCCTTCGTTTTCACTACGACCCAGGAGAGAATAACCTGATCTAAAAAAGGTTTACGTTGCTCAAAGTAAGGCTGCAGTCTAGACTGGCTCAACCAATGCTTTAACCGCTCAGAAGTTAAATACCTAATATATTGCTGACGGAAGGTTTCATAGTTGATGCCATGACTGACTAACCAGTTTTCAAAATCTTGTGGGTTTGTCAGTTCCTGTTCTACACGAAAGTTAATTAGAAGCTGTTCCACAGAATCATTTGAAAATTGCAGGTGAGAGTGTATTTGGAGTGCCTGATTAATTGCATGTTGATGAAGAATTTCTAGCAAAAAAGGCTGGAACTTACCAGCAATTTGCAAATAATAGGTGGCTTGCTCCAATGTGATTGGCTGTTCATTCACAGTTATAAAGGCTGAAGATGACATGTCTATTCTCCTTACTGAGTTGATTGATTCAATGGCGATAAAGTTAGGATTCTATTGTTGAGTAATGGTTGAATTGTTGAGTACATTGATCTGATGTAGGTAGTTCTTCCCTTGATCGATCTCGATTTCCTAAATTTATTCTTGAAAAAATAGAGTCTCTATCCCTGGCTGGTTGGCTGACAGAACTAAGAAGGTGGAATGCGGCTGAGGACGGTGAATTCGCGCCTAAAGGAATCTTCTTGCTGTCGCTTGGAGGCCATGGCAGGTTGAGGGTCAGGCAGACTCGATAAGAACTGAAAAACTTGAAT
>DVDV01000095.1 GCA_015296075.1 Leptolyngbyaceae cyanobacterium M33_DOE_097 | reverse complement strand
TCTGATTCGTCGCCCTTCAGGGAATTACCTAATTCCTGACAACGAACATCTGATAGAACGACTACGACAAGCCGTGCAACAAACCCGTTCATCTCCAAAATCTTCTTCCTAGGAGGGCATTCTTATGGTCGAGCTAAAACCCGCCTAGCCGAAGAGTTGAGTTTGGCTGTACAAGCCCAAGGCGGTCAAGTTTTGTGGGGGCGCGGCTTTGAGTCCGAGTGGGGTCAACCCTACGGCGTTTGGATTGATGCCCTGCGATCGCCCCTGCAGCAGTATTCTGCACCGTTGCCCCCAGCCCTCGGCAAGCTCTTTCCAGAATTCGTTTCGGCTGCCTCAGCGGTGCAAAGTGACCGGAACCAGTTATTCGACGCGATCGCTTCCGTTCTGTCTCACTTGTCTCATCAGGCAACCCCCATTGTCGTGATTTTTGACGATATGCAGTGGTTAGATGAGGCGTCAATCGCACTGTTACACTACCTGATCCGCCTGCTACCCCATCTGCCGCTTTACTTTGCTGGCACGGCGCGGCCTAAAGCGCTAGAAACAAATGTTGCCGCTTATCAACTGGTCAAAGCACTCAGACGCGATCGGCGGGTTAAAACCATTGGTCTGACGCCGCTAGACGCGACAGCCACCGCCCAATTAGCCCAGCAACTTGGGGCTGAAATCGCTGTTGAGCAGATTTATGACAGCAGTGGGGGCAATCCGCTTTACACGATTGAAATAGCGCAGGCGATCGCCAGCCACAACCGTCCTTACTCTGAGAATCTCGAAGTCCTGATTCAAGAACGGTTGCAAACCCTCAGCTCTGAAGCACAAGAGCTACTTACCTGGATGGCCGCTCTCGGCAGCAGTTTTAGTCCCAACCAAATCAATCACATTACCGACTGTTCGCTGCTCACATTGCTGTCGGTGATGGCGGAGTTAGAGCAGCAAAATATCCTGCACCCTGCGATCAGCAGCAATGGGGAACCGGGTTATGCCTTTACGCATGACGTAGTGCGGCAGGTGGCTTATCATCGACTGTCGGAACCCCGTCGCCGCTTGATTCACCGCCATATTGCTGAACGGTTGCAGCCGCTTACCGAAACGAACTCCGCTGTGAGTAGTGACCTAGCCCACCATGCCCAGTTAGCCGGGGAACATGAGCTAGCCGCGATCGCCTTTCTGACTGCGGCAGAGCATTGTTTACGGTTGTTTGCCTACGCGGATGGAGCGAAGCTGGCGCAACAGGGAATTGAGCAATGTCAGTGGTTAGAAGCACGCCCCCGTGTGAGGTTACAGCTCCGATTGTTTAAGGTTTTGGTCTTAGCTGGAGTGACACGCCAAACTTCTCAGGCGATTGAGGCTCAACTGCATGAACTGATTCAAGCGGCAAATCATTTGGGCATGAGTGATGACGAAGCGATTGGCATGGAAGCCCTAATCGCCTTGAATTATGAGCAGGATAACCTGGCCGAAGTTCACCAGCACTGCCTATTAGCAGCTGAGCAAGGGCGCACAGCTAGCCCTGCAATTACGGCTCGCATGTTGGCCTATACAGGTTGGTGTCTCGCTGATATTGGGCAAGAAATGCAACGTGCCGAAGCATTGCTGCTAGAAGCTCAATCTCTCGCGAGCCGAGTCGAGTTGGAGTTGATCGACTTGCCCAGCGGATTAGGTTGTGTACGCTGGCATCACGGCAATTTTGAGGAAGCTCGTCCCCTGCTCAAACAAGCCTGGCAAATGGCTCAAGCTGACCAAGACCACTGGCGCGAGTTTGTCTGCCTTTCTTACCTGGTGATGTTTGAGCTAGAAGCGGGGCAACCCCTGGCAGCCCTAACCTATTGCGATGCACTTAGCCTCGCAAGCGCTCAACTCGAAGGAGGTAATGAAGCCGCGATCGCTGCTGCTTTCAAAGCTCTGGTTCACCATCAGCTTGACCAGACCAACGCCCAGATGCAGCTTCGTCAAGCCCTCGTGACACTGCAAGAAGTTGACGCCCAACGAACTCGCGCCTATATCCTCACATGGATTGCTGATCACCACTTGAAGCAGTCAGCCGTGGAGACGGCCTTGACTCACGCTCAAGCTGCCCTCGAAGCCGCGCAAATCGTGAATCATCCCAGTAATATGGCGCTGGCATGGACAACGCTGATCCAGGCTTACCTGACGCAAAACCGAAAGCAAGAAGCAAACCACCACTTCCAAAAACTGAAGCAACAGGTAGAACGCCATAGCTTAAGCGCCCGCGCCAATCAGGCGATCGCGAAGTTGGAGCAAGCATGGAAAGACGCAGATCTAAAATTAAAATAAAAGTTGAAGAAATCGCCAGTAACAGCTAACCCGTATTTAAGTAGGTTTGATTAAGAAAAATTTCGCTTAACCAGACAAGGCAACGCTGAATGATAGTTGACTGCGCTGCGATCGCGATTTTTTTTAGAATCACCCAATTGTCTGTTTTCAGATCTTTTCTTGCCCAATTATTCATTCACCTCCATATGACTCGCGTTCTAGTTGAAAAGATATTTGACGAACCGATCAGTCAAGAAAAATGGGATCGGGATATCGCAATCGGGATTCCTTGCCACAATGCCCACAATGTTCACTGGATTCGCTCCATGATGGCCCGCGATCGCCGCCGAGTCATCTGTGAGTTTGAAGCTCCCGATGTAGAAACCGTGCAGCGATCGTTTCGCAAAGCGAAGCTTCCTTTTGCGCGAATTTGGGCGATCGACTTGATTGAACCATCAACATCGGTCATTGCACAGCCTTCTGAAGAAAGCTACTTGTAGGATCAAGGTGCCTTGCAGCAAAGCCTGAAACAGCCAACGAGATCGCCGGAAACATGATCCCAAGATAAAAAAGCAGAAGGTTTTAAAGTACCTTCTGCTGATGAGACTTAATTGAGTTTGAGGTCAACCAACGCACTATTTAATGTTCTTTAAGTGCAGAGTCTGCCACACTTTCATGTGACGATTTGCTAGTTCCATTCTCATGATGAGATTTACCATTACCATTTTTGTGGTTATTAACAAACCGTGGTTGTAGTAAACCGTAACCTCCATGGTTTCGTTCGTAAACGACATTGATTTCATTTGTTTCAGAGTTCAGAAACATGTAGAAATCATGGTCGATTAACTCTAACTGCTCCAAAGCTTCTTGCACGCTCATCGGAGGCATTGCAAAATACTTGGTGCGAAGAACTTGAGTCGGTAGCTGTGGTTCGCGATCGCGTACTAAATCTTCAACTAACGGGCGATCGGCTAACGCTTCGGCCGATTTACTGATTGCAGTATGTTGTTTTTCTTGACGTTTCTCCTTATACTTTCGGAGCTTGCGGGTGATTTTGTCAGCAACGAGATCAATACTGGCATAGAGGTTTTCGCTACTTTCTTCTGCCCGAATCACCGCTCCATTTAAGTAAAGCGTGACCTCTGCGGTCTGACTAGAGGTTATCCGAGGATTACGGGCAACCGACAGGCTGACATCCACCTCAGTTATTAAATGTTGAAAATGATTGACAGCCTTTTCAATTTTTTGAGTCACGTATTCGTTAATTGCATCTGTGATCTCAATGTTTTTGCCCTGGATAACAAGCTTCATGGAGTTTCCTCCTGAATTGGATAGTGAGTTGTGACTCAACCCTTTGCTTAATCGGGTTGTAACTCAACCCTATCACTTTGTATTGTGGCGAACCTCTTCTTTGAGAATGTGTTGCAGAGCTTGATAATTCTTGATTTGAAAATACACAAAACTGACGATGTACTTTTTCCAAAAAATGTAGAGAATAAAAGACGGTGGGTATGATCAACGACAAGCGGAAGTGCCAGTTAAAAGTTTTAGGGGTTGTGCCCTACCAGGTTGCGTGGGAGTGGCAGCGATCGCTCGTTGATATCCTTAAACACAACCCCAACGAACCCGATACTCTCCTACTGCTAGAGCATCCCCCGGTTTACACGCTGGGTCAGGGAGCCGATAAGAAGTTTCTCAAATTTGATCCTAACAACTCTGCCGAGACTGTTGTGCAGATTGAGCGGGGTGGTGAAGTGACCTACCACTGTCCGGGACAACTCGTAGGCTATCCAATCCTCAACCTACACTACTACCGTCAAGACCTGCATTGGTATCTCCGACAGTTAGAGGAAGTAATCATTCAAACAGTCGGTGCGTTTGGCCTACAGGGCGATCGCGTGGCAGGTATGACTGGCGTTTGGATTGGGGATGCAAAAGTGGCAGCGATCGGCATCAAAGTCAGCCGCTGGATTACTATGCACGGCTTTGCGCTCAATGTCTGTCCTGACTTGTCAGGGTTTCAAAAGATTGTGCCCTGTGGCATTGCCGACAAACCTGTTACGAGCCTGGCTCAATTTGTGCCTGACATTACAGTTGAAGCCGTGCGTGAACAGTTGATTCAAAGTTTTGCAGACGTTTTTCAAGTCGAGTTTGATCAGCTCAACCCTTTTATTTATTCAGCAGATGAAAACTGAAATCAGGATTTGGGCGATCGCACCTGCGCCGACTTCCATAACAAACTTCTAGAATGTTATGTGAAGATAGATTACTCACCGTCTCTCGCATTCGTCAGCTATGGCGCTTTCTTCAATTATTCGATTTCTAGGGCGATCGCCCCTCACACAAGAGCTGCTCAACACGCTCAAAAAGTACCAGCAGTTAAGGCTGACAGGCATGTCACGCCTGCCCAAAGGCATTGTTAGCTCGACCCTGGCCCAAACCCAAGAGCGTCCTTTGCTGGTTGTTTGCGCCACCCAAGAAGAAGCGAGTCGGTGGGCTGCTCAACTCGAAATCATGGGCTGGCAGACGGTTCACTTTTATCCGTCTTCAGAAGCATCTCCCTATGAAGCCTTTGATCCTGAAGCCGAAATGGTCTGGGGGCAGATGCAAGTGCTGGCCGAGCTGGTCAAGCTGCATACGGTTACTCCAGCGGCTGACGTAAGCGATGATGGCAAAAAACCAGAAGCCAACGGAAAATCGACTTTGGCGATCGTGGCGACTGAGCGGGCACTTCAACCCCATTTGCCTCCGGCTCGCCTATTTCAGCCCTTTTGTGTGACGCTTCGGCAGGGCATGGAGCTAAACCTGGGGCAACTCAGCGACCAACTTGCCAAGTTGGGTTATGAACGGGCTTCGCTAGTAGAAACAGAGGGGCAGTGGAGCCGTCGGGGTGACATTATCGATGTGTTTCCCGTCGCGTCTGAAGTGCCTGTGCGCCTGGAGTTATTTGGCGACGAGCTAGAGCAAATTCGGGAGTTTGATCCCTCCACGCAGCGATCGCTCGACCGCATTAGCAGCATCGTCCTCACACCCACTGGCTTTACTCCTATCATTCAGGCCGCGCTCGACACCGAGAAGCTGACTCAACTCAAGCAATTTCTCACCCCCGAAGAGCAAGAAAAACTCGACGAAGGGCAAATGCCAGAGGGGGCACGCCGTTTTTTAGGGATTGCCTTTGAGCAACCTGTTTCGCTACTGGATTACTTGCCAGACAATACGCTGGTCGCAATCGACGAGGTAGAGCAGTGTGAAGCCCACGGCGATCGCTGGTGTGAGAGCGTAGAAGAACACTGGCAAGCCGTCAACCGTGAACTTGCTGCACAGGAGTCAACCTCTCTGGACTTGACGTTACCCAAGACCCATCGTAATTTTGCCGCCTCCCTGTCTGAGATCGAGTTGTTTGATCGCCTCTACCTGTCTGAGCTGGCTGAAGAGAGCGTCAAAACCCTGGGTTCGCTTACTAAAGGATCGCGCGAGCAAAACCAGCCCTCACCTGTCAATATGTCGAGTCGTCCGGTTCCGGCGATTCCGCACCAGTTTGCGCGGCTAGCAGAAACCCTGCGGGAAGAACGCGATCGCAAGTTTTCGACCTGGTTGGTGTCGGCGCAACCCTCGCGAGCCGTGGCGTTGTTGCAAGAGCATGACTGTCCGGCGCAGTTTATTCCAAATCCGAGAGATTATTTAGCGATCGACAAGTTGTTGACGCAACGAGTTCCAGTAGCGGTCAAGTATTCTGGCTTAGCTGAGCTAGAGGGGTTTGTGCTGCCCACTTACCGGATTGTTGTCGTCAGCGATCGCGAGTTTTTTGGGCAACACAGTCTGGCCACTCCTGGCTACGTCCGCAAGCGCCGCCGGGCAGCCTCGAAACAGGTTGACCCCAACAAGCTGCGACCGGGCGATTACATTGTTCACAAACATCATGGCATCGGGCGCTTTCTCAAACTAGAGAGCCTCACCATCAGTGGCGAAACCCGCGAGTATCTGGTGATTCAATATGCCGATGGGCTACTCCGGGTTGCAGCCGATCAGTTGAATGCGTTGTCGCGATTTCGAGGAGCCAGTAGCGGCGCACCTGAACTCAACAAACTGTCCAGCAAAACCTGGGAAAAGACGAAAGCCAAAGTTCGCAAATCGATCAAAAAGCTGGCAGTTGATTTGTTGCAGCTCTATGCCCAACGCGCGGCCCAAAATGGGTATGTCTATCCCATCGACACACCCTGGCAGCAAGAGATGGAAGAATCCTTCCCCTACCAGCCCACACCGGATCAGCTCAAAGCAACTCAGGATGTGAAGCTGGACATGGAGAGCGATCGCCCGATGGATCGGCTGGTCTGTGGCGATGTGGGTTTTGGTAAGACCGAGGTGGCGATTCGGGCTATCTTTAAGGCTGTTACGTCAGGCAAGCAAGTAGCGCTTCTAGCACCCACAACCATTCTGACGCAGCAGCACTACCACACCTTAAAAGAACGGTTTGCGCCCTACCCGGTGCAGGTCGGTCTGCTCAACCGATTTCGCACCCCCCAAGAAAGAAAAGCAATTTTAGAGCGACTCAAGACGGGTGAACTGGATGTCGTCGTCGGCACGCACCAACTGCTGGGGAAATCCGTCGAATTTCGCGATTTGGGCTTGCTGGTCATCGACGAAGAACAGCGATTTGGCGTGAACCAAAAGGAAAAGATTAAGAGCTTAAAAACTCAAGTTGATGTGCTGACTCTGAGTGCGACGCCGATTCCGCGAACGCTCTACATGGCGCTGTCAGGCGTGCGCGAAATGAGCCTGATTACCACCCCACCCCCTTCCCGGCGTCCGATTCAAACGCATCTGGCACCCTATGACCCAGAGATGGTGCGATCGGCAATTCGGCAAGAACTCGATCGCGGTGGTCAGGTTTTCTACGTTGTTCCTCGCGTCGAAGGCATTGAAGAAGTCTCTGCCGGAATCCGCGAGATGATTCCCGGTGCGCGCATTGCGATTGCTCACGGTCAGATGCCCGAAGCCGACCTAGAAGCGACCATGCTGACTTTTAGTGAAGGTGAGGCCGAGATTTTAGTCTGCACCACCATTATCGAGTCGGGTCTGGACATTCCCCGTGTCAACACAATTCTGGTCGAAGATGCCCACCGCTTTGGCTTGGCGCAGCTTTATCAGTTGCGCGGTCGCGTCGGTCGCGCCGGCATTCAAGCCCACGCCTGGTTGTTTTACCCCAAAAAGAGCCAGCTCACCGATCAAGCTCGCCAACGACTCCGCGCCATTCAAGAATTCGCTCACCTGGGTTCGGGCTACCAGCTCGCGATGCGTGACATGGAAATTCGTGGTGTGGGGAACCTGCTGGGTGCTGAGCAATCGGGTCAGATGGACGCGATCGGCTTTGACTTGTACGTTGAGATGCTACAAGAAGCCATCCAAGAGATTCGTGGCCAAGAAATTCCGCAGGTGGACGATACCCAAATCGATCTCAACCTGACAGCTTTCATTCCGGCGGATTTCATGCCCGACTTAGACCAAAAGATGAGCGCTTACCGAGTTGTGGCATCTGCTACCTCAAAGTACGAGCTAACCCAGATTGCAGCCGACTGGAGCGATCGCTACGGCACAATTCCCAAAGCCGCTCAACAACTTCTACGAGTGATGGAACTCAAACAGATTGCCAAACAACTTGGCTTCTCACGCGTTAAGCCAGAGGGTACTCAACACATCGTACTTGAAACGCCAATGGAAGAACCCGCCTGGAACTTACTGAAAGCTAACCTGCCCGAAAATCTCCACACCCGCTTTGTTTACACTCCTGGCAAAGTAACAGTACGTGGCTTGGGGATGCTCAATGCCGACCAACAACTCGAAAACCTGATCACCTGGCTTTCAAAAATGCAAGATGCTGTCCCCGAAGCTCTCCCTGTTTAGGGTAGATAAGAAACAGGGCGATCGTGCTTAAGATAATGTCAGTTCGGGATAAGGAGGGGTGGAACAGATACAGTTGAAAGTACCTAATTCTCAACGCATCTGACCACCCTATGCTTAGTTTAGAAGCCTTGTTTTGCCATGTCGATGACTTCTGTCAACGGTT
>DVDV01000298.1 GCA_015296075.1 Leptolyngbyaceae cyanobacterium M33_DOE_097 | reverse complement strand
TGTGACGTATTACCTTCAACATAAGCGTCAACAATTTTTTGTCTAAGATCGAGTGAGTAGGGTTGCACTTGATTGAGAATGAAGTAAATGGATTGAATTAGTATATCAAATACGCCTCACTAGATCGGAAAATGCTGTAGCGGCGCGAAGCGCGAGGGTTAGGAAGTAGCAAGAGGTTTTAAAACAGACCCTAAAACTGATCGAGTATGTTGCTGTCAGGTAAATGCTATACTCCTATATCTTATCGACTCTCATAGCATCAGGTTGTTTTAACTAGCTCGTTTCAAATTGGCAGAGATTGAACCCAACCTGATTCTTTAAGAACTGACCTACTGGGGCATTGATAGTTATGGAAGTTAAAGCAGATTCAATGCAGTTAGGTAGCGACCAACGTTCGCACTCACCGGGCATAGACAACCTTTGCAACTCAACCAACCATTTCTAAGTATTCTGTTGCAGCGCAATTGCCGTGTGGCTGGCTATGCATCTAAGATCGTCTCTGCTGAAGGAGATCACGTTCAAACTCTTCATACTCCACAGGCATTTTGATTCTGAAGTGCTGGCAGATTGCTTTGACATCGCGATAATCATCCTCATCAAATTGATAGGCAGTATGAAACCTTACTACCCACTCTGGTGAGATGCATTTCACAAAATGTCCATCCAGTGATCCCTTTCCAGACAATGATTCCAACGGGTAAGTTGCTAGTAATCTTTATATCTCTGCCAGGAATTTGATGTAGTCCGATTCAACAGCATTCTTGAGCTTGCTAACTACCGATATCCTCTTCAAACTTCGTCTCTGAATAGATTGTCACAAAATCACACTCGACCTATCGGTATTTGCATGAGTAGCTAAACTCTGACAAATAGCCAAAAAATACGAAACAGATGGAATTCAAGATATATTTACTTATCTTGTAATGAGTTACATCAAATGTAGTAGATTCTTGACTTTCCTCATCTCAGGATGAGTTAAATCAACTGTCTGAATCGACCCGATCCCATTGGAGGTGTAAATAATAGCAACACTCCTGTACTTGTCACTAATTGTCAAACTCTCTGTATTAGAAGGTAGCCAAGTCATTGTGCTAGGAAAAAAATACTGTAGACTGCCATTTTCCTGATTCAATACCGCTGATGGCTCAGCCCAATCTAGCAAACGCAAAGCATAAGGCGTTAAATGTGGATGGTCAGCCCAAATCAAAAGGGTACTCTCTTGACGCAGCGGGTGCAAATCTTGCAGCAACTGCTCCCAAGCAATATCCTTCTGCCTAAAATAGCTGTGGCTTAGCTGATAGATTGGCGAAGGCAATGTAGAGGGTGCAAAGAAGAAAAAGCAAAGTTGAGCTACAACTATGCCACCAATAATGAGCCATTTGATTTTTTGGTGAAGTCTTTGAAGTCCTTCCTGAGTAGCCCATGATATAGGAATCAGGAAACAAGGTAGATAAATTAGTTGATAAGTTGGCTTTAGATAATATACAAGAGCGTAAAACGTGAATGGAGGTAATATCCAAAATAAACCAATCTTTAATGCTTTGTTAAAATAAGATTGACTCAACAAAGACCGACCTCTTAAAGTGAGGCAAATACCCACTAAAAAGATGGCTGGTGCTGCCAAGAGTACGAACCAAATGAGTAACTTTAGAATCATTGTTACATGGGCTGAAATCGGTGCACCTGCAAAGACAGAAAAGTTCCTGACGGCATTTCCCATTACTCGATCTGTTGCAGCACGATAAACTTGAACCCCTCCTGCCAGAAAAATTGTAAAGCCATAAGCTGAAATAATAGCGAAAAGTCCAGTTATAGCAGTTATGATGCCTGACCGCTTTTTGTGACTTACTGCGGTGAGCATGATGCTTGCTACGCTTAGAGGTAGTAATAGCAAACAGCTAACTGGACGAAGTAATCCAAAGATGAAGAGTATAAGAGCCATTCCGATCACGAGTGGCTTAGGTCGAGCCTTCATGATTACAATCCAGCTGACGATCGCACAGCCAAGCAACATATCAGAAATGTATGATTCAGGAACTACAGTTGCAGCCCAGCAAAGTGGATGTGTCATCAATAGAATTGCAGCACTTAACCCAATCTTTGGATACCCCAGTTGTCGAAATAGAAAGTACACACAAAGAACAGCCCCTATCAGTAGAACAAGATTTACAAGCTGATATGCGTGCTGCTCACCAACAATAATGGAACTTAAGCGCCCTAAAAAAACAAATAAAGGATAGCCAGGAGGATGAGGGGCATCTGCTGATATGTTGTAGGTGCGTAAAGCGACAATAAAATTAATTGGGTCTACATCTGGTGGGTAACTTGACCAGGCTGACCAATGTAGACACGCAATCAACCCAAGAAGAATTGCGGTTATGGAATCTAAAAAATGATAACTTTGGCTCTTCACGAATAACCAGCCTCCCAAAAGCTTCAACTCTTAAAAAGAGCACCACCTTTTCATATATTTTTTATTGTTCAGCTCAACTATTAATCTGCTGAAAGTTTCCGCCTGAGATCCTACAGTTAATCAATAGGCAGAATGATTCCGCATAACACCCAAAAATCGCAACTTCGGTAGAATCGTTCTGCATAATACTCCTCTCCAGAAGTTTAGGCAGAATTGTTCTGCAAGTTATCTTCCTTGATATAAAAATACAACTTCTTGCTGTACTTTTTGGAAGTAGGTGAACCCAAGCCGGTCGCGCATTCCTCCCAGCGGGTTGTGTATCGCCTCGATAACTGAGCGGCTTTCATCTGCCAGGGTTGCTCCAATCCTGTTGCGCCAAATTTCACAGTGCTTGCTCCAAACCGTTGGTTCAGTTGGTCGATCGCCTGCATCAGCCGTTCATCTTGGTCGCGATCGCACGGATCAAATAGCGACATCTGCCGTTGGGTTACGGGAACCAAGTTCAGGAACAATACTCCCGCTCGTTTGAACTCAACGCCAGTGATAGAGACGTTTGGCACAGCGTCAGGTGTAACTCAACAGTTCGCGGGTGTCACTTGTCGCCACAGATAACCTCTCAGCAGTCGGTGTGCATTGGGGGTGTTATGCAGAGTTTGCACTACCCTCACCATGCTCACTTGGGGGTCTTGTTTCTATTTGCCCCCTATACTAGGTGCGATTTTTAACAACCCCCTTACCTTTTCAAACAGTCTCTAAGACGTAACAGCCGTGTTGGACGGCAGGAACTTTAACCAGCATGCTCATTGGCGATCCCCTCATGACGGATGGACAACCACCCTACACTCAGGATGATGCCTTCGATACTCATCAATATGCGATTCTGGTATATGTGTGGGAAGGTAGAGCACCTTTAATGGCAGTTGCCAAACGTCTGCTATTGTTGTGATCGAGCACCCGCTCACATCCAGTTCAACCAAGTGCTGTAAACGGTTGAGCGGCGCGAGCGAATAAATGTGGCTCACGGTTGTATCGCATAGGCGAAGGTAGTGGAGTCGATGTAGACTGGCAATGATCTCCAAGTTGATTTCCAAACGACCCAGCCGGGGTGTCATAACCAAAGTTACAAGTTGCTTCAAGTGCTGCAAAGGCTCAAGCGTGGCGTGTTCGTTAAAGCTGTCGTAAAACCATGCACCAGTGAGAATCAGTTCCTGCAACCCCTTGATTTGTGATAGCGGTTCCAGAGTTGCAAGCGAGACATAATTAAGGGAGAGTCTCCGTAAGCGGGGTAAAAACGTGAGGGGCATCAGATCAAGGGTGAAGTCATAACCGATGGTGTCAGCATGAAACTGCACCCTGATATTGCTGAGTTGGTAAATAGCACGGAGTTGTGTCGCAGTGACTGGTATGGGACATGTACGGTCGAAAGTGTTCCCACACTCTCCACATTGTGACCAATTGTGAAAGGATTGGTGAGCCAGAACGTATTGCCATACTCTTGGTAAGCTGTCCCACCAGGTAGTCAAAGTTCGGAGAGATGGTTGAGTCATGACAGGACTTTCGTACTAGGAGCAAAAAGAATAGCAAATGTGTTGCCGTCCTCATCATGATAAACATCATCAGGATCAGCTCTTAAAGAGTTGTACGAAAAACAGCTATACCCAGCAATTGCGGAGATTTTCTCAATTGTCGTACACCACGTCAATAAATGCTGATTAGTAATCACGAATCGCTGATCATCCCTTGATTCGACACGGATTTGAAAAGCAATTCCGCAGTCGTGATATAAAACGGTGGCTTCATTTGTACCGTCAGCGAACTCTGGGAACATCCACTCTTCAATGTCAAATGGGATCATATGCTTAACTGCATAACGTTGAAGTTGTGCGGCGGCAAATAATTTAAAACTAAGCACAAGCGGCTTTCGACCGTCCGCTGCCGTGAAGTGTTAGCTTGCGGTGTATGCCCATATTTCAAATTGTGCTTGAGATGATAACTCCGCATCCAATGAACCGTAATAGTCACGACAAAATATTTCAAACTCCTCTATTGCAAGATGAAATGCTTCATCTGGAACGAGCCAGCACAACCCATATGCTCGTGACCTATAGAAACTGAGTAATTCCTGAACGTGGTTGCTTACCGTCCATTCCCTAGCTATCAAATAATTACACTGATACCCTTTATTACGTAAATACTTCTCTACGTTAATTTCATTAATTACTCTACGTGGCTGTTGTGAAGGTTGTGGCTCTTGATACTTGGATAGGATAGTCTTGAAGTGCTGTTCAAATTCCAGTCGCGCAGGTGGAGTAATCCATTGAGCATTAAGATAAAAGCCTTCTGGTTTTAGAACACGATCGATTTCATCCAAAAATATTCCTAAATTAGAAACAGCGTGAAGCATGTGAACAGTTAGCACAACATCAAAGCTTATGTCTGAAAAAGGTAGTTGTGAGGCATCTCCATGAATCAGTTTCAGATTCGGAGGAACTTCAGGCAGCTTTTGACGAAACTGGTTAAGCATTTCCTGAGAAACATCAACGCCAGTCACAGAATAGCCACGTTTCACTAAAGGGAGAACGTTTAACCCGGTTCCTATACCAGGTTCTAGAAAAGTAGTTTCAGGCGTTGCCTTGACTAAAGTAAGAATAAAATCTGCAACTTCCTCAGCGATTAGTTCTGTTAGCCAGCGAGTTTGATCATAAATATCAGCAATTTTGCTGTAGTAAACATTTTTTACCATTTCAAAGTATTCTCACAATCTGAGGGAGAAGCAAGCTAACGCTTAAGCTAACCGGACGGAGGCAACTTTTGTAACCCAGCAAATAACCTGATACTCCGTTCCGGTTCAGCGCAATGTTAGCTGACTGGCATTCGGACGCGGATTTGCAGCCATCTTACTTACGATCGCTTGATTGCACCATCTGCAAGAGATAATTTTGCAGTGAAGTCATACCCCGCTCAACAGAGTTTGCGTCTGGAAATGTTTCATTGAGTGTCGCTGTTGTCATGTTGGTGAAAGATTCAGCCGCCTCATCCGAGAAACCTATACTCTTGAACATCGTCAACCATTGGTCGCGAGGAATAGATTCAGCAACAACAGGACGCCCTAATGCCGTCGAAAATGCAGCCGCTACATCGTGTGACGAGTAGCGGTCGGGACCTTCAACGTAGGGCGTGTTTTAAAACCCTTTGAGATCCTTTGGTAGTCTAGAGTTAGCGCATTCAGAGTCTGACTATGATTCTTCCCTCCTATCGTCGTGGCGACTTAACCAATGCTCAATGGGAAAAATTGAAACCGCTCTTACCACC
>DVDV01000289.1 GCA_015296075.1 Leptolyngbyaceae cyanobacterium M33_DOE_097 | reverse complement strand
TTCATTTTGAACAGCTATCAATGGCTGGAATACCCATTCTGCCGTTCATAAAATTGAGCGCACAAGCCTTTAGAGGCTCTGACTTCAGTACAAATGTTTCAAAATGAGAATTGCTGCAGATAACGAACGGTAAACTTGTCTGCTCTTGGGTTAAAAATCCTGATTAGCGCACACCTTGGTTGGAGTTTCTGACTAGCTCGTCATCATGCATTCAAGCCCTGATCTGATTGGATCGGGGCTTTTGCGGTAAAGCAGGTGCGAGCGGAAAGCAGCCGAGCGAATTAATCTTTGGTCAGCAAGTCGCATGATTGACTCAACGAACGCAGCATCAAAATTGAGTAAGTACTTTCAAAAGATTGATATTTGCGAACAATTCTTGAGTTAATCTTGCATTAACTTATAGATTTGTAATCCAACAGGCGAAAGGAGTTTGGCTTGAACGCGGCTGAACAGGCAACCAGTTTAGAGTTAACCAGCAAAATTGCAGCGGTCGTTAACCTGTTTAAGACAACGTTTCCGGCTGCGCGTTCTGACTTAAAACCTTGGGCAAACGATCCAGACACACGGGAACTTGTAGACCCCGATTCGATTGACATCGGGTTTCACTTTCCGGGTGTTTCAAAGTCGATGCAGTGCCGGAGCCTGCTGATTCAGATTCGCTTTTACGAAGACCCAGAAACCCAAAAACGTCGAGCGATCGGCATCGAGCTTGCAGGCTTTACGCATCGAGGCAAGCAATGGTGGCTTTCAACAATTGATAACTGGAATTTTGCTGGAGAAAGTGAGCCGTCGGAAGAAATGCGCGAACAGCTCAAAGATTTTTTACGGCAGGCATTGGAGCTGTTTAATCAATGAGCTATTAGCGGTTTTACGTGCTGCGAACCTACGACTCGTCGTAGGCCTCCATATCGAGCAGAAAGAGATAAGGCTCAATCAGATCGGGACGATCATGCGCGATCGCTCGGAGTAGATGCCAATCTTGCAAGCATTCAAATGCATTGGTGTATTCGTCGAACTCTAACCGACGCGCGATCGCAGCGACTTCTTCCGCTGTAATTGCTGAGATGGCTTCCCGCTCCAGATTGACGATCATCAGACGACCTCCCATACCTAGCTAAAACTTACTCCGCTTTCGATCATTGTAATCGGCTACGTGAAATTCACAGGTTTCCGAGGATGGTATTTACAAAGACTTGCATTTGATGAAGCGCAGGTGGGGAAATTTCGTGGCCCATATTATCAAATTCTTGATATTTGACAGCTAGCCCCTTTGTATCTAGATAATCTCTCGCATTTTGAGCTGCTTTGAGGGGTACGACCGGATCTTGCTTGCCATGCACCATCAGAACAGGAGGATGCGTTTCAACCGGGAGTGGCGCATGCAAATAGCCGCTCAGCACCATCAACCCAGCAAGCGGCAGCTTAAGGCCAACATCTAACGTCATCGCGCCCCCTTGCGAGAAGCCACCCAAGATCGTACGTGATAGGGGAATGCCAGTTGTCTCAGGCAGTTGCTGCAGAAAGTCTGTCAACGCTTGACGGCTGGCACTGAGGTCGGGGCGATCGATAAATCCTGGAGTGCTTTCAAATTGAAACTCGGCGATCAGGTCGTACCACATCTTGCCCACCGGGTTGTAAGGGTGGGGAAAGGGGGCATCAGGGAAAACGTACTGATAGTTCGGCAGATTCATGTAAGGGGCAAGGTCTTGCACATCCTGCGCATTCGCTCCCCAGCCATGTAAAAGCACCACTAGACCTTGTGGCACTGACGCAGAAGCCGGAATTGTAATTGCTTTCAAAGACATAGACTTGGCAATAGTTAAGAATGACCGTTGGGAGCAATGTCATCCAAAAGTTTATGCAATTTAGGCAGCAAAATTTCCATTGCTCGCCCCCGATGGCTAACCCGATGCTTGAGGTCGGCAGGCATCTCAGCAAAAGTAAGGCGATGCTCTGGCACATAAAACACGGGGTCATAGCCAAAGCCACCCGCACCCCGGATCTGGTGCAGAATGCGACCGGGACAAATGCCCTCTGCTTCAAGCGCAATCGTGCCATCGGGCTGTGCCACCGCGATCGCGCAGACAAAACGGGCTTCTCGATTTAACTCATTACCCAACTCGGTCAGTAAGCGCTCAATGCGCTCAGCGTCACTCTTGCCATACCGAGCCGAGAAGACACCCGGTGAGCCATCAAGGGCATCGACCTCTAAACCTGAGTCATCGGCGATCGCCCATTGCCCAGTTGCTTTTGCAACCTGCGAGGCTTTGAGATAAGCATTTTCTAAAAAAGTGACCCCTGTTTCTTCAACGTCTAGCTCAGACGGTTTGAGGGTTAATTCGCAATTGAGACCAATTAGATAATCCTGGAGTTCTTTCAGTTTGCCGGGGTTGCCCGTTGCAACAACAAGCGGAAGCATAAACAAATATTAAAAGTGAACATAACAGAGGCAACCTTTATCTTACGGGAGATGCAGGGTCAATCAATGCTCTAGGCTAAGCAGCGTTCGAGCTGATCAATTTCTTCAGTCAAGCCTGACTGATTCGGTGCTTGCCCCGCAAACAGCAGATCAACAAAGGACTGCCACTCATAAATTGATTTTAGAAGCGTTTGATACCCCAGAGAATTTGGGTGCAAGCCATCTTCGGTCAGGCGAGATCGCCGCCACTCGCTGCTCTCTTGCATCCACGCATCAAACACATCCAGATAGGGAATTTTACGTTCCAGGCAGAGGTGCCGCGTTGCCTCTTTATAGTGCGCTTGATCCGCATGGTTGTAGTAGAGACAATCCATAAACGGCATCTTGCTCTCATCAACTGGAACCATGCCAACAAACAAGACCGGGCAAAGCTGACTCGCTTTATCTAAGAGAGCCGCCATCTCGTCATAAAACGCACTTTCGTCGGTGTAGTTGCGGCCATCTAAGCGACCGAGACGCGGTGAGTCATTCACCCCTACCGACAACAGAATCAAGTCGGGCAAATGATTTCGCAGCTCTCCACGCAGGCGATATTCCTGCTCCAAACGGTGAGCTACCTGCCGTACCCCATCGCCTCTCACACCCAGATTGTAAATTGCATGCCCTGGATTACTTGGTTGCATCCACTGGCGCCGCAACCGCTCAACCCAACCGCCCCCATCTGGGTCGCCATAGCCGTAGATCAAGCTATCGCCGAACGCTACGACCTTGAGCCCCTGTGCCACCTTGGGACGAGGTGAACGTGTCAATCCTTCAATTGTTTGCATGAAGATTGTAAACAGACATGAAGTATCTTATTGAAGTTAGCACTCACTTCAACGATTCGCAAATTTTCATAAAGCGAAGATAAAGATAAACCACTTCCACGCCGCTAAATTGCTGCACGCCAAATGAACCACCAAAGGCAGCCTTTCATTTAAGCCCGCTTCAAAATCGTGGCATGGTGCTGAATGTGATCACCCACAAAGCTGGAGATAAAGTAATAGCCGTGATCATAGCCGGGTTGCATACGTAAGATGAGTGGTTGTTTGGCTTGCTGGCAAGCAACTTCAAACACATCCGGCAAAAGTTGCTTTTGCTCCAGAAAGGTGTCGGCAGTGCCCTGATCAATCAAAATCAGTCGCTCAGGGTTCGCATAGGTTTTCACCAGTTCACTCGCGTCGTAAGCCGCCCAGGTAGCGCGATCGCTCCCTAAATAATTGGAGAAGGCTTTTTCTCCCCAGGGACATTGCATCGGTGCAGCAATGGGTGCAAGGGCCGAGATCGAGCGAAACTTGTCGGGGTTTCGCAATCCGCAAACTAGCGCCCCATGCCCACCCATTGAATGACCAAAAATGCCTGCGCGATCGCTCTGCACCGGAAAATGAGCGTTGATCAACGCAGGCAGTTCATCCACAATGTAGCTGTACATCTGGTAGTGCTGGTTCCAGGGAGCAGCGATCGCATCAACGTAAAAGCCTGCCCCTTTACCAAAATCCCAGGCATCGACCTCATCTGGCACATCATCCCCACGCGGGCTGGTATCTGGTGCAACGAGTAGCAAGCCATGCTCCGCCGCATACCGTTGAGCACCTGCTTTAGCCGTGAAGTTTTCTTCCGTACAGGTCAAGCCTGAGAGAAAGTACAGCACCGGGACTGGTTGCTGTTGCGCTTGAGGCGGCACATAAACTGAAAACCGCATCTCACAGTTACAGGTCGTCGAGGGATGACGATAGAACTGCACAGTACCGCTAAAGCAAGCATGTTGATTCGTTAGCGTCAGAGTTTCGGACATGACATTCTTGAAGTGTGACAGGGAATAGTGGAGCGATCGCACGTCGGCTTAATCAAACAGCACAACACTGCGAATAGAGTCGCCCTTGTGCATCAGGTCAAAGGCGTCATTGATTTTCTCAAGTGGCAGGGTGTGGGTGATGAGATCATCAATATTGATCGGGTATGTCAAATAGATTGTGTCAAAGGTAAAAATTCAAGTTGGAAAGCGATCGCCAAACTCAATGGCGAAACGGTTGAGGGCAGGTTTCCAATTGGAAATCGGCATCGTCCACTTTTGGGCAATATTTTGAATCGC
>DVDV01000039.1 GCA_015296075.1 Leptolyngbyaceae cyanobacterium M33_DOE_097 | reverse complement strand
TAATGGGGCAGCCAATATTGGTAAGAAAAGTAGCCACGATGGGTTTAACTCGGAGTGGGTAGTGGCTGTTTTGGCTCAGCCTTTAAGAATGAAAATCTCTTAAGAATCCCCATCTTCTTTAAGATGGGGAGTGTCAATCCAGAATGCTTGACCTGGTGCCGATCGCCCGTGACTTGCTGATCGAGAATATGCAAGATGGGGTGATCGTGCTGGACAAATTGCACCGAGTGGTGGACATTAACCCTGCTGCCCAACGGCTGATCGGCTTGCAGCAAAAAGCACTAGGCACCTCGATCGAGCAAATTTTTCCTACCTGGCATGACATCTGGCTGCACCGCATTCAAACCGGAAGCCGCTCTGCCCTTGCCTTACAGGGTGAACAGACGCGTTATGTCGAGCTGCAAACAACTGAACTGCGCGATCGCGACCAGCGCATCATTGGCTTTCTGCTGATCGTGCAGGATGTGACGCACCGCTACCAAGCCGAAACTCAACTGCGGCAGGCCAATCAGTGTTTGCAACAACAGCTCATAGAGATTGAGTCACTCCAAGCTCAACTGCGCGATCAAGCGATTCGAGATGGGCTGACGGGCTTACATAACCGCCGCTACCTTGAGGAACAGATTCATCATGAGTTAGCTCAAGCCGCTCAAACTGGACAATCCGTAGCCGTACTCATACTCGATATTGACTTCTTTAAACAGATCAATGACACCTACGGGCACCAGGCAGGCGATCGCGTCCTTCAAGCCTTTGGAAAACTGCTGCGTCAACACACACGGGCAAGCGATTTAGTTTGCCGTTATGGTGGTGAAGAATTTGTTGTCGTTATGCCAGGGCTTGATTTAGAACTGGCAACCCAACGGGCAGAAGCGATTCGCAAAGCATTTCAGACCCTACAGGTTGTTTCGTCCGACAAACGCATTAGCAGCACTATATCAATTGGGCTTGGCATCTTCCCACAACACGGCAACACCTTTGACAAACTTCTCCACGTGGTTGATTTAGCCCTTTATGCAGCCAAAACCCAAGGTAGAAATGCAGTCATCTCAGTCGCGATGTTGCCAGACTTACGCCTCTCGAATGAGTTAATCCGCTCAAACTTAAAATAAAGCGGCCTCAAACTCACAGCTGAGAGGGGAGCGTTGTGAAAAGCTTTAGGATGTTCTCCCAGACCTCTAAACTACACCTAGTGGCCTGCCAAGCCAACTTCGCCAGGTAGAAAAAACGAATGACCGATGACGCATGGCTCAGGCATGATCGACCTTGCAAAGCTCTTTTTGTGAACTATTAGTTTTGACTCGCTTGATTGATGCGATCGCTCAATTGCTTTAATGTTTGTGCCATTTGGTGATCGTTATCTTTGAGTTGACTGATTTTGTCGCAGCTATACAACACTGTTGTATGGTCTTTGCCACCAAACTCTTCGCCAATCTTGGGTAGGCTTAAATCGGTGTGTTGCCGCATCAAATACATCCCGATCTGACGCGCTACGCTAATTTCTCGCCGCCGAGAATTGCTCTTCAAGTCTTCGACAGGCACATTAAATGCTTCAGAAACCGCATTGATAATCGCTTCGGGCGAGGCTTCAACCTGCTCAACGGGTGGATTTAGAACCGGGGTAATGGTTTCAACTGTCATTGGCAACCCCGAAATCGACACGTAAGCAACCGCGCGAATCAAAGCGCCCTCTAACTCTCGAATGTTAGAGGTATAGCGTGAAGCAATATACTCAATCACTTCGCGCGGCAGGCGAATCTTTTCGTACTCTGCCTTCTTTTGCAAAATCGCCATCCGAGTTTCCAGATCTGGTGGCTGAATATCGGCAATCAGCCCCATCGAAAATCGCGAGCAAAGCCGCTCTTGCAAACGGGGAATTTGATTGGGTGGGCGATCGGAGGCCAGCACTACCTGCTTTCCAGCCTCGTGCAAAGTGTTGAAGGTATGGAAGAACTCTTCTTGGGTGTACTCCTTCCCTTCAATAAACTGAATGTCATCTACCAACAGCACATCGACTTCGCGGTACAACTCCCGAAAGCTCTGCATGTTATCGCGACGGATGGCAGTGATCAGGTCGTTGGTAAATTGCTCAGTAGAGACATAAAAAACGCGCGAGGTGGGGCAAATTTCTAGACGATAATGCCCGATCGCCTGCATCAGGTGGGTTTTGCCTAACCCTACCCCACCGCAGAGAAACAGGGGGTTAAACTCGCGTCCGGGCGACTCAGCGACTGCTAGGGATGCTGCGTGCGCCATTCGGTTATTAGAACCTACAACTAGGCGCGAGAACACATATTTTTGGTTGAGTTCGCAATGGTGCGATCGCCCGTTTCCTTCGCGTGGGCTACTCTCAGGTGCAGCAGCCGGAGCTGGAAGGGGTGGTAGCTCTACTGGTGCCTCTGACGGGTTCAAAAACATCTCCAGGTCATCAATCGTGCCGTCTTCACTAGTCACACTTTTGATTTGAATATCGACCGGAAACCCAAACACATCATGGGCTACCTCGGTCATGGTCTTGATGTAGTACTTCTGGATCCACTTGCGACCAAAAGGATGGGGCGATCGCACTAGCAGACGGTTGCCCTCCATTTCTTCTGGGGTGGTGGTTTTAATCCAGGTTTCAAAGGTAGGGCGGCTTAACCGAAGTTGGAGTCGCTCTAGCACTTCTGCCCAGCGTTCATTTAATGAGAGTTTCGTTTCCACCGCAGACCTCTAGGGATAGGAAGACACCAAGACAAATGAAGATTTCCGCAAACTTGCTGCTCTAGCAATTTGCAGGTGTTCCAAAGAAATATACCTATGCATTTATAGCAGATTCACCCACCGAAAAATCTGTAGGATTACTACAGATGGAGTTGTTTTTTAAGACACACGCTACCTATAGGGTATCTAAAAGAAATATGTCAATAACAGGGAGCGATTGCTCCTGCACGGTAAGCCCCATCATTAGCACAACAATTAACCCATCTAAAAAAATGGGCAAAACCCAAACTAAAGCTCGAAATCTGGCAACAGAGGCTCACTTCATCATCACTGCTTTAAGCAAGTGTGCCAGAAGTCTAGCTTACTTTTGAGCTGACTTTGAGAAACTTTCTGGGTTTTTCAGATTTTATTTGTCTGAGCTAGCTCAGGCAAACTCGTTTGCAGCTTGAGGCAGTTAAGCCCATCAACCTGGAGAGTGTATTCTACCTGATCCATCAGCCGATTGAGAATCAACCACCCATAACCGCCTTCTTGCAGCGATTCGGGATCCGGCTCGTGATAGTTTGTCAAGTCATAACCATCGCCCTGGTCCCAAATTTCAAGCGCAATATCGCGCCCCTTCAACTCAAGGCGAATCAACACCGGCAAATTCGGTTTATCTCGGTGGGCGTGCCGCACCACGTTTGAGTAGGCTTCCACTAGCACCAGCCGCAGCCGATTAGACTGACGTTGCCAATCGACGCGATCGCCCATCACTAGCTCCAGGCTTCCTAACAGCCAGTTTTCTACGACGTTTAGGAATTGCAAATCACTGGGCACATGAAGCTCTGTTTTCATCGGCTACAGGACCTCTAAAGACAAAATAGTTTGGTCATCTTCCTGGATCATCGTTTGATTACGGATCCGAGAAAGAAGGTGATTCAGGTCAAAAGGTTTATCTTCTTCCAGCAAAAGCTTCCACAAACCAGCCTGTTGTAGCATTGCACTACTAACAGCGCTACCACCATTGCCCCGACCATTATGGATGGTGGCTTCAGTGATACCGTCGCTGGTTAGTAACAAAACCTCACCAGAGTTTAACTCTAGAGTTCCGGCGGCGGCTTTCCAGTTTGGGAGAATTCCCAAAGGGATGCCCCGCACTTTGAGATACTGCGGCTCAGTTGCATCGTCGTCTGATGTTGCCGGAGCATTTGTCTGACTCGACCAGACCAAGGGGTAAATATGACCCGCATTGGCATAGACCAGTTGGCGTGTTGATGGTGTATATCGCGCCAATACCATTGTGATAAAACAATTTGCGCTGATCAAGTCATCAGACAGACTTTGATTCAGGTTTTGCATCACCACATTTGGCTCTGGCGGAGACTCTTGTGATAACTCTCGCCGTAAGACCGAGATCGCACTGGCCATAAATAAGGCGGCTGGCACCCCCTTCCCTGAAACGTCACCCACCGCTAACCAAATATCGCCTTGCGGGTGAGTATACACCTCAAAGAAGTCGCCCCCCACCTCGCGCGCCGGGAAGCAGCAAGCCTGTACCTTCATCCCATCCAGCTCTGGCAAGCTCTGCCGCAACAGGTTGCCCTGAATCTGACGTGCTACCTCTAACTCGGCCCGCATCTGCTCAGCCTGCAACTGAATGCGCTGATATAACCGGGCTTGCGACAACGCCAGGGCTGCTTGCTCTGTTACCCCAGTCAATAGCTCGACTTCATCATCTGTCCAGGGTTGCAGATCGTTGGCCCGGTAAAGGCAAAGAATTGCCAGAAACTCTTGTTGGTAGGCTAGCGGCACGATCGCTTGAAAAGCCCCATTTGACTCATTCACCCCAAACTGGATCTGCCGGGAAGCGATCGCCCGTTGCACCAACTCATCGGTTTCTGGCTTTTGCGCCAGTGACTCACCCGCTTCTGCCCGGTAAGTAAAGGTGTCAGTTGATAACTCATCGACCTCAATTGGGTAAAGCACGGCCTCTGAGGTTTCAAAGTTTGTGCCCAGCGTCTCGGCGATCGTCTGCAACATGCTGCGGTAATCCAACGATTCGCGAATGGCGGTTGTCACCGTGTTGTAAAGCGACTCACGCCGCAGGGCACGCTGCAACTCACGCGTACGTTGTTTAATCGCCTGATAGGTTTCAGCAGCCTGGTCTACCACTGCTTTGAGCTGATCATGGCTCCACGGTTTCGTGATGTATTTAAACACCTTGCCGGAGTTGATCGCTTCTACCAGGTCTTCTACATCGGTGTAGCCCGTCAACACAATTCGAATCGTGTCAGGAAAGCGATCGACCGTTTTGCTTAAAAACTCGGTGCCCAACATCTCAGGCATCCGCTGATCGGAGATGATCAGGGCCATCTCCCCTATCTCATCCAAAATTTTGAGGGCGGCGATCGCGCTTTCTGCTTTGATCACCTCAAAATCGCGCCGAAAGGTACGATAAAGCAAGTCAAGGTTGTCGGGTTCGTCATCCACAACCATTAACTTAAGCTTCTTGCTTTTTCCCTGTACCATGCACTTCTCCAGCTCTTACGGGAACACCCAAGTAAGCCGCTTTTTTCACTATCTCTTAAGAGGCTAAATAAGAAAGTACCCAAACCTGCGCTTACCCTAACATCAACCTGTTAAGAGTTCATGGCACTGGTGAACGGTTTCAAAGTCTATTAATAAAGCAAAAACAGATTTTAGGAAATATGCAAATTTGAGATAGAAGCCGTGACAGAACCCTAATCGAAACATAGGATAGAGGGATAAACCCCTCTGGCCAAGTGCTACGCCTGAAGACGTGCTAGCTTACGCCTGATTTTGAAAGTGCTGCTGAATCACATCCCATTTGGAGCAGTGCCAGTAGTCAATGTGAGAGGCAATTAAGCTGTCATCATTGAGGGTGAGTTCGCTCCAGCCGCTGATAGCGATGCGTGGTTGCCAGGGAAGGGGCGTGTTCCAGCGAAGTGTCCACTCAGTTTTAATCTGTTGGCCTGTCTGCTGAATACTGTGTAACTCCATCTCACAGTTGAGAAACCAGCGTTGAATAAAGCCGATCATCTGCTGATAGCGTTGGATGCCGCTGAATTGCGTCATTGGATCCTTAAAGTAAACATTTGGGGCATAGAGAGAAAAGGTCTGATTTTCGGGAAAGCGGAGGTAGTCGGCTTTTAACGCTTGAATGATGTCCATGCTTATCACCCGTTGAAACCATTGAAGAACTGCTGCCTGAGCGAGAAATAGGAGTGAGAGAGGAAACTTATCTAAAATCAGACTTAGGGTGAGATCGCCCCTCAAAAAGTTGAAGATTTGCCTGTGAATGATCAAATCGTACCGAGGAACGTCCGTTTTTTGTTATGACAGAATGGGATGTTTCATTAGAACCACAAGAATAGCACTCATTGAAATGTTCTTAAAGTGTTCGTTTTTATAAAATCTGGCGATCGCAAACATCTCCTTAAAATCTCTCTTAGGTTACTCTTGCTATCTTTTACAATCGCTTTTACTACCTGTCTCTAACTCAAATTTAAAATTTTCTGATTCATCTTTTCGTATGCGCATCACTCAACAAACCTCTACGCTTCTGCGTTTACAAAGTCGTTGGCTCACTGCTCTCGTCGGGTGGCTCATGTTTGCTCTGCCGTTTTTAGTCGGTGGGTTGATCACACTGATTATGCTGGCAAAAGTCACAACCTTACAGTGCGATCGCAGTGGGGCTAATCAAGTGCAGTGTCAGTTAACGAGTCAGCAAGTCTTCAGCCAGCGCGTTGTACCCGTGGCAGAGGGGCAACTACAAGACGTGAGAATAGAGACTCGCACCCGCGATCGCGATGAGTTTCATCGGGTGGTGCTGACGCTCGACAACCAGGATATTGCCCTGAGTGAGGCGTGGTTGAGTGATTTTGTCAAACAGCAGCAGACGGTTGAGACTATCAACGCTTTTCTTAAAGGTGAGCAATCATCGCTGAACTTGAATTGGGACGATCGCCGCGAAGCTTTGACTGTTGGAGGGGTGATGACGCTAATTGGTTGTTTAGGGCTGTTTCTGCCGCTGCTGCGCGTCCCAATTTACTCGCTGCGGTTTGATAAGCAAGATGACACTTTGACTCGCACCCGGCGATCGCTTTTGACAACAAAAACTACCACCTGGGCACTCGCCCAAGTGCAGAATGCAATAGTCACCGAGATCAACGACTCAGATGGTAGTCCTTACTATCAGGCAAATGTCATGTTGACTACAGGCGAAACCATTCCCCTGTGGCAGCATCGCGCTTATCGCAGAGATATTTTGGAACGAACTACCGAAACAATCCGTCAGTTTCTCAATCTGCCTGACGAAGATTAAGAGCGTGAATTGCGTACATGAGGTGCTAGGAGAGCCTTCCAGGAGCGGGAGACTTGCGCATACTCACGTTGACATTTGGCTTTGCGAGTCTCTTGAAAGCCTAACTGAGTGGCTGTGCGGCCATACTTTTGGGGATTATTGCCGTAAAGCAAGCACATAATCGCGTAAAACCGCTGTTGGTCAAGCGAGTGTTCATCCATAAAGCGCGTTCGAGTTGCGGGTGAGTCAGCCGCCCCAAACCAAAGTGCTGCCGCTTCAGCCGCTTTTTCACCCGCTTCGCCCGCCCGCTCTGCCAGGATGATAGTTGAGAACTGATCGGCTGCGTCTTCTTCTCGGCCTGTAATGGGCAACTCTAACTCATTGGTTAGCATGTGCCCCGCTTCATGAAAGAAGGTGAAAACAGTGGCAAACATTGCCTTTTCACCCGCCTCGCGATCAGACAACCCCAGCTTGCGATATAGGTTGATGAAATACCGTGTTAGCTCGTAGCACACTACGATGCGATGCTTGGCTGGCTCATAAAATGCATTCTCAAAACCACACTCCGCCAACTCGACGGTCACCTGACGAGGAAGCTTAATATCGCTGTCAATCAGGGCACTCATGCGCTCAAAGATCTGAGTTTTTTGATAGATGTCTTTCATCGCTTGAGACATCGGGTTTTTCACCGGGTAATAGACGACTTTCATGCGACCAGTGCCCTTAATTGCTTGCGGAGTTTGTGCAGGCAGGGTTCGAGCAGCGTTACCAGGTGATGGTGCAGGTTGGGTCGTTTGTCCCGATGGGGCCGTTGGAGCCGAAGAAGTGGGAGGCTCTTCAACCACAATACAACCACTCAAAAGCCCCACCAGGCTGAAGCTTGTGAGGAGTCGCTTAAGCGAAGCAACAGAAAGCAACGGGCGATCACCCAAAGGACGGAAGGTCATAACGGCGTGCAATTTTCTCTGTAAATTACCTAGATGGTAAGCGAAAGCCCCAGTTATTTGAAGCGTTGACCTAAATTGACCCTTTTTATCGACAATTTGAGGTTATTTAACTTAAAAGTGTGGATATTCTCTATTGAAGAAATGTAACACTTCATACCAATTTTTGGCGCTTGCCCCGCATGATTTAGTGAGGTAATTTGGGCTGTTCCGTGGGCGATCGCGTAACAATCATCGTGTCAGCACAGTTCATAACTATCTCCCAAAGCAAGGCTCTTCTGATACCTTTGGGCGATTGAATTGTGTCAATCCACCCGATACCTTATTAGGAGAAAAACAATAACTGGCTTAAGTCTGATTGTTGAATCCTTCTCCATTTCTATTCTGCTGGATGAAACGATTCATTTTTACTAATTGTTGAAACAAAAGTATCAACTAGGAGAGCGCAATGACAGCCTTCAACTGGCGGCGAGTGTTCGCGCCAATTCTGATCTCAGTTCTACTACTGGTAAGTGCCTGTACCCCTCAACCCCCCAATCGGTTTGAGCAGGCTCAAAAAGAAAGTACTCAAAGAGGTGCCCAACCTGCTGTTGCAAAAGATGCAACTAAGGGTGGTGAGTTTAACAAGTTTTTCCCGAAGCCGAGCGGAGGCTACGAGCGAGTTTTTACCCAAGAGAAGAAGGGGTTTGCTGAAGCTAAGCTCAAGAAAGATGGCAAAGATGTCGCAATGCTAGCGATCTCTGATACCAAGGGGACTCCTGCGGCAGACAAGTTCAAGACTTCTACAACCAAGATTGCAGGCTACCCAGCCGTCACAGTCGGCACAACCCAGACAGCTATTCTGGTGGACGATCGCTATCAGGTTAAAGTGCTTTCTCGTGACCCGGTCAACTTTAAGGCGGCTGAGCGTGAAGCCTGGTTGAAAAAGTTTGACCTGGCCGGTTTAGCCCGTTTGAGCAGTGCTTCAAAAGCATCTAACACCGCCAAGAAACCCGCTAACGCCATTTCTCCGGCAAATCTTAAGGCTAAGACCGAGCAAGCTAAATCAGCCGTTGATACTGCTGCTGACCAAGCGAGTGATGCCGCACAAGACAAAACCTCTAAGATCAGCGAACTTTTGAAAGCGGCGAAAGAGAAGGCTGCACAAGGTAGCTGAAGCCGCGCACAAACGCCGATCTTCGATTCGCAACGAATTTATGTTTCTGGTGGTTGTGACAGCTACCACCACGAGGATCGTTTTGGCTCGCTTTCAGTGACTTGGTTTACGGGCTGATCCCTATCAAAACGAGTATTTTTTATGAGCAAAGCAATCTACGACATTATCAACGACTTGCCGACAGGCGGTCCTACTGTAATGGCACTCAAATCTCTGGATGCCTTTGTGCCTGGAGGCTGGGACAACATTACAAACTTTGAGCAAATGATTCGTACCGTAACCGGCGAAACCGATGAAGGTGTGATTCAACAAATTGGCGATCGCGCCGTTTACCTCTACAACGATAAATCGCAGGGCTATCAGCGAGCAATTTGGCTCTACAATACTGTTGACAGCGCTGCTGGCGCACTTGCAACCGCCTCTATGGTTGATAAAGTCGGTGGCAAAATTCCACTGGTGGGTGGGTTATTAAGTGCCTTAACTCCTAAGCCAGAAACGGCTCAAAGCATTGACCTGACGATTAAGTTGGTCACGGAGCTGTTAGCCTTTACCAAAATCAACGGCATCCCCGGCGATAGCATTGGCGACTTTTTAGCAGCTCTGGGCGATTACGGTGGTGAATCACTCACACGCATGGCTGCCCTCGTTTGCTTTGATGGCTTGATTCCGTTAGGCCCCAACTTCCTTGATAAGGCATTGAATACTTTGCAAGGCAGTAACCCTAATGATCTCTCGCACAATAGAACCTTCAAAAGTATTGAAGAAGAAGTGCCCGGTAGTACCACCGAAAGCAAGAAGGGTTTTATTGCTGAGAGCTTTAGCTCCACGATGGGTTGGATGGGCAACTTTGTTGGGGCTAACAACTTGACTCAACAGGGTTTAATCGAGCGGTTACGCGGCTTTGTTGAATTTTCAGATGATAAAGTTGATTATCTGGGAGCTTTGCTCGATATTCTGGTGAAATATTATTCACATACTGGAGCGCAGACGGTTGGTCGTCGCTTAGTTGAGCGGGCTGTCGCTGAAATTTAGTTCAATTTGAGTCTTGATGAATCTTTGCAGAATAATGTGGAGAGTCGCTTGAGACTAATAATCCCCAGATGTTTGGCGCATTTGGGGATTATGTCATTTAAGGGGATGCGGAGTGGATACCTTGAAGGATGATCTGAGCCCCCCCCCTTCTGAAACTAAAGCACTCTTCTCAAATAAGTGTGCTTTCACATGAAGCCAGATTGCCCGTTCTACACCGCTTGCTTGAGGCTACTTGGTTTCGAGGCGGGCGTTGAGAATCTTATTGACCCGATCGCGGGTTTCTTCGAGATGGGCCAGAGTGTAGACATCCATCTCATCCCCCCGCCGCTTTAGTGTATTGTTAAGCGCTTTTTGAAGTTGACGCAACTCGTACCAGGCAAGGCTGCGGGCATCTTCTGGAACTGAGAGCGATCGCAAAATCATGCCACTCATAAGATTCAAATGCTCGCGCTGTAACCCCCGCCGAATGCTGGAAAGCTTCAGATCCTGCTCAGGGTTGAGAACTTCTCCCCAAATACCATTCTGAACTGTGTCAAATAGCTCTGGTAATGTCAGCGCTTGCTCAGCACTGGTGGTTTTCAGTTCGATGTTCCGCAAACGGGCTAAACGACTTCCCGATAGCAAGTCGCGCAAAATGATGGATTGAAAGAGGAGGACGCGATCGTAGATGGGATACTCTAACGGCGCTACTTCCGGAAACTCGCCCCAGGTAAACCAGCGTGCCGGAGCTAACTTATTCAGCAGTTCTGGCGAAAACTGAAATTTACTTTCATCAAAGACGTAGGTTTTGATGAGTCCCAGGGCTTTACGTTGTTTATCAACCGAAACTGGCTCAAATGGCAGGCGATCGCGGCTATCTCCACCCCGGTAGCGATTAAATGACTGTCCTCCAATAAAGTTCACCAAAAACCGTGAGTTTTGGAAGTAATAGTTGAAAATATCGTCAAAAATGATCCGTACGTCGTTGTAGCTCTGCCCATCTAACGGATAGCGACGCTCTACCCGCTCCCACATTTGTAGTGCGTTTTCGAGTTGCAACGGTGCAAAAGTGAGTAAGTCGCTGCTCAAGTCAAACACATTCGTTTGAGGGTCAAGCCGAACAAATAAATCCTCATCGGTGGCGTAGGCCAACTCTGGTTCGGGCGCACGGCGGGCAATTTCATCTAAAAAGCGTTTTTCGAGTTGCGGCACCCGATTATCAGGACTGATGGAGTAACCATAGGCGATCGCCCATTCATCATAGGGACCCACAACCTGTGTGAAATAATCCCCTTGTTTAACCCCAGGCGGAGCCAGATTGACCGAGCTGTAGTCCATAACAGAGCCAACTAGCCCTTTTTGGCGGGTAATTTCGACATTGTGTAACTCATCTGGCTTCAGCATTGAGCTAGCTCGAAAATTGTGGCGTAATCCTAAGGTATGACCGACTTCATGGGCAACCAACATACGTAAATATTGCTGCACAAATTGCTTCATTTCACTGTCGCTCGGCAACACATTTTGCATGGTTGATAGGGCGATCGAACCCACTGAAAGCTGCCGTCGTGCTTCTAAGCCATAACACAGGTCATAGCTGGCTAACCAGCGAAAAGCCCATTTGGGCGAAGGTTGAGGTTTCACAGTGGTTTGCAACTGTTGTGAATCGATGCCATAACCACAGAGCGCATTGACGCCTGTGAGTCTCGCTAAGTCGGGCATCATGCGCAACTCGTTTTGCTCAACGACCGACTGAAACTGTTGCTTGAGAAAGCGGGCAAAGCCAGCGTCAATCAAAATATCTGCGTCTAAGATTTGTCCGGTTAACGGGTTGACGCGCGAAGGGCCAATGCCTACAAAGCCAACGTCATAAGCTGTCAGCCAGCGAATTGTGTTGTAGCGTACATCGGCTGGATCCCAATCAGCGTTGTCAGGCATCTGCTTGGCCACGATCGCAGTTTGAAAGCCAATCTTTTCAAAGGCTTTGTTCCACATTTCAACGCCATCTCGCACGGCATCGCGATATTCCACTGGCACTGTGTTCTCAATCCAAAAGACAATCGGTTCTTTGGGCGGAGACATGGCTGCTGAGGGGTTGGCTTTTTCGAGATGCCAGCGATTGATGTAGCGCACAAAGGGCGATCGCGGCGATTCATCAGAGAAGTTTTGGTAGGCCGTTAGAAAATAGCCCACGCGATCGTCGGCTAAGCGTGGACGGTAGCCATTATTGGTTGGTAACTGCGAAAGACTATAGTGAATCTGCAGATTGAAGGCGCGACTATCTGGCAGGGCTGTAACAAAGGCCGGAAAAGCCTCAGAAGAAGCTCCCCCAGAAAAGCCATACACACTGCGGATCTCAGTATTGGTTGGAAAATTCGTAACCGTGTCGTAGTAGGACTTATTTGGATCAAGGGTGTAAGAAGCCCCTAACAAAAACGGCAGAATTGGCGTAATACCGGGCAAATCGGCTAAAAAGAGCGGTGCTAAATCGACAAGATAGGATTTGCGGTCGGGATGGGTGCTGAGAATGGGTAATGTTTGTAGGACTGAGTTGCTAAACGATCGCTGCACTGAGCGTTGAAGTGGATCGCCTGGGTCGGTGCGAAAGTAAACATTCGGCACAGAAAACTGAAGCCGCTCCCCGACCTTGCGGAGCGTAAATAATAGATCAGCGATCGGCAAGCCACTGTGAAGCCCACTTTCCCCGATGCCTGATTCGAGCGTGACGGTTAATAAAAAAGTGGTGTTGAGTTGGTTGGGTTCTATTTCTGCTAACAGCTTTCCTTTCTCAGCATTTTGGTAAAGCGTAAAGAGACCATCAATTTGCTTGCTACCTTTGATGGCACTTTCAAAGGAAGTCGGCTTTGCAATCGGTGTTTTGGGCGTAGCGCTCGTCTTTTCAGATGTCAGGAGTGAAGCAGCTTTTTCGACAGCGTGTCTGGTTGACTCTAACACTTGAGCTGGTTTCGTCTGCGAAAAAACGGGTAACTGACTGCCTCCTACGGCTACGCAAAAACTACACAAAAAGGCGATCGCCCACACAAGCCGCTTCATCACTTTTACCTTGTCACCTATCTTAATGCCGATAATCTAGCCACTTTAATTGAAGCAAGCAACAGTAAGCATAAAACTTGACAAGCCGAAGAATTTAGACAAAGTTCAGTAATTTCTTTGCAGCCATGCAATTTCTTTAGTTTTCTGTCCGTATTCGCACGGTAACTATTGGTCTTAGAACCAAAACATGCCAAGAAAATACGGAAATAAGATTGATTTCAGCGATGTAAGCTCAGTGTTAATAACAGTTATAAATCTTCTTTTCGCAAAAAAACAAAGCTTCTGCTATGAGGGGCTTTACCCTCGATTTAAAGACAAAAGAATAAATGCTGATTGTTGGGGGTCTCACCCCCTTTTTCAATCCAAAATTGACATATTAATTTCTTATTAAAAGCACACAATAATTTCTGGTTTAAGGATTTATTCCTAAAAATTAGAAAAAGTAAAAAACGCTCATTCACTAACATGAAAGAACTTCTGAACCCTTTTTCAGAGGGAGATACAGAAAAGTCGTCAAACTTTACATAGAGATTAATACGATATTTGGCTGAGAGTTTAGGCTATATTGCTGATGCTGCTTTCTGTTTTCTCCCTTCTAGGAAATAAGCAAAAATGAGTTCCTTTTTTCTACTGATTCGGTCTTTAATTCGTCATCATCAGGAATATCAAAAATGTCACGGGATGCCCTTATTGTTGGTGTCAGCACTTATCAGTATTTGCCAGGTCTGAATGCACCTGCTTATGATGCGGAGGCGATCGCTCAATGCCTGCATCAACATGGTGATTTTCGGGTTACACGCATGCCAGATACGATTCAGGCAGGCGTATCGCGAGTTGGGCAACGCACGCCCGTTTTACTGGCAGATTTAGAAGCGGCGCTGGTCCGTTTATTTAAACCGAAAGGAAAAAATATTCCTCAAACAGCTCTGTTTTATTTTTCGGGGCATGGGTTACAAAAAGACGCTGGCATTCAGGAGGGATATCTAGCAACCAGTGATGCCAATCCTGATGCTGGGGTTTACGGGTTATCTCTGTTTTGGTTGCGTCGCCTCTTGCAAGAAAGCCCTGTTAAGCAGCGCATTTTGCTATTGGATTGCTGCCATAGCGGCGAACTGCTTAACTTTTTAGAAGCTGACCCCGGTGCTTGTGCAGGTACAGATCGCCTGTTTATGGCGGCATCCCGTGAGTATGAGGCCGCTTACGAGTCGATTAACGGACAGTACAGTGTTTTTACAAAAGCGTTGCTGGAGGGTTTAGATCCAGCCCATAGCCATACAGGTGAGGTGACAAACTACGCACTGAGCGACTGGGTCAGCACTGCACTTAAGGGCGAGATGCAGCAGCCTTTGTTTGAAAATTCGGGTAGCGAGATTTTGTTGACCCGTAACCAGGGTGTTGCTCAGCCCATCAAAACTGAGTTGCTCCCAGAGGTTTGCCCCTATCGCGGTTTAGAGTATTTTGATGAAGCTCATGCTGATTACTTCTTTGGCCGAGAAAACTTAACGGATCAGTTAATTGAGAAGCTGCGATCGCACAACTTTTTGGCAATTTTGGGTGCATCAGGAAGTGGTAAAACATCCGTTGTGCGAGCTGGCTTAATTCACAAGCTTCATCAGGGGCACGCTTTTTCGGGTAGCAACCGCTGGCGGGTTCAAATCATTACTCCGACTGAGCAACCGCTAAAAAGCTTAGCTACAGCTTTTGTTAACCCAACCAGTAGTGCAGTTGAACGGGCCGAGCAACTGCGTCGAGCCGAGACGATGCTGCGAGAGGGCACGAGTGGTCTTTCATACTTGACGCGAGCCAGTTTACAAGCGAGCCAAGACCAACACCTGTTACTGATTATTGACCAGTTTGAGGAACTCTTCACGCTATGTCAGGGAACCCATGCTGAGCGCGATCGCGTTCGGTTTATCAACATTTTGATCAACGCTTTGAAAGAAGCAAAAGATGTTTTAACCGTCGTGATTGTGCTGCGGGCTGACTTTTTTGGAAAATGCTCCCATTATCACGGGTTAGTAGAGCAAATTGAGCAAAGTCTGGTTACGATTACACCCCTGACCTATGAACAAATAAAGGCTTCGATCGTGAAGCCCGCGCAAAAAGTTGGCTTGGTGTGTGAATCCAACCTGGTTTACAACATCCTGATGGATATTGTGGGTGCCCCCGGCGAGCTTCCCCTGTTGCAGTACACACTGCTTGAGTTGTGGCGTAAACGTCAGGTAAACCCAACCGATGGAACGACTCGCCTGACCCTCGACGCCTACACCGAGTTAGGTGGGGTGCGCGGTACCTTGCAAAAGCGAGCCGATGAAATCTTCTTTAGCCTCAGCCCCGAAGAACAACTGGTTGCCAAACGCATTTTCATTGCCTTAACACAATTAGGCGAAGGCACAGAAGACACTCGCCGCCGTATTCTCAAGTCAGAATTGGTCAGCTCCCGCTTTTCGGCAGAGCTGATTGAACAAGTTTTAGAAAAGTTAGTTGCTGCCAAGCTGGTTGTGACCAACCGAATTTCCCTGGCAAGTTCACATCGAGAGCATATTGACCAGGGGTTTGCCAATATGTCTACGGCGCTGCGGTTAGCTCAATGGAGCCGAGGCAAAACTCCGAGTCAAACAAGCGGGTCGTTATTCTATCGGGCGCAAACAGTGGTAGATATTGACCGCGATCGCACCATTGAAAATCTGACCCGCAAACCAATGGAGGAGTTGGCGGCTTTACCAATTCCGCTTCTGACGCGTGCTCGTTTTCAAGAGACGGTTGATGTGGCGCATGAAGCATTGATTCGTAACTGGTCACTCTTGCGGCAATGGCTCGACGAAAACCGGGAACTGCTCTGGCGTCAACGTCGAATCGAGCGCAATGCTTGGGAGTGGAGTAGTGCTGGCCAACCCGCTTCGCCTGAATATTTGCTGACGGGCGATCGCCTGCTTGAAGCCCGCACCTTTTTTGAGTCTTACCCAGACGATTTATCCACAACTGCCCAGCAATTTGTCACGACTAGCCTGGAAGAAGCGCAGCGACAGCAACGCCAAACTCGATTGCTGCAATTTAGTGTGCCGGGTGCATTGTTATCTGCTTTGTTGTTGACCTTGTTTCAATATCAGGTTGTGGTAAAAAGTCAGGCAGAAAAAGATTTTCAGACCCATTTGGCTCTGTCACGCCAGCGTGCGGCGATCGCTCAAGCGATTTTGCAAGAACCCGCTGGTGATCCGGCGGCGGCACTTGTGATCAGTCGGCTTGCGATCGAGCAGGGCGAAAAATCGTTTGAGGCACAAGCCAGTCTACGAGCGGTGCTGCAAAAACTCCGTTTGCAGAAGGAGTTATCTGGGCATCAGGGCCGTATTCAGCAGATTGCCTTTGATCCCGCTGGCGATCAATTTGCCACGACAGCAACCGATGGTGGCATTCAACTCTGGTCGGCAAAACGCCAAATTCTGAAGCGCACGATTGCTTCAGCCCCAAATGCTGCGCCCAGCCATGACCGAGGTTACAGGCAACTTGGCTTTGCAGCCGATGGTACTTATCTGGCCGCGATCGCACCCAATCGGCAATCAGCATCGGTCTGGTCAACCGAGACGGGCGAGGCAATCTTGCAGTTAGCTGGCTTTCAAAAGTCAATCAGCCACTTGCGTTGGAGCCAGCAAGGAACCTGGGTTGCAGCCGTTGGAGAAGATAATTTGTTGCAAGTCTGGGAAGCCCAGTCAAAGCGACGCCAGTTGATTTATCGCTTTCGTCAGCCTGTTCGCGCGATCGCGTTTACACCAGCGAACTCAACCCTGGCTATCGCAACCGAGACGACTGTTCAAATTTGGAGTCTGACCATTCAAAAGCCGATCGCAAGTTGGAACCAGGCTGCAACGGTCAGTCAAATTGCTTACAGCCCAGACGGTAAACTGCTGGCGGTTGCGAGTGATAACCATACGGTTCGGTTACTTGACGCTGCTTCAGGTAAGGTTTTGCGTACCTTCGCGTTGCCCAAACGAGTTACACCAAGAGTATCTCTCAAGCATCTGCAATTTAGTCCCAATGGACAATGGTTGCTCACTGCAGACGCAAGCGATCGCCTCCAAGTTTGGCAAGTGAGTACAGGTCAACTACAGATTGATTTGGGAGAGACAGCACAAGCCGATCCTCAAACATTGGCGTTTAGCCCTGATGGTCGTCGCTTGGTGACTTTAAGTCGTGACCCGGCTGAAGCCTCAATGGAGATTTGGGACTTAGAGCAAGGGCAAATCGTTGAGCGGTTGGAGCGGGAAATGTCACCCTTGACAGCGGCTCAGTTTAGTCAGGATGGTTCCCTGATTGTGACAGGCAACGCTCAAGGTGAAACCCAACTGTGGGCAGCTGAAAGCGGTGGTGAATTGCCAACCTTAAATCTGGGTGAAACAGGAACTGAGTTGGCGATCGCTTATGCAGGCGGGTTACTCACCCTGAACCAAAAGGGCGGGCTGCAAACCTGGGGCTTACCTGTTACGGCAAACGCACCTCAAGCGATCGCCGCCAATAACGCTTCTCCCTCTCTGCATAAAACGGTGAAACAGTTTTTTGCCCAAATGGGGCATCAACTGAGTTGGTTTCTTGACCAGCAGGGGCTGGCTTTTCTCTCACCTAGCCTACCGATGTCTTCCTCTGCAATTGATCGTCAATTTACTGAAACACCTTTAGAGCCACTGCGGATTCAAAGTACCAATTTTTGTTCCGCAGATTTACTCGCTCGCTCATCCCAAGCTTCTGTGTTGCCTGAGTTACCTGAAGCGATGATGTTAAGTCAGGATGGTTCCTTTGCTGCCACTGTGACTTCTCAGGGGCTAATCCTTTGGCAGGTGAATGCTGATTTGACATTGGAACCTTTGAACTGCATGGAACCGCCTAAAGCGGGAGTTGAGGCACTTCAAAATCTCGTATTTGACCCGACAAACCGTTATTTGTTAGGGAACCTCGGCGATCGCGTAGTTGTTTGGCAACTCGCTACTGGACGGTTGAGCACCACTTTGAGTGGCCATACTCAGCCCGTTACGGATGCCCAATTTAGCCCCGATGGTAACGAAATCGCGACGGTCAGCCAGGATGATACCCTCCGCTTTTGGCGCACGACTTCATCTGAGTCGTTACGCATTGTGCGATATTCCTACCCGTTGGTGAGTGTTCGCTACAATCCCGATGGTCAGTCGCTTGCGCTGGCTAGCACAACTGGTGCAACGCATGTGATTGATTCCGAAGGAACGCCCCTGGTTTTGTTGACGGGGCACCGAGGTGGCGTACTGTCAGTTAACTTTAGCCCCAAGGGTGACTCGATTGTGACCACAGGCAGTGATGGGACTGTGCGTTTGTGGAATGCTCAAAATGGTCGCGAATGGACAACGCTGCGGTTAGAGGATGAATCCAACTCTGAAGTGTTTCAACGGGCTTTCTTCAGCAATGATGGCCGCTATGTCATTGCCACAACCAAAGAAAAGGTCTTCATTTGGGCTGCTAATTGGGAAGGCTTACTCGACCTGGCCCGCGATCGTACCTTTCGGCAACTCAAGCCTGAAGAATGTTTGCGGTACTTAGGCATGTTGCCAGATGCCTGCCCCAACCTTAGCACCGGAGTTTAGCTTGGAAATCGGCTGAAGAAAATAATGCATCCGGTTTGTGGAGCGGCATGATGGAGAAAGCTCTTTCGCGCAACACATCATGATAGGCAAACAACGGATTGTGATCGGCATTGGTGGCGGTATTGCTGCCTATAAAGTGTGCGAAGTGATCTCAACACTGGCAAAAGCGGGTGTTGAAGTCCGCGCTATTTTGACGGAAGCGGCGCAACAGTTCATCCCGCCACTGACGATCGCAACCCTCTGTCGGCACCCAGCTTATATTGATCGCGATTTCTGGCAACCAAATCAGGGGCGTCCTTTGCACATTGAGCTAGGTGAATGGGCAGATGTGATGCTGATTGCCCCCTTGACAGCCAATACCCTGGCTAAGTTGAACTACGGCTTGGCCGATAACCTGTTGACCAATACGGTGTTGGCTTCGACCTGCCCTGTATTGCTGGCTCCAGCGATGAATACGGATATGTGGGAGCAGGCAAGTGTGCAACGCAACTGGCAGCAGATCCAGACTGAGGCCCGGTTTCATGCTGTTGGTCCCGGTGCCGGAATCTTAGCGTGCGATCGCGTCGGTGCCGGACGCATGGCAGAACCGCCTGAAATTTTGGCGCAGATTGAATCGTTGCTCCATACAAAGGGACAGCGTGATTTAACGGGAAAGCATCTATTGATTAGCACAGGTGGCACCCGTGAATTTCTTGATCCAGTTCGGTTTATTGGTAATCCGTCAACGGGTAAAATGGGCGTGGCTCTAGCTCAGGCGGCGAGTCATCGGGGTGCCCAGGTAACTCTTGTCCACGCCCCAATGGAGTCGCGCTTACTATTCGGCAATTTTCAGGCTGTTCCTGTTACCACTGCCGCCGAAATGCGGGAGGCGCTTGTGCAAAACTTTCCCCAAGCAGATTGGACGATCATGGCAGCGGCTGTGGCAGATGTGCGACCTGCAACATGCCACTATGAGAAATTGGCAAAGGCTGATTTGCCCGATTGTTTGCCGCTTGAATCGGTGCCAGATATTGCAGCCGAGCTTGGCACATTGAAGCAGCCCCATCAAAAGTTAATTGGTTTTGCGGCTCAGACGGGTGATATTCTCACCCCTGCAAAAGAGAAGCTGGTGCGCAAACAGCTCGACGCGATCGCCGCTAACCCGGTTGACCAACCCAACAGCGGCTTTGGCAGTGATACAAACCAGGCTATTTTTGTTGATCGGCAGGGGCGGCAACAGGTGGTAGAGCCGTGCAGTAAGCTACAGATGGCACATCACTTACTTGATTTTGTTCAAACAATTTAAGCAGCTATGTATGATTTAGGGCCTCGGTTTGTTCCTACCTTCCTCTACTACTTTGTCAGCACGACGTTAATCGCGCTATTTGTCCTCTCAAAAGGTATCGGCGATCAGCTTGATTTTGACCCCAGCCAGATTGCGATCGCCCTGGGACTGGTTGCAGGTGGCTTAGGCGGCTACTTTAACAGCACAGACACCCTAGAGATGCCTGTTAAGAACAAAGGAGGTTTTGCGAAGCAGTTACAAACAAACCTTGAGCAGATGGGGTTTGCAGAGACAGACAGCCTAGAAGATATCACTGTTTACGAACGGCCTTTTCCCAGCGGTTTGTTTTCGGGCAAGATTTTTGTGCAGATCGAAAAAGATACAGCTTCGATCTCCGGGCGATCGGGCATGATTCGAGGGTTGAAGAAGAGGCTCAATGCCTAATCGGTGAATACCTGATCAATCTTCAAGCAGGTTTGTTGGATATCGAAACGTGCAGCTAACGGTTCTCTTTTCACGCTGTCGCACTGATCCTGAGTGCGATTCGCTCTGTAACGTGAAGATATCTGTGCCCTGGCGTTTCTACTTTTGACAGTCCAGTGTTTGACTGGCTAACCTGGTCAGAGAGAAGACGGATTCGGAGCTTGATACAGCTCCATTTTGGTGTTTATAGGCTCCTGAGTTTAGTTGAATCTACCCGTTATTAAAGCGGAATGCACAAGAGTGTCGTTGTGTTTACTAAGGGTTTAGCGACGTAACACGTAATCTCAAGAGGAACCGAGTGCAGATGAAGCGGCGCGATATGTTGATCAAGAGCAGTCTGGTAGCGTTTTTTCTGGTTGTGACTCGGTATGTTGCCGATTTTTTGGGCATTCGAGCGGATTGGTTGTTTAACCTGTCAGAGATTAAGCTAGACCCTGCGATCGCTCAGATGCCTGACCCGCCCGGTTTGAGGTTACGGTTTGCAATTATTGCTGATACGGGGTGGGGAGATAGTGCCCAGTATGGAGTGGCTCAGGCCATGACCCGTTACTATCAGCAGTATCCCTATCCTCTTGTCTTACTGGCGGGTGACAACATTTACCGCAATGGTGAAATGTGGAAGATTGGGCCAGTGTTTGAGCGTCCCTATCGTGCTTTACTAAACGCAAAGGTGTCTTTTCGAGCCTGTTTAGGAAATCACGATATTCGAACGAACAATGGAGATGGGCAGGTCAACTATCCGCTATTCAACATGGCTGGCCGCTACTATACGTTTCATGAAAAAAACGTTCAGTTCTTCATGCTGGATACAAACAATAATGTTGACTGGCAGGCTCAATTGAAATGGCTAGAAGCCGAACTCCAGCAAAGTGAGTCTCCCTGGAAAGTTGTATGTGGGCATTATCCGGTTTATTCGTGTGGTCGCTATGGAAACACACCTAGACTACTCAAAACCCTGACTCCCCTGCTGGAAAAATACGGCGTGCAACTCTACGTGAATGGCCACGAGCATAACTATCAGCGCAGTAAGGTAATTCGAGGGGTGACTTACCTGGTTGCTGGTAATGGAGGGGCACCTCTGTACCCGGTGCAGTTGCAAAACTGGGTTGCTTACACCGCAGCGCGGCATGGCTTTACCGTTGTGGAGGTGTTTGACGATCGCCTCCAAATTCAAGCGATTGGGGCTGATGGAGACGTGTTTGACCACACAACGTTGCAGTTGGCAGAGCGCCGCAGCCCAGAAACAAGTGCAGCAGGTTAAGCGCGATCGGGTATGTCAAATAGATTGTGTCAAAGGTAAAAATTCAAGTTGGAAAGCGATCGCCAAACTCAATGGCGAAACGGTTGAGGGCAGGTTTCCAATTGGAAATCGGCATCGTCCACTTTTGGGCAATATTTTGAATCGC
>DVDV01000424.1 GCA_015296075.1 Leptolyngbyaceae cyanobacterium M33_DOE_097 | reverse complement strand
CGTCCGAGGTAAGCCTTGTTCGTGATACCAACTAAAGGTAGGGTACGTCCACACAGAGGATGTCTCGGATCTGTAACAGTTACGGTTTGTGCTGTTGAAAATCGATGACTAATTGGGGTATTGAGTTGGTTGGGGTTTACCAGAGCCAGACGGTCCTGTCATAATCACAATTTCGCCCGACCGAATCTCAAGATTGATATCAAACAGAACTTGTTTGCGGAGATTACCTTCACCAAAGTGATGATTGAGTTGGTCAATCGCAATGACAGGCGTAGACGTTTCTGTAGGCGATGGAGTGAATGGTTGCAGAGTAGTTGCTTGCATAGTGAAGTGAATTAAGTAGAAGGACAATCGAAAACAATCATTCAGACTGGCTCTCAAGCTGACGTAACACACGACAAGGGTTGCCTACCGCAACCACATTTGAGGGAATATCTTTTGTAACGACGCTGCCTGCGCCAATCGTGGTGTTGTCGCCAATCGTGACACCGGGACAAATGATGACACCACCTCCAATCCAGACGTTATTGCCAATCGTGATCGGGGCTGCCAGTTCGCGTCCGGTCAGGCGCACTGTCGGATCAACAGGATGGTAGGCCGCATAAATTTGCACATAGGGCGCACAAAGGACGTCGTTGCCAATTTGAATGCGATTGCAATCGAGCATGACACCGCCATAGTTCATGTAGAAGCGATCGCCAATGTAGATGTTGCTACCGTAATCACAGTGGAACGGTGGCACAATCGTCGGGCTTTCTCCAACCGAACCGAGCAGCATTTTGAGAATTTCTTGACGTTCAGCGATCGCTTCCACGGCAAGCTGGTTAAACTGACGCAGCAGTTGAGCGGCGCGCAAGCTTTCACTTGCTAACTCTGGGTCGCTGGCTAAATAAAGTTCCCCAGCTAACATTCGCTGCTTTTCTGTTTTGTCGAAGTTCGTCATGGCTAATTTGTGCGGTAAGTTTTCACAAAACAGTTTGGGCGATACTCTTCCCTTTTTGTTAAAAGATATCGGCGGGGTCGGCGGTCTGTAACTTACGTGACGCGATCGCCCCCGATGCCATACACATTGCCAACGTCAAACTCAGCACCATTGCGGCGCGATCGACCGTCATCACTACTGGCAACAAAGTCGCGCTGGCAACCAGGCTGTAAAGTCCTAGCGAGGCAGCAAAACCGGGAATAAACCCTAAAACAGCCAAGACCAGGGCTTCTTGAAAGAGAACCCCAATCAAGAATGTGTTGTTGTAACCCATCGCCTTCAAAGTGGCGTATTCGGCCAGGTGATCAGAGACGTCTGCCTGCAAAATCTGGTACACAATCACCGTCCCAACCAGAAAGCCGACAATCGTACCAAAACCAAAGATCACTCCAATCGGGCTGACCTGTTGCCAGTAAGCCCGCTCTCGTTGAATAAACTCTGGCTTGGTCAAAACTAAAACGTCGTTTGGCAAGAGCGATCGCAAAATTGCTTGCGCTTGCTCTATATCCGCACCCGGTTTTAGCTGAATCAAACCTACATCAATCTGATCGGGTTGGCGTCCGTTGACCAGACGCAGAAACGTAGAGTCGCTCATGAGCAAATTGCCATCGGCTGTAAACGAAGCGCCGAGGGTAAAAGCGCCTGCTACTTGCACTTGTAGGTCATTCACTTGAGTGGGGAAGAAGCTATTCGTTGCGAGCTGGCCTGTCACATCACCCAATTCAGGACGGGCAGCCCGGTCAAACATGACATAGTTGAATTTCTTGATTTCGCTGAGTTGCGCTGCTGCACTGGGAATCTCAACTGCTGGATTGCCCGGATCAACTCCATATAGCTGCACTTGCCAAAAGGTGCGCGTCTCAGGGTTTTGCCATTTGGCTGAAGCCGTGTAGAGATAGTTCACCGAGTCAACTTCAGTAGCACCGAGTGCTTGGTAAAGCCGCGATCGCGAAAAGGGTTTAATCGTACCAAAGTTGTCAGATAGGCGGTTGAGCAGAAACAAATCACCTTTCAAGGTGTAGTGAATGCCCGTTGCAGCCGAGTAAGCCGACTCCATTAAGCCGAGTTGAAAGAACATCAAAATATCGGCAAATGCAATTCCAGCGATCGCAACAGCCAAGCGTGTTTTTTCTCGCGTGACTTGCAGCCATGCTAGCGGGGTTTTGCGAAGTTGTTTAGAGATTCCTTTTAGCATGATGGCAACTCCTGGCCAATACCAGGGCAATGAGAAGAATAGGGAGCGTAATTTGACGTGTTAGCAGAAGGTGCATCAGTTGAGCCAGATAGACCTCGAATGAAGCGACCAAGAAGGTTTGGAAGACTAATTAGACTCAAATTTGACTAATCCATTCCGCAGGGCAAAAACAGCCGCTTGCACACGATTTTCGACACCAAATTTATTAAAAATATCGCGTACATGAGTCTTAACCGTATTAGGGCTAAGGTAAAGCCGAGAGGCGATTTCAACGTTTGTTTGGCCTTCGACCAATAACTCCAGCACTTTGTATTCAGAACGAGACAGTTTTTTAGGGTGAATGTCACTAAGTTGAAATGCCATTGAATGACTCCTGGACTGTTGAGAAGGGAAAAAGTAGGGGTGAAGCAAGAACTTAGAAGCGTGACATCGGATTTTTCTATATCGGATGTTTGGTATACATTGAGGTACGCTTAAGGCTGAATCTCAACCTGAACTTGCAGGTTTGTTAGATCAGCAACTTGCTTGCTAGATTCGGGGGCCAACCGAACTTTGACTTCGACCACTCGACGATCCAGGTTTTCGCCTGGCTCGCTGCTAAAAACATTCTGGCGACTAACTTGCCGATCAATTTGAATCACCTTGCCTGTCAAGGTCTTATCAAAGGCTTGCCCGGTTACAGTCGCGGTTTGACCCAGTTTGACTTTGCCAATGTCACTCTGATAAACCTCAGCGATCGCTACCATTTGGGCGGTTTGTCCGATATCAGCGATGCCCTCATCACCCAGTTTCTCGCCGGGTCGGGCGTGAATCTTGATGATTTGCCCCGTCATCGGAGCACGGACGTAGGCTTCTTCTAGCTCGGCCCGCGCCCGTTTCAAAGCCGCGATCGCATTTTGCACATCGGCTTGAGCAACCTGCACATCTACTGGACGTACTTCGGCAACTTGGTCTAGAGTGGCGCGCGCTTCTTGAATTTGGGCACGCACGGTATCTTCAGTGCGGTTCCGGTTAGCTTGGGCCTCTGTCAGTTGAGCTTGAGCCGTTTCGTATGTCAAACGTTTGTTATCCAAAGAGGAAGTCGAAATAGCACCCTCTTGATAAAGCTGGAGGTAGCGATCAAACTCGGCTTTAGCAATTCGCACTTCAGCCTCTAACCGATTTACTGCAGCGGCTCGCTCTCGGTTTGCCCCCGATAACTCTGCCTGAAGTCGGGTAATTGTGGCTTGTTGCGCTTGAATTTCGCCCGTTTTCGCGCCTGCCCTTACTTGGGCGAGTTTGCTGCGGGCAATTTGCACCTCTTCCTCAGCTTGCTGTACAGCCGCTGCTAAGCGATCGCGCGAGTCTAGAATGGCAACCACCTGCCCCTTCTGCACCCGATCGCCTTCTTTGACTAACAGTTGAGCCACGCGATCGCTGCTCAGTGTTACGGGCGCAGCTAAACGCACAACTTCTGACTCTGGCTCTAATCGGCCTAAGGCAGCAACCTTTTGAACAGCGGGTAACACCTGGACTGCCGTCTCAGACTTAGAGCCACTCCCTAATTGATTGAGCGTGTAATAGGTGGTTGCACCCGTTACTCCTAGAGCAAATAGCATCAAAGCAATAACTCGTTGATTCGCAAAGTTTGACAAGATTTTGAGCTGCATAAAGACTCCAACGCAGTGAAAAATGACGAATAAGCAGCAGGCACAACGAAACCAAGCGAAACGAAACAAATTTAGCGATTCATCCAGGTATACAGGGAAGCGAATAAAAATCTAAATTTAGATGGCTGCCCCTTAATCTCAGCCCCTGCAACACAACTAACACTTGGGAAGCAATCAAACTCTAGACCTGGCTTTGAAACGACGAAGAGCAAAAGACCCTAAAGAATGAGGTTACGTTTAACCACTTACAATACGATACAGTAATGTATCTAAAGGCGAAATGTCAAGATCTTTCGGTAAGAAATCTGGGGTTTGGTACGATTGTTGCTTGATAAATTCCATGTTTATTTCTCTTGTGATTACAAAAAACGAAAATGAATCAACCTATAAAACCCGTGACTGGCAGACCCCGAAGCGTAGAAGTAGACCGCGCCATTTTGCAGGCAGCCCTCGATTTACTGGCAGAAGTTGGTTATCAGGGAATTAGTATTGAGGCGATCGCGGCCCGCGCCGGGGTTGGTAGAACAACAATCTATCGTCGCTATGACTCAAAAGAAGAACTCCTGGTAGACGCATTAGAGTGCTCAAAGCAAGAGTTGACCATTCCTGATACAGGCAGTTTTTGGGCAGATATGGAGCAGATGATTGCGCAGATTGATGAGTTTACAAAATCAGACTTGATGCGGCAGACAATGGCTCTCACAATCAGTACGGCATCAAGTAGCCCAAAGTTTGCTGAAATCCACTGGAAAAAATATATGGAGCCGCGTCGCAAAGAGATGAGCAAAATCTTTGAACGCGCCAAGCAACGAGGCGAACTCGCAAAAAGCTTAGATATAGATTTAGCGATCGATATGATCATGGGTCTCCTCGTTTTCTCGGTCTTGGTTAAACCCGACAACGTGCCCGTTAAAGAACGTTTGAATCTCGCACTTAAAACATTTCTGCCAACCTGATTTTCATCATTTATCCATTTCTCCTCACACCTGCAATTGCTTTAAAGCCATATAAGCAGTCACCATTTTGGCTAACACTTTGCCCTGACGCGCGATCGAAATGGGTTCGCCGTCATACACTTTGGCAAACATCAACCCATCTACCAGACTGAGTACGAGATCCACCACATCAGAGTCATCAATCTTCATTACATTCATGACGAGTTCTTTGATCTGTTGCTCAATCTGCTGAATAACTTTGCTTCTCGAGCCTTTTTGTCGCTGTTGGTGCTGGTAATAGTCAGCCATTAGCAGCGTTTGCTTTTCCAAGCGATCGCGATTCTCTTCAATGAAAGCAAACGCAATCTCAATTCGTTCGCCAACGGTTTCGGTGTCTTTGAGCGTTTCAATCACTTGTGAAATGTCTTGTTGAGCCATGCTCTCCATCAGTTGCTCAAAAATCGCTTCTTTGCTGGGAAAGTAGTGATACAAGGTTCCTGTTGAAACCTTCAAACCTTGAGCGATCTGGCGCATTGTAATTGAGCCATAACCCTGCTCAGCAAATAAGTCAAAGCACTGGCTCAGCAACTCTTTACGATAAGCATCATGGTCAACAATTTTGGGCATTGGTAAACTCGGAAACACGAATAGAAACGTTCGCTACAACCCGTCTATCACGATTTATTTTGAACGTTAGTTATAAAATAACCCTTTTCTCAATTATGGTGCAAGGTTTGCGGGCAAAAAATCCCAATCTGTTTTGCGTAAGGGGGAAGAGACTTGCAGAAATCTCAGTCCCAACCATCTCTACGAAACAGAGTTTTCAGAGTGGAGGAGTTGCTCAAAGGCTTGCAATTCCTGGGGACTGCCCACCACCAAAAGGCGATCGCCCGACTCTAAAACGGTTTCTCCCAACGGGTAGCGGAGTAGCTGCTTGCCCCGCTCAATCGCCATAATTGTTACCCCAGTTAAACGTCGCACATTTGATTGAGCCAAACTAAGACCGACTAAGGGCATTTCTCGCTCGAGAGAATACCACTGACGATTTAACCCTTCGGTTGCAGCCTCAATATCCATGCCGCCCCAGTACTCGGCTCGTTCGGGCAAAATGTCACGATAACGGCCTGTCCGGTAGCGATTAACTACCTGCTGCACTGAGTAAGTAGAGTCGCCCAGTTTGAGCAACATGTGCGCACCCATCTCAAGCGATGCTTCAAACTCTGGTTGCACCACTTCTTGAGCGCCCAACTGATAGAGTCCATCAATCTCATCTTGCACATGCGCCCGTACAGTAATGTCGAGGTCAGGCGCAATACTCAGTGAGCGATTTAGCGTCAGACGGGTGGCAACCGGGTCAGGTAAGGCGATCGCCATCGCACGGGCCTGGGGTAGGTATGCTTTTTCTAACACTAACTCGCTCGACGCATCTCCAAACAAATAGGGAATGCCCCGTTCACGTAGGGTTTGTAAGCTCGCTTCGTTATTGTCAATCACCAATACCCGGTGTCCTTGAAAGTAGAGCATTCTGACCAGGGTTTGTCCGACTCTGCCATAGCCTGCCACAACCACATGATCTTGCAACGCCCCTTCTACACCAATCAAATGAGGCGCTCGCCCCGCTTGAAATACCCCTTGCAAAGCCGGGATCTGCTCTAGATAGTTGACTAAATCGGGCGTGATCCGCAGTAGAAACGGCGTAATCAACAAAGTTGCAGCCGTTGTTCCTACGATCAACCCATACAATCGCTGCGAGAACAAACCCTGACTTTGGGCAACACCCGCTAAAACAAATGAAAATTCTCCGATCTGATTGATACCAATCCCCGTCGTAAGCGCTGTTTTGAGTGGATAACCGAAGAATCGCACAACCCCTGTTGCGATCACAGCTTTGCCCACCATCGTGACGGCAACCAGGCCCGTAACGACCCAAATATTCTCTAAAAGAAACTTTGGATCAATCAGCAAACCAATCGATGCGAAGAAAAGCGTGGCAAATACATCACGCATTGGCAACACGCGATCGAGGGCATGGTCAGCATACTCAACATTAGAGACCATCAATCCCGCAACAAACGCTCCCATCTCAATTCCCAGGCCGATCGCAGACGTGAGTAAGGCAATCCCTAAACAGAGCACCAAAATACCCAGGAGAAATAGTTCTTGTGACCCACTGCGGGCAATTAATCGAATTAACCAAGGAATACACCACTTCCCCACCAGGATGGCGCTTAGCATAAACAAACTAGCCTTCAGAAGGGCTACTAGCACTGCACTTCCAATGACATCAGGCGGTTGAGTCAAGGCTGGAAACACCGCTAACATCACACCAAGACCCAGATCTTGCACAATCAAAATTGCCAGCATGATCTGCCCATGCACGGTCTGCACTTCATTCCGCTCAATCAGACTTTTTAACACAACTGCCGTTGAAGACAGCGAGAGCGCAGCTCCCAGAAAGATAGCTGTGGGAATCGTCGTAACCCAGCCAGTTAAGTAAGCCAGACCACCCGCCAATAAAATGGTCAGCAAGATCTGGAGGGAACCACCACCCAGAGCGATTTTGCGCATTCGAAGTAGGTCTTTGAGTGAAAACTCGACCCCTAAAGCAAAGAGCAGCAGGGCCACACCAACTTCTGATAAGACTTCAATATCTCCTTCTAAGGTGACTAAGCCGAACCCTGTCGGACCGATCAAAACTCCGCCTAAGAGGTACCCCAGTAAAACGGGTTGTTTAAGCCGATTTGCAAGATAGCCTCCAACCGTTGCCGCTCCTAAAACGGTAACCATCTCGACAATTAGCTTCAGTTCTCCAGCCATTCTTCTCCTTAGTCGTCTAAAGCTTACTCTCCCCGATCGCACTCTGGCTTCATACCAAAGAGATTCGGCTCCGCTCCACGCTTCCACCAGTGAGTACAGGCAAACTCAAACGAACCGCGCGATCGTCAGTGAAAGAACTCAGTCTAGATGAAATCACACGCAGCAGATCAAGGACTCTTAAAGAAAAGTACTTCAGTGGCTCGTCAGAAGTTCTAACCAGAGGAATATACGCAAAAGCACAGAGTACAGTCGATGCAAGTCCACACTTTTTCTTTCCAAAGCTAATATCAAAATTAAAACCTTCACTTTCAACGTAGATTTACGTAGATAACTTTGAAGCTCACATGAAGCAACTTGCTTATTTTTTTCTGCCGTGCATAATTCATTGTATTACTCGTGTTTCTTTTACGTGGTTTACCGTAATTTACTCTTGAGTTAAAGGTTGTCTAACAGGTGTAAACCTTGCACATGTGGCTAAAGGTTCAAGTGACTTTTCTACTTTTGTTTATCTAGATCAGTTGGCAAGCACTAGCCTAAATGAAGCTTCCAACGAAGTCATAGAAGTTCAAAACTCAAGCAATTCTGCGGAAATGTTCGGATTGAACTTTTTTGTTTTGCCAACGAATTTATTTATGCTTTTAATAAACAATTTTTATACAGATAACTGTCAAATTCGATTCTTGCTGTTTGTGTGCGTTCCCTTAGTCGTAGAAGTTTCAAAAATTACACTTTACACGTGAGAACTGATTCTCTTCTATCTTTACTTCATCTACATGCTTGGAAATTACAACAACCGTTTGAAGATGCTTGAGTTGCGCTTTTTAATCAGTAAAAATGCGGCAACGAAACATTAAAGTTATCGTAAAGTTGCTTGTTATCAATTAGGCGACCGTGTTTATATCGGGGATGAATAATATAGTGATTGTACGCAGGTAACCCAGATCTTACTTATTGTTATTCAGGAGTTGTGTACGATAGCACTTACGTAATTTACACGGTGGTATGCAGGTAGTCCGCTCGGCTTTTACTGTTTGAGACTGATTTACGTTGAAGCATCTAGTTTTCTAGTCTTTTAATTTCTAAAAAAATGAGATCTATGAGATCAGGTATTAGTATCCCCACTAGAAGCGTTATTGGCTTTCCAGTCACAGCCCTACCATTTGAGTCTCAAATGCAGGTTACTTTGGCCTGGGCAAAGCAGCGGTTAAGCCGATTTGTTTGTATCGCAAATGTTCATATGCTGATTGAGGCGCATCAGTCTTCCGAGTTTGCCTCTGTCTTGAGAAGTGCGGATCTAGTGACACCGGATGGCATGCCTCTAGTGTGGATGCTGAAGTTGATGGGCGCTTCTAAACAAGACCGGGTAGCTGGCCTAGATGTGTTAGAAGCAACCTGCAAGTTGGCTGCTCAAGAAGGAGTAAGTGTTTTCTTTTTAGGCTCGCAAGATGAAATTCTCAAGCGAATGCGGGAGCGGTTAGAGCGTGAGTTTCCCCATTTGCAAATTGCTGGAATGGAGTCATTGCCGTTTCGTCCGCTGACCCACTCTGAAGATGAAGCGATCGTTCAAAAGTTAAATGACAGTGGTGCTGGTCTCGTATTTGTTTCATTAGGCTGCCCCAAACAAGAGCGCTGGATGGCCGACCATCGGGGCAAGATTCAAGCAGTGATGATTGGCCTGGGTGGAGCTTTCCCGGTCTATGCCGGGATTCACAAGCGAGCCCCTCAACTTGTTCGCTCGATGGGGTTTGAGTGGCTTTATCGGCTGATTCAAGAGCCACGTCGCTTATGGGGACGCTACAGCAGCACAATTCCAGTATTTCTGTGGTTGGCATTCAAACAACTATTTATGGCTTCTGGTAATGCTTCTTCTCAAGAGGTTCAGTAGTCTGTTCGGATGCGTGGATCGTAGATACGAACTTGTTGCATTTTTCGATTAGAGTTCAACTCTTCTCACGGGGTATTCTAAACCAAGCCTTGCTCGCAAAAGGGGGTGCATGAGCAAGGAGGGTTTTTGTATGCTTTCTCAAAGCCCTTGAGGAATACTTGATAAGTGCTTTTAGTGCTTTTTTAAGGTGACTTAAGCACTCTACCAGAATGTCTAGCAGTTAGGAGATCTGCTTATTATGACTAATGCAAAGCGTGCCTTGATAACCGGAATTACTGGACAAGATGGTTCTTACTTAAGCGAATTTTTATTGGAGAAAGGATACGAAGTCCACGGCATTATTCGTCGAACCTCAACCTTTAATACCGATCGCATCGATCATATTTATGAAGATCCGCACGAGCAAACGGCTCGGCTATTTCTACATTACGGGGACCTGACTGACGGCTCGACTTTACGACGCATTTTAGAAGAAGTTGCGCCGATTGAAGTTTACAACTTGGGCGCTCAATCCCATGTGAGAGTTAGCTTCGATTCGCCCCAATATACCGTTGACTCGGTAGGCATGGGAACGCTGCGCTTACTGGAGGCTATTCGCGAGTACGAGCAACGCACCAAGCAGCAGATTCGTTTTTATCAAGCGGGTTCTTCTGAGATGTATGGCAAGGTGCAAGAAGTGCCTCAGTCAGAAACCACCCCCTTCTACCCCCGCAGTCCCTATGCTTGCGCGAAAGTTTACGCCCACTGGCAAACAATCAACTACCGCGAGTCTTACAACATGTTTGCCTGTAACGGCATCTTGTTTAACCATGAGTCGCCCAGACGGGGTGAAACGTTTGTGACGCGCAAAATCACGCGTGCGATCGCCCGGATTCTGGCCGGTCAGCAAAAGAAAATCTTTATGGGCAACCTCGATGCTAAGCGCGACTGGGGTTATGCCAAAGATTATGTGCGGGCAATGTGGCTGATGCTGCAACAAGAGCAGCCCGATGACTATGTAGTTGCAACTGGTGAAACTCACTCGGTCAAAGAGTTTTTAGATATCGCGTTTAGCTATGTGAATCTTGATTGGCATGATTATGTCGAGTTTGACGAGCGTTACCTGCGCCCAGCCGAAGTCGAGCTGCTGATTGGGGATCCGGCGAAAGCGAAGCAAAAGCTTGGTTGGGAACCGTCCGTTACGTTTGAGGAACTGGTCAAGCTAATGGTGCAAGCCGATATGCAAGCTCTCGGCCTCACGCCGCCTGACAACAATGGTGTTGCACTACTTCAAGATGGGACTGCAACTGTACGCTATCCAGCCGTCATCAGCTCGATCGCGTAAGTCCAGTTTTATCCTAAAACAGTAGGAATCACTTATTGCAGTCAGGCAGGAGAGCGAGCAAATCATGTCAACTGAACTTGAGCTAAAAGGTCAACGCATCCTGGTTACGGGGGGAGCTGGCTTCTTGGGGAAGCAAGTAATTGCGCAACTGCGTGCTGCCGGAGCAGACCCAGACAAAATTACTGTGCCGCGATCGCGTGACTGCGACCTCCGCGTTTGGGAAAATTGCCAACGCATCGTTGACCAACAGGATATTGTGATTCACCTTGCGGCTCACGTCGGTGGCATTGGCTTAAACCGAGAAAAACCCGCCGAATTGTTTTATGACAATTTGATGATGGGGGCTCAGTTGATCCACGCTGCTTACCAGGCAGGGGTAAAGAAATTTACTTGTGTTGGCACGATTTGCGCGTATCCCAAATTCACCCCTGTCCCATTTAAAGAAGAGGATCTTTGGAATGGCTATCCTGAGGAGACAAATGCGCCCTACGGGATAGCTAAAAAAGCCTTACTGGTACAGTTACAGTCGTACCGACAACAGTATGGTTTTGACGGCATCTACCTGCTGCCTGTTAATTTATACGGCCCTGAAGACAATTTTGATCCGCGCAGCTCCCATGTCATTCCTGCTTTGATTCGTAAAGTGCATGAGGCACAACAACGCGGTGAAAAAGTCATTCCAGTTTGGGGTGATGGTAGCCCCACCCGCGAGTTTCTCTACTCAGAAGATGCGGCCCGTGGCATTGTCATGGGCACCCGCTTTTATAGCGATGGAGAGCCAGTCAACCTGGGCACCGGGTACGAGATCTCGATCAAAGACTTGATTGAACTGATTTGCCGATTGATGGAGTATGAAGGCGAGATTGAATGGCAGATCGACAAGCCCAACGGTCAGCCCCGACGGTGTTTAGACACTGAGCGAGCCAAGCAAGCCTTTGGTTTTGTGGCAGAGGTTGGGTTTGAGCAAGGGCTGAAGAACACAATTGAGTGGTATCGCCAGCACGCGGAAGCATAAATCAGTAGTTGCTTGCTAACGACTCAGCTCTACCTTTGCAAACATCTTTCGATCTTCTCAACCTAAAGGAGACAGAAGCTAATGTGTTCGCTCTTCAGCTTTGTTGTCAGGTTCTAACTTGTTAAGCAAAAACCCAAATCATTTTCAAAGCTCCCACTCGCCGGGATACCTGCGCTCACGAAGATCGCTGCTTTTCCAAACAGAGGCCATGCAACGATGAAACATCTTCAAACAATCAAGCTTGGGCGATTTAAGTTCTCTTTGCCAAAGCCGATCGGTTTCTACCGAGTTGATTTCTTGATTGCATTTGTTTTATCGGTTGTGATCGCGATCGCCTCCTACATTGGTGCAAGACAAATTCCAGAACCGCTAATCACTGATCTGTACGCTCAAGATGTATGGTTTGGTAGCGACATTCCCACCGTTTTTGGGAATATGTCAAGCACCGATAGCGATTTTGGTCGCAATAACAAGCATCCTCTCTTCCCCTTGCTTACCTTTCCTCTAGTTTTTGGAATCAGCAAGGTCTTACAGGTTGATCCGGTTGAGTCTGCTCGTATTCTCACAGCTATTGTTGCAGCGCTTTGGGTCGCGACTTTATTTGCCACGCTTCGGCTCATGCGATGTCGTCGGTTAGATGCCACGCTATTTAGCCTACTTGGTGTTGTAAGCGCTGCCACAATGTTCTGGTTTACTGTGCCAGAATCGTTCTCTTTTGGCTCATTTACAATTATCGCCGGACTCGCCTTTATAGCATTAACTCAGTACTATGATTTTTCTCCAATTTGGTATATTCTCGTTGGTCTTCTAACGGTCAGCATCACCATCACTAACTGGATGGTTGCCTTTTTTGCCACCGCTGTGAATTACCGCTGGAAGAAGACGATCGCCATTTCAGTCCTCACAATTCTCGCCGCAACTGCGCTATGGATTATGCAACGCGTTGTTTTTACAAATTCTGGCTTTCCGTTTCAACCGGGCACGTTCATTGGCGAGAAGAAATTTATCACCGTCGAAGGCCCCTCTACTAAGCTGGCGGCGATTAGTTCATTCTTCTACCAAACGCTGATCATGCCAGCGGTGCAGTTTACCGATCACCCGTTGCGTCCCGGTTGGGTTCAACCTGTTGTGAATACCTTCGCTCCCGGTTCAGGTAGTTTGTGGGGCGCGATCTCGGTGGGTCTGTGGACTGTCTTACTCGGTTTAGGCATTTGGAGCTTTTTCACGCACAAAGGTGACGTTAAGCTGCGCATTGCTCTGGGCCTCACACTTCTTTGCCAGCTTTTGATCCACAGCATTTATGGCGCTGGGGAAACGTTCATCTATTCATTGCACTTCATTCCCCTATTGCTAGTCTTTGTCGCATTTACCTCGCTCAGCCGTTTTCGGCTTTTGGGGCTGGCGTTGACTGCATTGCTCATTTTGAGTGTTGGCATCAACAACCGGACGCAGTTCAACCAGGCAACCGCGACGATAGCAAATTACGGCACACCTCAGCAGCGCGTCCTTTCTCAAATGCAAGCGCGTCCTACTGATCCCTGGCTCCGCAATCAAGGGCACGTTTTGTTGGCAACCCCTGGCAGTGACTTGGATAGCAAGGCGTATTATGAGCCGGGTGGTAGCTTTAGTCCTGGGGTCGGTAGTTTTGGCCTTTCGATCTGGGTAACAGATACCCAGGGCAACCTGAAGTTTACGAGTGACACGATCCCACTCGAAAAGATTCAACAACAGTTTGTCTACTCCCCTCAAAGCGCAGTACCAGAGTTATTAACGAAGACAGAGTACTACCAGGCTGTCTGGTCACTGGTAAAACCGGGCAGTTGGAAACTTCAGTTGAATGTTCCCAAATCAGATCTGAAGCCAGTGGTAGTGATTCGCAGTGTGGGGCCTGCGGGTGGGGCGATTCAATCCCTTAAGCTGGATCCACAAAATCGAGGCTTGCAAATTAACCAACGCTGGCGCGTGACGAACTTGCCCAGCCAATCGAAGGTTTATTTAGGAAGCGAGCGATCGCCTAACTGGCTTAAAGAACAAACAAGCGCGACTCAATTTGAGGATGAGTTGGGTTGGGGCTATGCTCGCATTGCTTTAGGCAATAACTCCTCTGCTCAGCTCGTGATTGAAGATCCTCAGGTTGTGTCAACTTCAGCATTGAATCTGACTCGTAACCCTGCGCCTCTGGAGCTGAGTCTGCCGGACTCGCAGTTTACTGCCAGTCTCAACGCCCAAATTGCCCATTTGCTGATGAGTTTGGTGGGCGATCGCACTCGTCCGAATGATCCCGTAAATCATCCCCTCCCCCGTTTGCGCGATGGAGCCTATCAGCTAGTTGCTTTGGCACGAGCAGGGCAACTTGACATCGCGCGACAACTCTCCCCCTACTTTGCGGAAACCGACCTTATCAACAGCACAGTGCCGGAGGCTGATATTCCAGCTGTTGGTGTCTGGTCTTTGGCTAGTGTGGCAGAGCAACTCAACGACCCTGCCTATGACCGCTCCGTTTGGCCTGCAATTCGTCGCAAAGCTGAATTGATTCGGGAACTCATCGCAACCAATCGACCTGGGTATCCCACTGCGAAAGCTTCCGAAGCTCCTTTTAGCGAACATCCTGACTTTCTCAAAGTTGAGCTTACGGGCGGCAATATGATGGCCACGCCCAATCTAATCAGCATTGATGAATCGGCTAGCATCATGAGCTATCGTGCCCTTTTGGATGCAGCAAAGCTGGGCGATCGCCTGCAACAGAAGGCCGATGCAAGCCGTTGGCGTGAGCAGGCAAATCAGTTGAAAGCGGCTTGGCAAAAAGAATTTGAACCCTTCTTCTCGCAGGTTGATACCACTTACACGAGTGGTCTTTGGCCGAGCGGAATTGCCGTTTCTAACCAGCAAGAACTAACCCAAGGCTTACAACAACGGTGGGATGGCTCACGTAATGCAGAAGGCGAATTAAACGAGGCACCTGAAAGCCCCCACTTCAACCTGGCAGAAACTCACCAATGGTTATTTCTCAATCAGCCAGATAAGGTTTGGGCGACACTCCGTTGGTTCTGGCAAAACCAGTCGTCTCCAGGCTTGTTTACCTGGTGGGGCAGCAATGATGAAGGCCCAGTTGCTACACCTAAGAGCCTGTCGAAATGGCAGTGGGTCAGAGGTTGGATCAATCCCGCCCAAGTGACGCCGCATTATTGGACAGCAGCTGAGATGTTGTTACTCCAACTCGATATGTTGGCTTACGTAGACTCAACCGCCAACTCGCCCACCCTGGTCATTGGTGCTGGTGTTCCAAAAGAGTGGCTCAAGCAGCCGTTTGGCGTGAAGAACTTGCGCCTTGCGGGTCGCCTGGTGAACTGGCAATGGGATGGCAAGCAAATGAATGTGCAGCTTCAAGGCGAGAAGATGAATATTCGTTTGGGTAGCACTTTCCCGGCGGATACTCCTATCAAAATTGGTGGTGCTGACCAGCCAGCTCAAGCCTAGGGGCTGACAGAGTTAAACGGAGGTTATCTGGGTGGGTTTAGCAGAAGAACTCGCAGCTGACCTGGATTGGATGGTGAAACCCAGCCTCGCTAACCATGCAACTTTACACGATAGACAAGCAAGCAAACTCTAGAAACATTTACAGGTCAGTTCAAGCGCGATCGGATCGCCCAGATAACAAAAATTGCCTGACCTGGCTTCATACGAGACGCAACCAAGTAGGCAACTCACAAAAAATAATGCGGATGGCGAGACTCGAACTCGCAAGGCAAAGCCACACGCCCCTCAAACGTGCGCGTATACCAATTCCGCCACATCCGCGTGGGGAGATTCGCCAATTTGCTCAGAGGGACAATTACAAATCAGCTTTCTTAGAATAGCAAAAGAAGTTAAGGGATGGACGCTGTCTTGAAAAATTTCTCAAGAATTTGATCGTAGCGATCGCCCCCAATCGTTGCAACATCGTCGTGATCAGCATTCGGCACCAAAGCTAAGAACTTATCTTTTGGGGTAGCCGCGTAAAGCGCCTCACTCATGGAATGGGGAATCACGCTATCCGATGTGCCATGAATGTACAACACAGGCACTTGTAGCGATCTCACCCGCTCAATTGACGGATAGCGCTCAGTCAAGAGCCAATCAATCGGCAGCATCCAATAATTGCCATTCGCGTCAACCATCCCTCGCATTGAGGTAAATGAGCTTTGAATAATCATGCCAGCCATATCTGGATGCTTTGACCCTAGATAAATGGCGATCGCCCCACCGAGCGAATGACCAAACAACGTAATACGCTGCGGGGGAATGCGGCGTTGCTGAGTCAAATAAGTCCAGGCAAGATCAGCGTCCTGATAGAGCTGCTTCTCACTCGGAAAACCACCAACGCTTTTGCCATAACCCCGGTAATCAAACAAAAATACGGAAAACCCCAACTCATGCAGCCTTTGCGCCTGCCCCAGATTGCCGCTGATATTGCTACCGTTGCCATGCAAGTAAAGAATCGTGCCCCGCTCTTTGCCCCGGGCTGGCATCCACCAACCATGTAATCGCTCGCCACCCGCCTTTCCTCGGACTGGAATAGTAACTTCCTCATAGGGCAAATTGAACTCAACCGGAGTTTGCGCTAGCTCAGGCGAGGGAAAATACATCAGCCGCGTTTGATAAGACCGCAATAGCAGGCAAAACAGGGCGTACATTCCGACAATGAATCCACCGACCCAAAGCGACTTTAAAGCAGCGAACCAATTCACGTTCTTAGTCATCCTCAATGTTTGTGCAGGCGCGATCGCCCGATTTAACAAATGGTTTCACAGCAAAATGCCAGCAATTCTCATTTTGAAACATTTGTACTGTAGCCAGAGTGTCTAAAGACTTGTGCACTCAATGTTATAAACGGCAGAATGCGGGTTTCAGCCATTCATAAACGTTAAAACCGGACGTTTTTATGAGAATCATTCT
>DVDV01000138.1 GCA_015296075.1 Leptolyngbyaceae cyanobacterium M33_DOE_097 | reverse complement strand
TGCTGACGGTAACCACTTCTTTGCGTGCCCAAAATCGCTCGGTGTTGGAGTATTTAGTGCAAGCGTGTCGTGCCTCTCGCCAAGGTCTACCAGCACCCTCTTTGCTACCGATTCAAGACTGCACCCCCTGAACGGTTACGAAGCTACACAGGTAAATTATCCAATGCCCTGCCGGATGTGATGAAAAGTTTTTACGCCCTGAGTAAAGCATCCTCCACAGCAGGAGTGCTGGATACAAAAACAAAGGAATTGATTGCACTCGCGATCGCGGTTGCGACTCATTGTGATGATTGTATTGCTTTTCACACCAGTTCTGCGCTGAAAGCAGGGGCAACTAAGGAAGAAATTCTAGAGATGTTGGGCGTTGTCGTGTTCATGGGGGGCGGCCCCGCGTTAATGTATACCACGCATGTGATGGAGGCTGTTGAGGAACTACAGGCAACCAGCGAGTAATCATTCACAGCAGGAGAGCAATGAAAAGCTTTGATTATGTTATCCTCGGTGCTGGTCTTGGCGGACTTTCGGTAGCCGCCTGTTTAGCGAGCCAAGGTTATGAGGTAGCCGTTTTAGAAAAACATTATTTACCAGGTGGTTGCTGCCATACCTTTGAATACGGCGACTATCGATTTTGTGCCGATGTTCATTACATTTCTCAGTGCGCTCCAGGTCAAACTATCGATCAATTTCTCAACTATATCGGGCGAGAAGTTCAATTTAACTTACTTGATCCCGATTGTATCGACCGCGTTATTACCCCAGAAGTTGACTTCAAAATTCCGCTGGGATGGGAGACATTTCGTAATCGGGTAATTGCAACATTTCCCGAAGAGAGGGTAGCGATCAATCAGTATTTTAATGCGATTGACCGTATCTATCAAGAGATCCACCGCCTCACACGAGAAGTACACTGGTATGACCAGAAGTGGTCTGATTGGTTGAAATTACCAAATTACTGGAACCTTTTCTCTAAAAAGGATTGGACTCTTCAAGATCTCTACGATCGCACGAACCTATCTCCTAAACTTCAAAATCTTCTCGCTGGACAAAGTGGTGATTATGCCTTACCACCCAACGAAATCGCTCTTTTAACCCATTCATCTCTGGTTCGAGACTATGCAGAGGGTGCCTATTACCCTAAGCATCACTTTAAGCATCTGGTAGACACGATCGTTGAGGCAATTACGGCTAGAGGGGGAGTCATGCAGTTTGAAACCTCGGTGGAGCATATTGAAGTGCGCGATCGCAAGGTACAATTCATCACCGCCGCAGATGGTCATGCTTATCACGCCAAAAAAGCTTGCATTAGCGATCTTGACCCCAAACTCACAGTGCGTTTGATGCATTCCTCAGATGCCTTTAGTCCACGTGAATATCACCGTTTAATCGATTACCAATATTCGGCCAGTGCATTCAATATTTACCTGGGGTTGGATAGTCGCTTTCAGCCAGAATCCTATGGCATTGGTAATTGGAATGTCTGGTATTATCCTACGGGAAATTTGAATCAGGAATATCAGAAACAGTTACAGGGGGATCTCAGCCATCCCTGGATCTTTTTATCTTGCCCAACAATGAAATCTCAGGAACCAGGAATGGCACCGACCGGACATCATGTACTAGAAATTGCGACCGTTTGTCCCTATTCACTCTTTGAACAGCTCCATAGAACGGATTTGAAGGGGTACAAAGCGAAAAAACGAGTCGTATACCAGGAACTAATGACCAGTGTTCGCGACTTGATTCCTGATGTCGATGCCTACATTCGCATGAAACTTTATGGAACACCGACTACCAGCGAACACTATCTGGGGCAACCCCAAGGCAATATTTATGGCGCTAAGTTAATTCCCAAGCAGGTAGGGCTAAACCGACTGGGCTACACCACTGAATTGCCGAATCTGTTCTTTGTTGGGGCAAGTGCTGGTTATCCCAGTGTGCCGAGTGTAATTGGCAACGGCATGGATGTGGCAGAGTTAATCACTGGGCGATCGGTTTGGCAGCAACAAGATAATGTGCAATCTGTAGTGTGAAAAAGCCAGTTACAGTAGAGCGAAAATTTTGCTCAGCAATGCTTTGATCGCTATCTAACAAATTCGGGGCAATTGCTCTCCACTCAGCATATCCACAATCCGCTGAGTCCCAATTTGGCTTTTCATTTTTACCATACCCGTAGACGTTCTGGTGACACGCCCAATTATGCAGGCTTTGTTTGCAAATGAAGAGGAGTCGTTTTGAGTAGCCTGATCCGCTTGCAGAATCGCTAATGCCCGTTCTGCATCTTTTGCGGCGACAAAAGCAACAAATCGCCCTTCATTAGCAATATAAAGTGGATCAAGTCCGAGAATTTCGCAGACCCCTCGGACTTCAACTTGCACTGGAATTTGGCTTTCCACAATTTCAATCTCTACCCCTGCTGCTGTGGCAATTTCATTTAAGGCGCTGGCTAAGCCACCACGAGTTAAGTCTCGCAAGCAGTGGATTTCAATTTCAGCGTCCAGCAGGTGCAGCACCAGATCAGCCAGGGGAGCCGAATCACTGGAGATCGCAGTTTCAAACGTCAGCCCTTCTCGAGCCGCCATCACTGCAATGCCGTGTCGTCCAATGTCGCCATTTAGCAACAACACATCTCCTGGTTGAACGCTGTGAGGCCCAATGATTTGGGGGTGTTCGATGATACCAATGCCAGCGGTGTTGATAAAAATGCCGTCCCCTTTACCGCGATCGACGACCTTTGTGTCTCCTGTGATAATTTGCACATTCGCGGTTAGAGCCGCTTGCTGCATAGATTGAACAATCTGCCACAGTGTTTCCATTGGCAATCCTTCCTCAAGGATGAAACCAACACTGAGATAAAGGGGATGTGCCCCCACCATTGCCAGGTCATTCACCGTCCCATTCACCGCGAGAGAACCAATGTCACCGCCTGGGAAAAAGAGAGGGTAAACAACATAAGAATCGGTTGTAAACGCTAACTTTTGACCATTGAGTGCGATCGCAGCCGCGTCATGCCGAAGATGTAATGTGGCACTGCCAAACATCGGCACAAACATCTGCTCGATCAGTTGATGCATGAGTTTGCCGCCACCTCCGTGGGCCAGCAAAATCATGGGATACTGCTCAATTGGAATGGGACAGGAGAGCCTAGAGGTGTTGGTCATTCGTCATTCGTCATTCGTCATTCGTCATTCGTCATTTGATAATGATAATAAGCAGCGCAGGCTCCTTCGGAGGAAACCATGGGTGCGCCAAGGGGATGTTCTGGTGTGCAACGAGTGCTAAACGCCGGACATTCATGGGGCTGCTTGATGCCTTGTAGAATGAGTCCGCTCAGGCATTCAGACGATTCTGCTGTGGTTTTAATCGAAATTGGGAAGCGCTTTGTCGCATCAAAATTTGCATAAGTATCACGCAATTCTAATCCACTGCGAGCAATCTCTCCCATGCCACGCCACCGACGAGGCACGATGGTAAACACTTGATTCATCAAAGTTTGGGCAACTTCATTTCCTGTTCGCCGCACAGCACGAGCATACTGATTTTCCACCTGAGCCTGTCCCTGTTCTAGCTGCTTGACACATAGATAAACCCCCTGCAGAATGTCCACTGGTTCAAAGCCTGTCACCACAATTGGAACATGATAAGTTTGCGCGATCGCTTCATACTCGGCATAGCCCATCACTGTACATACGTGCCCAGCAGCTAAAAAGCCCTGGACTTGATGGTGTGGCGAGGAAAGAATGACTTCCATTGCTGGAGGAACCAGGACGTGGGACACCAGCAGAGAGAGATTTTTCATCCCTTGCTGATCGGCCTGGTAGACGAGCATTGCCGTTGCTGGGGCAGTCGTCTCAAAGCCAACAGCAAAGAATACAATTTGTTTCGTCGGATTCGCTTGAGCGATTTCGAGGGCATCCAGCGGAGAATAAACAATTCGAATATCGCCTCCCTTTGCTTTAACAGTGAGTAAATCGACATCACTGCCTGGAACCCGCAGCATATCCCCAAAGGAACAGAAAATAACACTGGGAAGAGAGGCGATCGCGATCGCTTGATCGATGAACTCGATGGGTGTAACGCATACCGGACAACCCGGCCCATGAATCAACGTAATGTCACGAGGCAGCAATTTATCAATACCAAATTTAACAATGGAGTGTGTTTGCCCCCCGCAGATCTCCATAATTGTCCAGGGATGAGTTGCAATCTGGGCGATCGCGATCGCATAGTGCTGAGCCGCTTCCGCATCACGGTATTCATCAACGAACTTCATGGCCAGAAGGTTGATCAGATAAGTTTGCAGCGATTACCTATATTGTGCTTGTTTAAAGCCCATGACAACTTTAAGAATAGTAATGGAATTTCTGCTGAATCTGATTCCTTTGATGCCGTTCAGGTGGCTATCGCAGACCTTTAAGACACGATCCTCACAAGTTCCTCATATTTCTTATCTATTTTCAAAGTGGAGTTGACTCGCTCATGACGACCACTTGGCATCATTATTGTTACTGCCAAGCACCATGCTCTGTTCTTATTTCCCAGGGTCAAGTTTCAGCTCACTCAATGCCGCCTCAAGTCAGCCAACCACCGTGATATCCTGAATCATTGCTCATGGTCACCCCTCCGCCCATCAGAACTGCTAACAGCACTTCACTCCAGCACATGAGCAACGACAGTCGCTTAAAAGTGCTAGATGCGACGATGAAACGTCACCAGTATCAACAAGATGCGCTAATTGAGATTTTGCACAAGGCACAAGAACTCTTCGGCTATTTAGGCAACGATCTGTTACTTTACATTGCTTACCACTTAAAGCTACCACCCAGCCATGTATATGGAGTTGCCACGTTTTATCATCTATTTTCGCTCACTCCTAAAGGAATACATCGCTGTGTGGTCTGCATTGGAACGGCCTGTTATGTCAAAGGGGCAGCTGCCTTACTGTCAGCAGTAGAACAATGTGCCCAGATTCATCCTGGTGAAACCACAGCTGATGATCAACTCTCTTTTTCAACCGCTCGTTGCTTAGGTGCGTGTGGCATTGCCCCTGCCGTTGTATTTGATGGTAATGTATGCGGTCATCAAACACCGGAACTGGTTTGCGATCGCCTGCAAACCTTCTTAGCGCAAAGGTGACACCGAATGGATTTTCCTGAACTACTCGCGATCGCTAACCAGGAACGTCAATCACAAAAGGCGATCCGCATTCGCTGTTGTGTGGCCGCAGGGTGCCTCTCTTCTAATTCCTTAGTGGTTAAGGAACGGTTGGAAATAGCCGTGACAGAAGCAGGACTGGTAGACTGTGTGAAAGTCTCTGGCGTGGGATGTATGCGGCTATGTTGTCAGGGACCACTGGTACAAGTCGATGATTCAACTCAATCGGAAGGGGTGGGCATTTTGTATAAAGCGGTGACCCCCGATCATGCACCTGCGATCGTGTCTACTTTGCAATCCCTCGCTGCACCAGAGTCTCCTTATCTTCAACAAGCCGATCTGAGGCATCCATTTTTTACCCAACAGCAGGCGATCGTGCTAGAAAACAGCGGCATTATTGACCCAGAACGAATTGAATCTTACATTGCTGCAGAGGGCTATCATGCATTGCATCACGTCCTGCGAGAAATGAGTTCCAATCAAGTCATTAATGAGATCATGCGCAGTGGCTTGCGGGGACGAGGGGGAGCCGGATATCCGACTGGACTCAAATGGGCAACAGTGGCAAAAGCGATGTCTCCCCAAGGGGAAGCCCTCCGCACTGCCAACCATAAATTCGTGGTTTGCAACGCAGATGAGGGAGATCCGGGTGCGTTTATGGATCGCAGCATATTAGAAAGCGATCCACATCGGGTGCTAGAAGGAATGGCGATCGCGGCGTATGCGATCGGGGCTAGCCAGGGTTATATCTACATCCGGGCTGAATATCCTCTTGCTATTCAGCGTTTACAAATTGCTATCCACCAGGCACAAAAGTTAGGTCTTTTGGGAAGCCGAGTTTTTGACTCCCCGTTTGACTTTCGAATTGATTTGCGGATGGGCGCAGGGGCTTACGTATGTGGAGAAGAAACGGCACTGATGGCATCGATTGAGGGTAAACGCGGCATACCCAGTCCACGTCCACCCTACCCAGCAGAACGGGGATTGTGGGGGTTTCCTACCCTGATTAACAACGTTGAAACTTTTGCCAATGTCCCCCCGATCATTCGTAAGGGAGCCGATTGGTATGCCAGTATCGGCACTGAAAAAAGTAAGGGCACGAAAGTATTTGCATTGGCTGGCAAGATTCGCAACACAGGTCTGATTGAAGTACCAATGGGAACAACCATACGGCAAATCGTGGAAGAAATGGGCGGTGGTGTATCAGCAGGAGGAGTAGCAAAAGCAGTGCAAACCGGTGGCCCTTCGGGTGGTTGTATTCCTGCCTCTGCCTTTGATACACCAGTGGACTATGAATCGCTTACCCAGTTGGGTTCCATTATGGGGTCGGGAGGCATGATTGTGATGGATCAAAGCACTCGCATGGTAGATGTAGCGCATTACTTCATGGAGTTTTGCCGAGATGAGTCCTGCGGTAAATGTATCCCCTGTCGGGTGGGTACGGTGCAACTGTATCAGCTCCTCAGCAAAATTCGTGAGGGTAAAGCGACACCTGCAGATTTAGACTTGCTAGAAGAACTCTGTGATATGGTGAAATACACAAGCTTGTGTGGTTTAGGGCAATCAGCACCAAACCCAGTATTGAGTACTTTACGATATTTTCGAAATGAATATGAAGCATTGATGATGAACTCAAACGAGAGTTAACTTTAGAAGTTAGTTGTTTTTTGGAGCTTAGATAATTTTAGTATGTTGAAAGGTGGCTCAGTAAAGTTAATTTGGAGTGTGAACGTTACTTCAACTTCTCAACTTAATTTAGCCCAGAAAGCTCTCTGAGGAAATTCAGGTATGACGGTCAAAACACTTACCATCAATGACCAACTGATCAGTGCCCGCGAAGCAGAAACGATTCTTCAGGCAGCTCAGGAAGCTGGAATTCAGATTCCAACCCTTTGCTATTTGGCAGGTGTTTCGGAAGTCGGTGCATGTCGGTTGTGTCTGGTAGAGATTTCTGGCAGTCATAAACTACAGCCTGCTTGTGTCACCAAAGTAGCAGAGGGTATGGTCATTCAAACAAACAGTGAGCGGTTGCAAAACTATCGCCGCATGATTATCGAGATGTTATTCGCTGAAGGCAATCACGTTTGTTCGGTTTGCGTCTCCAATGGTCACTGCGAATTACAAAACCTGGCAGTTGAAATGGGGATGGATCACGTCAGGCTAGAATATCAGTTTCCGCATCGCACCGTTGATGTGTCTCACGATCGCTTTGGCATTGACCATAATCGTTGCGTCTTGTGTACACGTTGTGTCCGCGTTTGCGATGAATTGGAAGGAGTACATACTTGGGATGTCGCAGGCCGGGGGGCTAAATCCCATGTCATTACCGATCTCAACCAGCCCTGGGGCACATCCTCAACTTGCACTGCTTGTGGTAAATGCGTGGCAGCCTGTCCGACGGGTGCCCTTTTTGATCAAGGTTCAACAGTTGGTGAAATGGTTCACGATCGCGCTCGCATTGAGTTTATTGTCAATGCCCGTCAGAAGCGACAGTGGCAGTTGTAGGGGAGGTAGTTCACATAATACACAAGTTTACGGTTCTAAGGTTGATGGGGTAGGAGTGGCAAACTGTTGTGGCACAGAGTTAAAGGGAGGAAGTCATGTCTCGTGTGAAATTAGCAACAGTTTGGCTAGGTGGTTGCTCAGGTTGCCACATGTCCTTCTTAGACTTAGATGAATGGCTATTTGACTTGGCAGCACAAGCAGAGTTGGTTTATAGCCCGTTTATGGATGCCAAAGTATATCCAGAAGGGGTTGATGTGGTGTTAGTGGAAGGCGCGATCGCCAATCAGGAGCATCTGGAGACTATTTGCACCGTCAGAGCGAGATCGCGCCTGTTGATTTCCTTTGGTGATTGTGCTGTTACAGGTAATGTCACTGCGCTGCGCAATCCATTAGGTGGGGTAGAAGCTGTACTACAACGCTGCTATGGGGGCACTGTAGAAGCTCAGGGTCAAATTCCTGCCGAGCCAGGGATTGTTCCACCCTTGCTTGATCGCGTTACTCCGGTTCATGCTGTGGTTCCAGTAGATGTGTATCTGCCTGGTTGCCCACCACCCGCTGATCGCATTCGTACTGTATTGGAGTCTCTGTTGCAGGGGGAAACGCCGCGTTTAGAAAAATCACAGATTAGATTTGGCTAAGGGAGACATTGCATATTCAAGCAAACTCGAAGCACTTATCCCTGCTAAAAAAGACTATTACACTGTGGAACTTTTGGGAATTATCCCCAGTTACCTGTTCTAGGAGGTGAATTCTTATGAAGGCATTAGACATCATGACAAAAGATATTGTTACCATTTGCAACTCGGCAACTATTGCTGAAGCCCTTGATTTGATGAAATTAAAGGGCTGGCGATCGCTGGTTGTAGACCGCGAGGATGCACAGGATGCTTACGGCATTATTACCGAAACTGATATTGCCTGTAAGGTGATAGCTGTTGGGCAGAATCCTGACCGAGTCCAAGTTTGTGAAGTGATGACAAAACCGTGTATTGTCGTAAACCCTGACTTGAGTGTGGAAAATGTAGCGAAATTGTTTGCGAACAATCGCATTTTGGGAGCGCCCGTGATTCAGGGGCAATTGCTTGGCTTTGTTTCAATCTCAGATATTTTGATGAAAAGTCATTTAGGGAAAAAACTCCATCACAAAATTCCTGACCAGCATCTTCAGCATTTAGTCCAATATACTCATACGGTTGAGACTGAGAAGAATACTCATTTGGAGACAAACGTAGCACTTTGGAATATAGGAGAAGAACAATTGACAAATCTATCCCAACACGATGCAGAGATAGCTCTCAATGCTGCGCTTGAGGAATATTCTAAAGAATTAGCAGCACTCAGAGAACCCGATATTCTAGATAACCTTTGTAGTGGATAAACGCTTAATATTTTTGTTTTGGAATGATGTCTCAGAAAATAGTGATCGATCCCGTTACGCGGATTGAAGGCCACGCCAAAATCACAATTTACCTGGATGATGCTGGGCAGGTAGTCGATGCTCGCTTTCATGTCACTGAGTTTCGCGGATTTGAAAAGTTTTGTGAGGGGCGACCATTATGGGAAATGCCGGGAATTACCGCTCGAATTTGTGGTATTTGTCCAGTCAGTCACCTGCTAGCTTCGGCAAAGGCAGGCGATCGCATCCTGGCAGTCACTATTCCAACCGCTGCGACAAAGTTGCGACGATTAATGAACCTGGCACAAATTATCCAATCCCATGCCCTCAGCTTCTTTCATCTCAGTGCCCCAGATTTGCTCTTGGGCATGGACAGTGATCCCCAGCAACGGAATATATTTGGATTGATGGCAGCCAATCCTGAATTGGCACGACGAGGAATTCGGCTGCGCCAGTTTGGACAGGAAATTATTGAGCTTTTAGGCGGACGCAAAATCCATTCGGCCTGGGTTGTTCCCGGAGGAGTGCGAGAACCGTTGTCTGAAGCGGGACTGATTCCAGTGCGCGATCGCATTCCCGAAGTTCGGACAACAGCTCTAAATGCGTTACATCAATTTAAACAGTTACTCCAAAATTACGAACGCGAGGTACAGACTTTTGGTAGCTTCCCCTCTTTATTTATGGGATTAGTCACACCAGAGGGACTGTGGGAGCATTATGACGGCTATATCCGTGTTGTCTGAGATCTTGCAGCATTCTCAATAAGCCGATTCTAAGCGAGGTTTGAGGTCAATATCGAACCCAAAATGAGCCGCAATATCAGCGTGAGATTGGATGCGTTTGAGTAACTGAAACCAGATAATCGAAGGGAACAAAAT
>DVDV01000236.1 GCA_015296075.1 Leptolyngbyaceae cyanobacterium M33_DOE_097 | reverse complement strand
CACTCCCTCACTCTCCCACTCCCTCACTCTCCCACTCCCTCACTCTCCCACTCCCTCACTCTCCCACTCCCCCACTCCACACCCCTCAACACCTGCTATAGTTTCTAGCACTTGCGCTCAAGTTGTCCTTATGTCCCGTTCTAATTCGCTGCGATATTACATTCTGGCGCGTTTGCTGCTCGCCCCTTTGATGTTGTGGTTGATCACCACGCTAGTTTTCCTCCTCCTCCGGGCAACCCCAGGGGATCCGGTAGACGCCTTGTTGGGGCCACGTGCTTCACCCGCTGCCAAAGAGGAATTGAGAGAACGGCTAGGGCTAGGTTTGCCAATTTGGGCGCAATATCTCAACTACATGGGCAATCTGTTACGCCTTAATCTGGGCGACTCGTTAACGACAAAAGAGCCAGTCTGGACGATTATTCAAAAGTTTTTTCCGGCGACGGTGGAGTTGGCGATCGCCAGCCTGCTCATTGCCTTAGTCGTTGGTGTAGGCGTTGGTATTCTTTCGGCATCGCGACCTAATACGCCCGTTGATGCGGGTGGGCGGCTGTTTGGCATTTTGACTTACTCCATTCCCCTATTTTGGTTTGGCATGCTGCTGCAGCTCATTTTTGCCGTGCAGTTAGGCTGGTTTCCACTTGGCACTCGCTTTCCGGTGACAATGACAGCACCCACAGGCCCGACCGGACTGTACCTTATCGATAGCTTGCTCAACTTTAACTGGAACCAGTTTCGGGTAGCGCTTTACTACCTTGTGCTGCCTTCTGCAACGCTAGGAATCTTAATTAGTGGCATTTTTGAGCGGATTGTGCGGGTCAATCTCAAACAAACCCTGCAATCAGACTATGTTGAAGCGGCACGCGCGCGGGGCATCAGCGAGTCAAAGATTCTCGTCTCCCACGCTTTGAAGAATGCGATGATTCCTGTCATTACTATCCTGGGTCTGACTTTTGCGGCGCTGTTGGGGGGGGCCATTTTGACTGAGGTGACTTTCTCCTGGCCGGGTTTAGCTAACCGCCTCTACCGCGCGATCGCCCAACGCGATTATCCAACTGTCCAGGGGATTGTGGTGTTTTTCGCTGCGATCGTTGCACTTGTTAGTTTGGCGATCGATATCCTCAACGCTTACATCGACCCCCGCATTCGTTACTAGCATCTCCCAAAGTTTTGGCTTTCTAAAATTTCCAAGATTTTGGAGAGCTTGCTAAGAAACGTCTTTCAGATCACTAAACAGCACAGAGCTTTCAGCATCTGACAAACTTCTACCTCTAGCAGGATGGCAGTAAAATCGAATCGGTAACTATCCGGCAAGGAGTGAGGAATGAAGTACTGGCTGATGAAGTCAGAACCCGATGTTTACGGCATTGATGACTTGAAGCGTGATCGCGAAACGATTTGGGATGGTGTGCGTAACTATCAGGCTCGTAACTTTTTGCGGTCGATGGAGGTGGGCGATCGCGCCTTTTTCTATCACTCCAACACCACCCCACCGGGGATTGTCGGCCTCATGACCGTTAGCCAGCCAGAGGTGATTGATCCGACTCAGTTTGATGCCAAGAGCAAGTACTACGACCCTAAATCGACTGAAGCGGCTCCGCGCTGGCAAACGGTTAAAGTCGAGTATGCCGAAACGTTTCCTGCAATCATTTCGCTCGAAACTCTGCGTCAGCAGTTCAGCCCCGATGACCTCTGGGTAGTGCGAAACGGCAATCGCTTGTCGGTGATGCCAGTGCCAGATGCGATCGCCCAAAAAATTATTGAGCTAGCAAAATCTTGAGGCGATCAATTTGTGTAGCTTTAGTAAAAACATCGTGAAATTCAACTGGCAGGAACGATAAAACCAGAAGTAAGCTGTTGAATGGGATCTGGCTTTTTTCTGCAGTTGGCAGAAGTGGGCGTTTCCTTAAAATCAGTATTCTTTCATTTTCCAAATTAATTGCTCATCATGACCCGTGACGTTCTGCCATCGACTAGCCTTGAGGGACTTTCAGAGCAAGAAGTTCTTCGGCGGCGGGCAGCAGGGCAGGGTAACAATATTGCCTTGCGATCAAGCCGTTCCTACGCTCAGATTTTTCAAGAAAACCTGCTTACCTTCATTAACCTGGTTTTCTTTACGCTCAGCGTTGTGATGGCGCTCCTGCAACGGTATGGCGATGCCTTTCTGGTGGTTGTCATCATCGGGGGTGGGGTGCTGGTTAGCATCTGCCAGGAAATTTGGGCAAAACAGAAACTTGATCAGATTGCCTTGCTCAACCGCCCTGTTGCTAGCGTCATGCGCGAAGGGCAAGAATACAACATCGACCCTAATGAAATTGTGCTTGGTGACATTCTGGTTGTGCGATCGGGCGACCAAATTTTAGTGGATGGGGTCGTGGTCGGTGATGGCCGTATGGATGTCGATGAGTCGTTGCTAACGGGGGAGTCTGACACCGTACCCAAGGTGAGTGGAGATCCGGTTTACTCAGGCAGCTTTTGTGTCAGCGGGAATACGCTGGTAGAAACTCAGAAAGTTGGGACAGAGACGGTCGCTTACAAGCTTGTCACAGGGGCACGGGCGTTCCGACAGGTTTATACGCCGCTCCAAAAAGAAATTAACCTGATCATTCGTATTATCTTATTGCTGGCTTGCTTTTTGTGGGTTTTGGTCGGCATTAGCTTTCTCAGCCGCTCCATTCCCTTTGCGGATATTGTGCAACGAGCTGCTGTGATCGCGGGCTTAGTCCCTACGGGCTTACTCTTAGCGATTACGCTCGCCTATGGCACAGGTGCAGTTCGCATGATGGGAGATGCGGTGTTGATTCAGCAGGCCAATGCGGTCGAGTCGTTGAGCAATATTGATGTACTCTGCCTCGACAAAACTGGAACCCTCACCACAAACCACATCAATCTGCATAATCTCTATCCGATCGCCATTTCTGAGCCGGAGCTACGCCAGCGTTTGGGGGATTTTGCGGCAAATGTCACGAGTCATAACCGTACCAGTGAGGCGTTGCATGAACGTTGTCCGGGTCGCTCTCTACCCGTAAAAAGTGAAGTGCCGTTCTCCTCGGCGCGTAAGTGGAGTGCGATCGCGATCGCGGAGGCTGGGAATAATCACCCAGGTACCTACGTGTTAGGCGCACCTGAAATGTTGGCTGCTTCAGTTGAGTTGCTGCCGACCGATCAGCAGCGAATTCAGACAGGTGTTGAGCAGGGTCTGCGCATGTTGCTGTTTGCCTACACACCTGATGTATCCTGTCTGGATGAGGAAACGGCAGAGCTGCCTCCCGATCTGATTCCGTTAGGGATTGTTGAATTCAGCGACGAACTGCGCAAAGAAGCCCAACACACGCTGGATAACTTTTGTCGTGCGGGTATTGACCTCAAAATTATTTCAGGGGACAATCCCCAAACAGTTGCTGCGTTGGCAAGACAAGCGGGTTTTGAGAACGCCCAATTAGTCTCTGGGGCAGAACTAGCGCTGATGGATGATGCCCAATTTACGCAGGCTGCTTTGTCTGCTAACGTGTTTGGTCGCATTACCCCAGAGCAAAAGGCGCGACTGGTGCAAGTGTTGCGGCGGCAAGGGCGATATGTTGCCATGATTGGGGATGGTGTGAATGATGTGCTATCGCTGAAGCAGGCTAATTTGGGCATTGCGATGGAGAGCGGCAGTAAGGCTACACGTGCGGTCGCAGATATTGTTTTGATGCAAGACTCCTTTGGTGCGTTGCCGCATGCCTTTTTAGAAGGGCAACGGATCCGAAATGGGATTCAAGATACGCTGGCTATTTTTCTGGTGCGGGTGTTTTGCATTGCGCTCCTCATTTTCGCGACCGCAATGGTGACGGATGGCTTTCCGCTAGTAAACAAGCACAGTGCCCTGGTTGCCCTGTTTGGGGTTGGCTTGCCGACGGTTGTGTTGCCCATTTGGGCCACCTCTGGTTCTCACCGTCGCCATCCGAGTGTGGTGCGATCGCTTCTTCATTTCACAGTGCCTGCAACGCTGACAATCACGTTCACGGCGCTCTTTGTTTACCTGTTCTACATGCTGGCAGCAATTCTCGATTTGCCACCTGGCGGCACCCTGACTCCCAGTAGTTATGCAGAGCCTCGCACGGCGCTAGTGACAGTTCTAATTTTGTGTCAGCTGTTTCTGCTAATTTTTCTCAAGCCGCCAACCCGCGCTTGGGTCGGGGGTGAACCTTACAGTGGCGATTGGCGCTACACCATGGTTGCGCTTGGTTTGATTGCTCTTTACTGGTTGCTGCTGGCAATTCCTCCAGCGCGGCGCTTCTTTGAGTTGGGCGAACTTGGCATTTTAGATTGTTTGTTCTTAAATGCTGTGGCGTTGGAGTGGTGCCTGGTTTCACGCGCGATTTGGCGATCGCGATTTCTAGACCGATTTCTTGGCGTTGACCTGAGTTAATCAGCCTACTAAAAAGCCTCCCATCGGGGAGGCTTCATTATCTAGGCCGGATAGATTCTCAAACGGCGGTTGGGTTCCTCACCAAAGCTGCTGGACTTCAGCCGATAGTGCTCGACCAACTCGTGCTGCATCTTGCGCACATTGGCAGGCCGGGGCAGCAACTCAACTGGTTGCCCTTTCGGGATAACAATTTGCTCAACCGCAAGTCGTGCCTCTTCCAGCGCTTCCCACTCGTCGTCGTTGTCGCCCTGCAAAAACAGATTCAGATCGACTGTGTCGGAGGAGGTTGGGTCATCCATGTTCAGCAGACGCCGCAAACCTCGTGCGATTTGAGGAATCGTGCTGGATTTAATCGTGTGGATTGGCACTTGACGCGATTTAGCCATTTGGCGCAGCTTGGCATGGTTCTTGACATGCGATCGCAGCGCCAGCACCGCATCGGCATGATCAATATCCTTGGTTGGCACAACGGGCAAATTTAAGGTAGTAATCACCTGCTCTAAATGCGTCCGGCTGACCCCATAGGGATAGATGTAAAGCACATCTTCTCCATTTGGACCAAACTGCTCAGCCGCTTCTGGTGGGCCGTCCCATTGAGGGTCGTTCTCAAACCGTTCGGCTCGATAAGGTTGCTCTGCCAGGGAGGCATTGAGCATTTGCTCAAACTGTTGCCGCTCTGGAGGGGCTTCATAGCTAGAGGGGGGCAATGGAGTCATTCGTCCAGAAGACCGCCAACCCTTACGGCCGCCACCACGCCCAACTCGCATAGAGTCATCCAGAAAAGCGTCAAGCTTGCCAAACTGACTAAAGGGACTGCGAGCAGGTTTGCTGGCTAATCCTTCGTCGGCTGGGGTGCTTGAAAGCTCGTGAGTAATCAGGACTTTGCCAGTCTCGGTAACTGTGCGAACTTGGGGATTGGGTTGCCGACCCCTTAAGAGGCTATCGACGGTATCCGCTGCGTTTTCATGCACAACCCACTTTTGCCGTTCCGTCATTTCAACGGCAATGTCAAATGTAGGAGGCGCTTTGCGCTCTAGCACGCTTTTTTGGCTACCCCGACGCCGGGCTTCTTCATCGCCCAACGTAACTGATTGAATGCCACCAATCAAATCAGAAAGGGTAGGGTTTTTGATCAAGTTTTCCAGGCGATTGCCGTGGGCTGTACCAACAAGCTGCACCCCTCGCTCTGCGATCGTACGGGCGGCCAAAGCCTCTAACTCGGTGCCGATTTCGTCAATCACAATCACTTCGGGCATGTGGTTTTCCACTGCTTCGATCATGACCTGATGCTGCAACTCAGGACGGGCAACTTGCATCCGTCGAGCGCGCCCGATCGCGGGGTGAGGCACATCGCCATCGCCAGCAATTTCGTTTGACGTGTCAATAATCACAACTCGCTTGTCTAGCTCGTCGGCTAACACCCGTGCGATTTCTCGCAGCGCGGTTGTTTTACCAACTCCAGGCCGACCCAGCATCAAAATGGATTTGCCACTTTCCACTAGGTCACGAATCATGCCAATGGTGCCAAAGATAGCGCGACCGACCCGGCAGGTTAACCCAATAATTTCTCCCCGGCGATTGCGAATGGCGCTAATCCGGTGCAGGGTTCGCTCAATTCCAGCCCGATTATCTCCACCAAAATCCCCCAGGTGAGAAATACATTCATTCAGGTCAACCAGGGTGACAGGTTCTTCGGCAAGGTACTCGGCTTTACCCGGAAAACGCGCTTCAGGACGACGACCTAAATCAAGTACCACTTCAACCAAGCTATTCTTTTGAGGATGCTGCTCCAGGCGATCGCGGATCGCACTAGGCAATATCTCAAGGAGTTTTTGCAAGTCGTCTGTTACAGGGATCTGCTTATTTGCCTCAGGCATCGCAGATGAGAGTTCTTCACCCGATTGACCCATTAGTTCGTTATGTCGATTAGAAGGAAAACTGCTTTGATTCACCATGAGTATAAAAGCAGGGTAAACATTGAAGTGAAGGCAGATGCGAAAGACAAACCAGAATCTACGCTGAGCGCAGCAACGCTCAAACGTGAGAAGCGGGTCGGGAAGGTTGAACAAAAGCTGACTTTAATGGAGCAATTAAAGAATGGGCTAAATCAACCGCTTGCCAGAGTAGCTCTGGCGCTGTCTCTAACTGAAGAGGTCGATCAACCACACCGGTAAGTTGATCACCATGAGTCAAAGTCGGACTACGTTGGTCGGATAGTGCTGCCATTTCAAGCGTCTCTAGTTTGTTTAGGATAGGTAACAAAAGCGATCGCGCATAGCTGCCATAAGCAACTCCGGCGATCGCAGCGACTGGCGTCAGGGAAGGATGCGCCAGCTCATACGAAGGGGAAACCGTTGGCTTAAGCAAGCCGAGTGCTTGCAACTTTGGCACTGTATAGTGATTGGTGCCTCCTGCTAGCTGCAAATACCCAGGCAACCCAGCCGTTAAAACTTTTTGCCCCAAACGAATGGTGGCGTGGGTCGTGCCTGCTCCAATATCCCCACTCATCGGGCGACCATCTAGTTGCCATACCAAAGGGCAAGGTAAAGGCGCAATGACATCATAGAGTGCCCAGAGATATTCGATCAGACCCTCTGCATCGGGGCAGCTGATTGCAATGAGCTTAAGTTGATGAACCCAAGGCGCGATTGCTTGCCACAACTTCTTAAATTCATTGAGTCGCTCAACTTGTGTATGAATCTCAATGGCGTCAACTCCATTGGGTAACACCAGAGCAGCAATTTCTTCGGCAGAAAAAATATGCGAACGAGTCGTAATGTTTTGAATTGGGCAAACAGGTAAACAGCGTCCGCAACCATAACAGCGATCACTCACAACACCGATACCTGCTTGAATCGAGTCAACCGTGATAGCTTGCGCTGGACAAATTAACTCACAAGGTCGCTGACAGTCAGAGGGACAATGAAGTGGGTCAAACTCTGCTTTACGAAAATGTGGATCTTCTCCATCGTTAAAGCTCACCATTAACCAGGGAGAACCGCGATATAGATACCCGCGTTGACGTGCTTTGTCACTAAACTTAGAGGCCAAAGCAATGGCTGACTTTGCTACGAAGATGACCGCCGGGTCAGCGGCGACATCAATGCAGTCAGCCCCAGCTAAGGTATATGCCAGTGCCAAACTATGAACGGCAGGGAGGTGCTGATAACTGGCTCCGCAGATTAGCTTGAACCAGTGACCTTCCCTTAGAGCTTCCAGAGGATAAAAGAGATCAGTCACTCCTTCATCCTAGTGTGCATTTGGGAAAATTACGAGGGATCAAGCTGATCTTTTCTTCAATTTAGGCAGAATTGATCAAATCTTGCTCCCATTGCTTACAGCCTCTTAAGCTGTCATTAATGATTCTTTCAAGGGCTGCCAACGAAAATAGCGATCGCCACCCATTTCAACTACAACTTTGAGTCGAGGTTCGATCGTTGGAAGATTCGCTAAATACTCAATTTCTTGGCTAGAAAGAATATTGCCCTCAATGATCCACAGCAACAACCCTTTTGAGTGAGGTTGCAACGTTTCTAATCGGTAAGTGGCGATCGGTGGTACATAGTACCGGTAACCTACAGCAGCTCCTGAAACCGTGTTGCTCTTTTTACCTAAGTGAGGGGGGCGTACACCATGCACGCTTGTCAAATAGGCTGCAACATCCCCTAGCCCTCTGGCAGTAATTGATAGAGACTCATACCCGGCTGCTCGAATTCGCCGCCGATAGCGTCCTTCAAACCCCCCTTCTAGAGGCACGTATAAACCTAGTGCTCCGTAAGTTTCTAAATCTCGAATCAGCTTCTTTCCTGTTGTTAGCAGTGGCATGACGATGTCCTTAGAATTTGCAAGCGGCGAGAACGACCCGTAAAGTGTCTGTGCTAGTTTCGCATGTTCATTGGCATCAAGTCTAATTGCAGATAACTATTTCTTCTATCGAAAAGGCTCATTACACCAAATCAATTTAAGACGAAAGAACAAACCTTTCAAAAACAAGATTAAACCACTCTGAATTCTTGTTGGATACCTCAGCCAGCGTAATGCACGGTCTGATTGAATTAATAGGCTATGGCGATCGCCGACTCATCCTACTGAAGAGATCACTGGCACTTAAAGCACAGACGAACTCTCTGATGCCACAGTTCTATTAAGAGAGGTCTCTTTATTATGTATGCTGAGCTTACCTGGGTTGTAAAAAAGTCTTTGAAGAAATTGTTTTACAACACCTCTCTTAGCTTGCGAATTTTAGAACTGCAATACATTTGCACTGGGATAGCAACAACTGAGATAGCTGTCTCTCATCACGACTTAGTTTCAAATGGCTTTCCGTTTAATTCAAACAAATCCTGAATTTTTTTGATTCCTCCCCTAGACAAAACTGGAAACTTTGCACTATAGTTATTAATCGCTGCCTAAATTTCATTTGCAGACTACTCCGAATCTTGAACTGTGAATTGTCTAGGTTCTGAGTGCTTTTCTTGAGAAGAGATACTGAGTGGCGTGCTACTCAAGTCTTAATCGAGATTTTGCATGTTTTTTAGTTGTATGAGTTTTCTCTCATACGCTTCTGCGTCAGAGTCAGAAAATTCTAAGTCCATTGCTATCTGGTTTGGTAATGGGTTTAGCGCATTGCGCAGTCAATAGGTTTAGAGGCGCTCCTCAGCTTTGCCTTGAGGATCCTCTAATTTATGCCGTTTCAGCAAAGGGAGCCTTGCAGTCGTGTCCGTTGGCATTCTTGGAACCAAAGTCGGTATGACCCAGATCTTCGATGAGTCTGGAAAATCCGTTCCTGTTACCGTCATTCAAGCAGGACCGTGTACCGTAACACAAATCAAGACTAAAGAAACGGATGGCTACATGGCTGTCCAGCTTGGCTATGGCGAGGTCGCACAAAAGGCATTAAATAGGCCTGAGTTAGGTCACCTATCTAAGGTAGGTGCTGGCCCTTTACGTCATCTGAAAGAATATCGTTTGGCCGATTCGGCTCAGTATGAACTGGGTGGTCAAGTGAAGGTTGATATTTTTGAGCCAGGTCAAGTTGTTGATGTAATTGGCACCAGTATTGGTCGTGGTTTTGCAGGTTATCAAAAGCGTCATAACTTCCGCCGTGGTCCAATGGCACACGGTTCTAAAAACCACCGCTTGCCGGGTTCGATTGGCCCTGGAACCACTCCTGGCCGTGTTTATCCTGGTCGTCGTATGGCCGGTCGTATGGGTGGTTGTCAGGTCACCATTCGAAAGTTGACGATTGTTCGGGTAGATACAGAGCGCAACCTTCTGTTGGTCAAAGGTTCGGTGCCTGGAAAGCCAGGTGGTCTACTGAATGTTGTTCCTGCCAAGCAAGTGGGTAAGTAATCCAGGTTTTGCGATTTTTATCACTCCGATTGATTGTTGAAATGAACCCGTCTGTTGAGAGCGGCGAGGAATGTAGCGATGGTTGAATGTGTCATTAAAGACTGGAAAGGGGCTGATGCTGGCACAGCCACATTAGAGCTTAAGGTTGCTAAAGAAGAGAATGCTCCGCACGTAGTGCATCGAGCGTTGATTCGTCAAATGGCGAACGCTCGTCAAGGTACTGTCTCGACAAAGACCCGTGCTGAAGTTAGTGGGGGTGGTCGTAAGCCTTGGCGTCAGAAAGGAACGGGTCGGGCACGAGCAGGTTCTAACCGTTCTCCATTGTGGCGTGGGGGTGGGGTAATCTTTGGTCCCAAGCCAAGAGATTACAGCGTCAAGATGAATCGTAAGGAGCGGCGCCTGGCTCTCCGTACTGCTCTTCAAAGTCGGATTGAAGATATTGTTATTGTTCAAGACTTTAACGATAAGCTGCCTCGCCCTAAGACAAAGGAGATGGCTCAAGCATTGGCTGGTTGGGGAGTCGCGCCAGGTTCTAAGGTTTTAATGATTCTGGCTGAGCGGGATGAGAATGTTTATCTCTCGGCTCGTAATATCAATGGCATGCGTCTTATCTCAGCAACAAACCTGAATGTTTTTGATATCTTGGCGGCTGACCAGATTGTATTGACCGCTTCTGCGCTCGAAAAAATTAAGGAGGTGTACGCTAATGACTAGCCTTGATTCGCGCCAACTGATTGATCTAGTTCGGCGTCCCATCATTACTGAGAAGGCGACGCTTTTACTGGAAAATAATCAGTACACCTTCGAGGTCGATGCAAAAGCAACCAAGCCTCAAATTCGTGAAGCAATTGAATTGCTGTTCGATGTTAAGGTGGCTGCTGTTAACACGATTAAGCCGCCCCGTAAAACCCGTCGGGTTGGTAAGTTTATGGGACACCGACCGCTCTATAAGCGAGCGATTGTAACTCTGGCTCCTGGTAACTCTATCACCCTGTTCCCTGAGGTGTAGGTTTCATTTGTTGATGATGTCCTTTTTCATTCGATGTTCTTTGAGAGATTGAGTTATGGGTATTCGCAGTTATCGACCCTACACCCCTGGCACGCGAGAGCGGGTTGTTTCAGATTTTTCTGAAATTACGAAGACTGAGCCTGAAAAGTCTTTGACCAAATATATCCATCGTGCAAAAGGACGCAACAACCGTGGCGTAATTACTTGTCGTCACCGGGGTGGTGGTCACAAGAAGCTCTATCGTATCGTTGACTTCAAGCGTGACAAGCGTGGAATTGTCGCTGATGTACTAGCCGTTGAGTACGATCCGTTTCGTAACGCTCGAATTGCGCTTGTTCAGTACGAAGATGGTGAGAAGCGTTATATTCTGCATCCGGCTGAGTTAAAGGTTGGAGCTAAGATTCAAGCGGGTCCTGATTCTCCGATTGAGGTTGGGAATGCTCTACCTCTCGCGAACATTCCACTCGGTACAGTGGTTCACAATATTGAATTGGTTGCAGGACGAGGTGGTCAATTGGCTCGTGCGGCTGGAGCTTCTGCTCAGGTTGCTGCGAAGGAAGGTAATTATGTGACGTTAAAGTTGCCTTCTGGTGAAGTTCGTATGATTCGCCGTGAATGCTATGCCACCATTGGCTCTGTGGGTAATGCAGATGTTAGAAACACTAGTCTGGGTAAAGCAGGTCGTAAGCGTTGGTTAGGTCGTCGTCCGGAAGTTCGTGGTAGCGTTATGAACCCGGTTGATCACCCTCATGGTGGTGGTGAAGGACGTGCGCCGATTGGGCGTTCGGGTCCTGTTACACCATGGGGTAAGCCAGCTTTGGGTGGTAAGACGCGGAAGAAGAAGAAAGCCAGCAACTCGTTGATTATTCGACGTCGGCGTAAGTCTTCGAAGCGTGGTAAGGGCGGTCGTGAGTCGTAATTGATGAGGGTAGTACTATGGGTCGTTCATTAAAAAAAGGTCCGTTTGTCGCTGACCATCTCATGCGGAAAGTTGAGGCTCTTAATGCGAAGGGCGATAAGCAAGTAATTAAAACTTGGTCACGAGCTTCTACCATTCTGCCTCAGATGATTGGACACACAATCGCTGTACACAATGGCCGCCAGCATGTGCCGGTTTATGTTACTGAGCAGATGGTTGGACATAAGTTGGGCGAATTTGCACCTACTCGTACCTTTAAGGGCCACGGTGCAGATAAGAAGGCGAAGCGATAAAGCTTTGGTTGGATTGGGCGGATTGCCAACGGTAAGGAGAGAGGTATGGCTGTTGACACTGGTTACGAAGTGAAGGCGACTGCAAAATATATTCGGATGTCGCCCTTCAAAGTGCGGCGTGTTTTAGATCAGATTCGCGGTCGGAGTTATCGAGAAGCTTTGATTATTCTGGAGTTCATGCCTTATCGAGCATGTGAGCCAATTTTGAAGGTTTTGCGTTCGGCTGCGGCAAATGCTGAGCATAACGAGGGTTTGGATCGTTCTAGTCTTGTTGTGAGTCAGGCTTATGCCGATCAAGGCCCAGTTTTGCGTCGTTTTCGTCCACGCGCTCAAGGGCGTGCTTACCAAATTCGGAAACCAACCTGCCACATTACTGTTGCTGTTGCTCCTGAACTCGAAGAGTAACGTTTAGCTATCTTTCACTACTGCATTGAGGACGCATCCGTGGGACAAAAAATTCATCCAGTTGGCTTTCGCCTAGGGGTCATTCACGAACACAAATCTCGTTGGTTTAGCGATTCAAAGCGTTACCCTGAGCTATTACGAGAAGACTCTATTATTCGTGAATTTATTGAGAAAAATTTAAGTAGCGCGGGGATTTCTGAAGTCCGGATCGAGCGCAAGGCTGATCAGATTGATCTTGAAGTTCGAACAGCACGCCCTGGTGTGGTTGTTGGTCGTGGTGGTCAAGGTATTGAATCGCTCCGTACGGGTCTTCAAAAGGAACTTGGGGCAGGCGATCGCCAGATTCGGATCAATGTTGTTGAAGTTGTTCGTCCCGACGCCGATGCTAACCTCATTGCCGAATATATTGCACAGCAGCTCGAGCGCCGAGTTTCTTTCCGTCGTGTTGTGCGTCAAGCCATTACGCGGGCACAAAAAGCTTCAGTAGAAGGGATTAAGGTTCAGGTTAGTGGACGTTTGAACGGTGCTGAAATTGCACGAGCTGAATGGACTCGTGAAGGTCGAGTCCCACTTCACACTTTGCGGGCTGACATTGATTATGCCTACAAGATTGCTCAAACAATCTACGGCACTCTTGGTATCAAAGTGTGGATTTTTAAGGGCGAAGTGTTGCCAGGACAAGAGTTGCAAATTCAGCCTCCTGCTTCTAAGCCACCTCGTCGCCAGCAGCGTCGTCGTCAACAATTTGAAGATCGTTCCAATGAAGGTTAAGGAAATCATCCCGACTTCCCCAGGTAAACAGCTATGTTAAGTCCAAGACGTACAAAATTTCGGAAACAGCAACGCGGTCGCATGAAAGGTATGGCGACGCGTGGCAGCACTCTAAGCTTTGGAGATTTCGGTCTGCAAGCGCAAGAATGTCACTGGATTACGGCCCGCCAGATTGAAGCCAGCCGTCGTGCAATGACTCGTTATATTCGCCGGGGTGGAAAAATCTGGATTCGGATTTTCCCAGATAAGCCAGTCACAATGCGCCCTGCTGAAACCCGAATGGGTTCTGGTAAAGGTGCTCCTGAGTTTTGGGTCGCAACCGTTAAGCCTGGTCGTATTTTGTTTGAGATTGCAGGTGTTCCAGAAGAAACTGCAAGAGAGGCAATGCGCTTAGCTTCTTATAAGCTACCCATCAAAACAAAGTTCATTACTCGCGAAACGGAGGAGTCCTGAGTATGCCTCTTCCCAAGGTTGAAGATGCCCGTAAATTGAGTGATACGGAACTAGCCGAGCAAATTCTTGAAACGAAGAGAGAGTTGTTCCAGCTTCGATTTAAACTCGGAACTCGGCAACAAGATGTTAAACCTCATCAGTTTCGTCATGCCCGTCATCGTCTGGCCCAGCTGATGACTGTTGAGCGAGAACGACAGTTAAAGCAAGTGGATTCGGAGGGAGCAAAGTAAGGCTATGGCAGTCAAAGAAAGAGTGGGTCTGGTCATCAGCGATAAAATGGCCAAAACAGTGGTGGTAGCGGTTGAAAACCGTTCTTCTCACCCCAAGTATGGAAAGATTGTCGTCAAAACAAAGCACTACAAAGCTCATGACGAAGAGAACCAGTGTAAGGAAGGCGATCGCGTTCGGATTCAAGAAACCCGACCTCTAAGCCGCACAAAACGCTGGAAAGTTGTCGAAATTATTTCAGCCGCATTGCGCTAGCAGCGGGAGGTAAACAACCATGATTCAGCAAGAAAGTTATCTCAATGTGGCGGATAACAGCGGTGCACGAAAGCTGATGTGCATTCGGGTTTTGGGTGGTAATCGTCGGTATGCGGGTGTTGGTGATGTCATCATCGCTGTTGTGAAGGATGCAATTCCTAACATGGCTGTGAAGAAGTCGGATGTTGTAACGGCTGTTGTAGTGCGGACAAAGAAAAATCTGCGTCGTGACAGTGGTATGAGCATTCGTTTTGATGACAATGCAGCCGTTCTGATCAATAAGGATGGAAATCCTAGAGGAACGCGTGTGTTTGGTCCAGTTGCTCGGGAATTGCGTGACAAAAACTTTATGAAAATTGTCTCCCTGGCTCCGGAGGTGCTGTGATGGCTTACAAAAAAACCTCGAAAACTCGTTACAAAATGCACGTTAAGAAGGGTGACCTAGTGCAAGTTGTTGCTGGCCGAGATAAAGGAAAAGTTGGCGAGATTCTAAAGTCGATTCCCGAAGCGAGCAAGGTTGTGGTTAAGGGTGTGAACTTCCGCACCAAGCACGTTAAGCCCCGTCAAGAAGGAGAAGCAGGGCAAATCGTAACTGAGGAAGCACCGATTCATAGCTCTAACGTTATGCTTTACTCCGAAAAGCAAAAGGTTGCTAGCCGTATCTGCTACACCTTTACAGATGACGGTCGTAAGGTTCGCATGCTCAAGAAGACTGGAGAGATCATTGATTAATCTGTCTTCTTACCTACCAGTTCTTATTCGCCCCTGACAAAGCCCAGGGAATTAAGAGATAATCCACCATGTCAAAACTGAAGACACAGTATCGAGAAAAAATCGTACCTAAACTGATTGAACAGTTTAAGTATGAGAACGTTCATCAGGTTCCTAAGCTGGTGAAAATTACCGTCAACCGTGGTTTGGGTGAAGCTTCGCAGAATGCAAAAGCACTTGAGTCTTCCATTGCTGAGATTGCAATGATTACTGGACAAAAGCCAGTTGTGACTCGTGCCAAGAAAGCGATCGCGGGCTTCAAAATTCGCCAAGGGATGCCCGTTGGGGTAATGGTCACACTTCGAGCCGACCGGATGTACAACTTTTTGGACCGTTTTATCAATCTTTCACTTCCTCGGATTCGTGACTTTCGCGGCGTCAGCCCAAAAAGCTTTGATGGTCGTGGTAACTACACGCTTGGTATTCGGGAGCAGCTCATCTTCCCCGAAGTTGATTACGACACAATTGACCAGATCCGTGGCATGGACATTTCAATTATCACAACGGCAACCACCGACGAGGAAGGTCGTGCCTTGTTGAAAGAGTTTGGTATGCCCTTTAGGGAGAACTAAGCAGGTTTTAGTAAGGGAAAACTATGGCGACTAACGATACCATTGCAGATATGTTGACGCGCATTCGGAACGCAACGATGGCGCGCCACCAAACGACCGAGGTTCCCTCTACCAAGATGACCCGCAGCATTGCCAAGGTCTTGATGGATGAAGGCTTTATTGCGAGCTATGAGGAAGTTGGTGAGGGAGTCAAGCGTCAACTGGTACTTTCTTTGAAGTATAAGGGGAAAGGGCGGCGACCTATCATTACAACCCTGAAGCGAGTCAGTAAACCGGGCTATCGAGTTTACTCTAGCTGTAAAGATTTACCTCGAGTACTGGGTGGTATTGGTATTGCTATTGTTTCCACTCCCAATGGCATTATGACCGATCGCGAAGCTCGGAAAAGCGGCGTGGGTGGAGAAGTACTTTGCTACATCTGGTAAGACGTCAGGTGAAAATGAGTTTAGGAGCTGTCAGTCATGTCTCGTATTGGTAAGCGCCCTATCAACATCCCAGCGAAGGTCACTGTTGCGATTGATGGGCAAAAAGTTACAGTTAAGGGGCCTAAAGGTGAGCTATCTCGCGTGCTTCCCGATGGCGTTTTGATAGACCAGTCAGGTGAAACGATTGTTGTTACTCGCAAAGATGAGTCGCGGATGGCTCGTCAGCGCCACGGTCTTTGCCGTACCTTAGTCGCCAATATGGTGGAAGGTGTTTCTCAAGGGTTTCAAAAGAAGCTTGAAATTCAAGGGGTTGGTTATCGGGCTCAGGTACAGGGTAAAAACCTCAATATGAATATGGGATTTAGCCATCCTGTTGTAATTGAACCGCCAGACGGGATTCAGTTTGCGGTTGAGAATAACGTGAATGTTACCGTAAGTGGAATCGACAAAGAGATAGTTGGTAACACTGCTGCAAAGATTCGGGCAGTCCGTCCGCCTGAGCCTTACAAAGGCAAGGGAATTCGTTATGCGGGTGAATTTGTCAGACGTAAGGCTGGTAAGGCAGGGAAGAAATAAGCCATGAAACTTACACGCAAGGAATCAGTTCGTCGGCGCCATCGTCGCGTTCGTCGCACAATCAATGGAACTTCAGAGCGTCCGAGATTAGCCGTTTTTCGTTCTAATGAGCATATTTACGCTCAGCTAATTGATGATTCGAAGCAGCATACTCTTGTTTCTGCTTCTACGCTTGATCCAGATATTAAGGCAGATATTAAATCTGGTGCAAACTGTGAGGCGGCTTCTGCAGTTGGTAAGCTTGTAGCAGAGCGATCCCTCAAGCAGGGGATTAAAACGATTGTGTTTGATCGCGGTGGAAACTTATATCACGGTCGAGTGAAGGCGCTAGCTGATGCTGCCCGTGAGGCAGGCTTAGAATTCTAACTGAACGGGGCACTGATATGGCTAAGGAACGCAAAGCGAAAAAGACGAAAGAGAAAGAATCGGAGTGGCAGGAGCGAGTTGTTCAAATTCGCCGTGTGACAAAGGTTGTTAAGGGTGGTAAAAAACTCAGTTTCCGAGCGATCGTAGTTGTTGGTAACGAGCGTGGACAGGTCGGTGTTGGTGTTGGCAAGGCTGCTGACGTAATCGGGGCTGTCAAAAAAGGGGTCGTAGATGGTAAGAAGCATCTGGTCGATGTTCCTCTGACTAAGTCCAACTCAATTCCACATCCTGCAACGGGTGAAGGTGGGGCTGCACGAGTGATGATGCGTCCCGCTGCTCCTGGTACGGGTGTAATCGCTGGTGGCGCCGTCCGGACTGTGCTTGAGTTAGCCGGCGTTAAAAACGTTTTGGCAAAGCAATTGGGTTCTGATAACCCTTTAAATAACGCGCGAGCCGCTTTAGATGCTTTAGATGGATTGCGTACTTTTGCTGAGGTAGCAGAGGATCGCGGAATCCCGGTTGAAAACCTTTACGGTTAATTATTATAGAGGGTTAGAAGAATGAGACTCGATGATGCTTTACCTAAAAAAGGTTCAACCAAACGAAAACGCCGGGTTGGTCGTGGTATTGCAGCCGGTCAAGGAGCTAGCTGTGGCTTTGGCATGAGAGGTCAAAAGTCTCGCTCTGGTAGACCAACTCGTCCTGGTTTTGAGGGGGGACAAACACCTCTCTACCGTCGTTTGCCCAAGTTGAAGCATTTTCCTCTTGTCAATCAAGTTGAGTACACCATTATCAACATTGATGATTTGGCTTCCTTGTCGGCAAATACGGAAGTGACTTTAGAGTCCTTAATGGAAGCTGGTATTGTCACCTCAAACGATGGCCCTTTGAAGGTTTTAGGTGACGGGGAAGTGAGTGTTCCTTTGACTGTTAAGGCATCTGCTTTTACAGCCTCTGCTCGCGCTAAGATTGAGGCAGCTAAGGGAACTTGTGAATTAGTTTAGTAACGGTTTCTTCCTAACTGGCTTGGATGACTCCGGATGCTTTTGCTTGTCGGAGTCTTTAGTGTGAGAGGCTATTGATCAATTTGCTTCCTGTAGACCCCAAAGGATGAACTTGTATGGTTGTCAGTCGAGATAAAACACCTAGTGCACAGGAGACCTTCGCCCAAATGGCGCAAGCTGCTGGCTTGCGGGGTCGAATATTGCTGACGATTGGGATGTTGTTGCTGATTCGCCTGGGAATGGTTTTGCCAATTCCTGGGATTGATCGTCTCAGGTTTGCTGAGAGCATTCAGAACAATCCGGTGATTGGATTTTTGGATTTGTTTTCGGGTGGCGGCTTCTCGGCATTAGGTATTTTCTCACTGGGGATTTTGCCTTACATTAACGCTTCGATCATCCTGCAACTTTTAACAGCGGCAATTCCCTCCTTAGAAAATCTGCAAAAGAATGAAGGGGAAGCTGGACGTCGCAAAATTTCTCAGATTACTCGTTATGTTGCTCTAGGATGGGCAATTATTCAGAGTGCGGGGATTGCCACTTTTTGGATCCGTCCTTTTGCTTATAGTTGGGGTCCTGTCTTTGTTATTCAAACTGTTTTAGCATTGACTGCTGGCTCAATGCTGGTCATGTGGATCGGTGAGTTGATCACGGAGCGAGGAGTTGGCAATGGAGCTTCTCTCCTTATCTTTGTGGGGATTGTTTCGACCCTGCCTAAATCTCTTGGAGATACTCTTGATCTTGCTCAAAGAGGCGATCGCGTCGGTGGTGTCGTTATTCTTCTGTTGGTTTTCTTGGTGATGATTGTCGGGATCGTCTTTGTTCAAGAAGGCACTCGTCGTATCCCAATTGTTTCGGCTCGTCGCCAAGTAGGTCGTCGAATGTATATGGAGCGGAGTAGCTATCTTCCCTTGCGGCTTAATCAAGGTGGAGTGATGCCAATTATTTTTGCCTCTGCGGTTTTGGTGTTGCCTTTAACTTTGGCGCAGTTCACTCGTAATGAGACGATTGCCCAAGTTGGTGCTTATTTGAGTCCAAATGGCCCAGCCCCTTGGTTGTATGTGGCAGTTTATTTATTGCTGATTTTGTTCTTTAGCTATTTCTATGCTTCTTTAGTTGTCAATCCTGTTGATTTAGCTCAAAACCTGAAGAAAATGGGTGCCAGTATTCCTGGTATTCGTCCGGGTAAGGCAACTAGTGAGTATGTTGAACGAGTGTTGAATCGTCTCACGTTTTTAGGGGCAATCTTTTTGGGAGCGGTTGCTATTGTTCCGACAGCCGTTGAAAGCGCGACGCGTGTTGCCACGTTTCAAGGTTTAGGCGCAACTTCTCTTTTAATTTTGGTTGGGGTTGCGATCGATACGGCTAAACAAATTCAGACTTATGTGATTTCGCAGCGCTACGAAGGAATGGTGAAGCAATAGTGACACGGTTGATTTTTCTAGGTGCGCCTGGAGTCGGTAAAGGAACTCAAGCTAAAGCTTTATCTCTGTCTCATAATATTCCCCATATTTCAACGGGAGATATTCTAAGGACAGCGGTTGAGCAGGAAACCCAATTAGGTGTTAAGGCTCAATCCTACATGGATCGAGGCGAGTTAGTCCCTGATCAACTACTTTATGATTTGGTGCATGAGCGTCTAAAGCAGCCAGATGCAGTGGGTAACGGTTGGTTTTTAGATGGTTTTCCTCGTACGGTTCCTCAAGCTGAGTTTCTGGACAAGTTGGTTGCAGAGATTAATCAACCTTATTCTCGTGTGGTCAATATTACGGTTCCTGATGAGGTTCTAGTGCAACGATTGTTGCTTCGAGGTCGAAAGGATGATAATGAAACGGTAATTCGGAATCGTCTGCGTGTTTACTACGAGCAAACTGCTCCTCTTGTTGATTACTATCGTGCCCAAAATAAGCTGGTCGAGGTCGATGGTGACAAAACAGAAACAGAAGTGAGAGATCAGTTGGTCAATTTTGTCTAGGCTTCAACTTCTGCCGTAGGCGATTTACAACACAATTCTGTATCCAGTGTATAAACTAAAGGGTCAGCCTAAGTTTGCTTAACATCTGGCTACCGTCTCAACCCTAACTTACGGAGATGAAGAACCTTGTCAAAACAAGACCTGATTGAAATGGAAGGGACAGTGACTGAATCACTCCCGAACGCAATGTTTCGCGTTGATTTAGACAACGGATTTAATGTGCTGGCTCACATTTCCGGCAAGATTCGACGAAACTACATCAAGATTCTGCCCGGCGATCGCGTCAAAGTGGAGTTGACTCCCTATGATTTGACGAAGGGGCGTATCACGTATCGTCTTAAGAACAAAAAGTAAATCAATGAGTTCTAAGTTTTCACCAGTTTGTTGACTTTGAAACGCTTTCGTTGATAAGATATTATATTTGTGGAATGGGCAAAGTGAAATGAAGGTTCGAGCTTCTGTAAAGCGGATATGTGAAAAGTGTCGAGTGATTCGACGCAAAGGTCGAGTGATGGTAATTTGCTCTAACCCAAAGCATAAGCAGCGGCAAGGTTAGACATTCATTGCTTGTAGATGAGTTGTTGGTTGTTGAGCAGAATTTAGGAGAAGGATGTGGCGAGAATAGCCGGGGTAGATTTGCCCAGGGATAAACGGGTCGAAATCGGCTTGACCTATATATATGGCATTGGTCTTACTCGTTCTAAGCAGATTTTAGCAAAGACTGGTGTTAACCCTGACACTCGCGTTAAAGAGTTGAGTGATGCCGATGTGGCTGCGCTTCGACAAGAAGTTGAAGATAACTATCAAGTTGAAGGAGATCTGCGTCGTTGGGAGTCGATGAATATCAAGCGATTGATGGACATTGGTTCTTACCGAGGACGCCGCCATCGTGCTGGTTTGCCTGTTCGTGGTCAGCGTACACGCACCAACGCTCGAACTCGGCGTGGTGGTCGTCGCACGGTTGCTGGGAAGAAGAAGGTTGGTAAGAAGTAATTCGTGTCGGTAGTTTTGTTGCATTATTCTCTTCGTAGCAAAGTTTTTTGGCGGCAAAACTTCCGATTTCGATTTAGTTGATTTTTGGTTCTGATTTCATCTTGTAGGCTTAATTGAACTCGTAAATCGTTGGTAGGCAAATCACAATGGCACGGCAACCTTCTAAGAAGACTGGAGCGCGTAAACAGAAGAAAAATGTTCCTAATGGTGTTGCACATATTCAGTCAACGTTCAACAACACAATTGTCACCATCTCTGATTTGAATGGAGAGGTTATCTCTTGGGCGTCTGCTGGATCCAGTGGCTTCAAGGGCGCAAAAAAAGGTACTCCTTTTGCTGCTCAGACTGCGGCTGAGCGCGCAGCTAATACCGCAATTTCTCAGGGGATGCGGCAGATTGAGGTAATGGTCAGTGGTCCAGGAGCTGGGCGAGAAACTGCCATTCGTGCGTTACAGGGAGCTGGTCTGGAAATTACTTTGATCCGAGATGTTACCCCGATTCCTCACAATGGTTGCCGCCCACCGAAGCGACGTCGAGTATAAGTAAGTGGTTCTCAATTCATTTTGTGAATCGCCGAAGTGGTGAATCGTACTTATTTCACTGTGCATTAGCTCTTAGTCAGTCGAGGGGAGGTTCTGGTGGCACAATTTCAGGTTGAGTGTGTAGAAACGAAAGTTGAGAAGGATCAAAGTCAGATCGGCAGATTTGTGATAGAGCCTTTGGATCGTGGTCAGGGAACAACAGTTGGGAATGCTCTACGTCGTGTTTTGCTTTCTAATTTAGAAGGGGCTGCTGTAACTGCTGTCCGAATTGCCGGTGTTAGCCATGAATTTGCGACAGTTCCTGGTGTTCGTGAAGATGTTCTCGACATCCTTTTGAACATGAAGAAGTTGGTTCTGAAGGTTTATTCGTCACAACCTCAAATCGGCAGATTATTGGTGCAAGGACCTGCTACGGTGACTGCTGAGCATTTGGATTTGCCAGCAGAGGTTGAATTGATTGATCCTAATCAGTACATTGCAACTCTTTCTGCTGGAGCGACTCTTGAAATGGAGTTTCGGATTGAGCAGGGGCGTGGTTATCGGGCAGTTGAAAAAGGCCACGATGAGACATCTGCTTTAGACTTTTTGCAGATTGATTCAATTTTCATGCCGGTGCGTAAGGTCAACTATACGGTTGAAGATGCTCGGTTAGGAGGTACATCTGAGCGCGATCGCCTGGTGATGGAGGTTGAAACCAATGGCAGTTTGACTCCTCAAGAAGCACTCAGTCAGGCAGCTGATATTTTGGTTGACTTGTTCAATCCTCTGCGGGAAGTTACCTTCGAATCGACTCGTGAAGATGACCAAGATGAGGTTGACCCAGCGAATCAAATTCCTATTGAAGAGCTTCAGCTTTCTGTGCGGGCTTATAACTGCCTCAAGCGTGCGCAGATTAACTCTGTCTCAGATCTCCTAGACTACACTCAGGAAGATCTTCTAGAGATCAAAAACTTTGGTCAAAAGTCGGCTGAAGAAGTGGTTGAAGCCCTTCAAGAGCGGCTTGGCATTACTTTGCCCCAGACCAAAGCTGATCGTTAATCTGAGCTTGTATCTCAGTCTTTGCTAACCCTTAAATTGTTGACGGAAATAATCATGCGACACTCTTGCCGTGTGCCACAACTAGGAAAACCAGCGGATCAACGACGGGCTCTATTGAGAGCTTTAACGACTGAGTTGATTCGTCATGGTCGAATTACGACTACCAAAACCCGTGCAAAAGCAGTTCGTTCTGAAGCGGATCGAATGATCACTTTGGCAAAAGACGGTTCTCTGTCTGCTCGCCGCCAAGCACTGGGCTATATCTATGATGAGCAACTTGTGCATGCATTGTTTGAAGGTGCAAAAGAGCGCTATGGCGATCGCAATGGTGGCTATACTCGCATCCTGAGAACGGTGCATCGTCGGGGTGATAATGCTGAACTCGCTATCATTGAGCTTACATAACTGGTGATGGAAGTTGTCTCTGCTCAAGTTCAACGAGTTGCCCTGGTAATTCAATACCTGGGCACTCATTTTCATGGATGGCAGTGGCAACCGCACCATCGGACTGTTCAAGAAGAGATTGAAAACGCATTGCAGTCAGTTTTGCAGTACCCCGTCAGGATTCATGGTGCCGGGAGAACCGACACTGGAGTTCATGCTGCGGCTCAAGTTGCCCATTTTGACGCTCCGGCGCACATTCCAGCTCATCGGTGGGCTTCGATTTTGAACGCGCGTCTACCAGATGACGTTCTGATTCGAGCTTCGGCTGCTGTAAGTGATAGCTGGCATGCCCGCTTTTCAGCTGTATGGCGGCGCTACCGCTACACACTTTATACTGACCCACGCCCAAACCTATTTGTTCGGCCCTATACCTGGCATTACTACTACGAGCCAATCGATGAATCTTTAATTCAAGCTGCTTTAGAGCCTTTACTGGGGCGACATCATTTGGCAGCATTTCATCGAGCTGGTTCAAGCCGTGTTCACTCTTGGGTTGATGTGCAAGTGGCAGAATGTAGAAGACAGGATTCTTTTTTGTGGATCGAAGTCCAGGCGGGTGGGTTCCTTTATGGAATGATGCGCTTGCTGGTGGGGATGTTGGTGGAGGTTGGCCGGGGAGTGAGATCGCCAAAGAACTTCACTGAAATTTGGAAATCTCAGCTGAGAGATCAGGTGAAGTATGCCGCACCACCGCAAGGATTATGTTTGTTGCGAGTCGGCTATCCAGACTTTCCTTTTGCACCCGAGGTTTGGTATGATACGCAACCGCTGTTTAGCTTTTTTCAGCCGTCATCTCCCCTGATTGCTGCTACCCCGCATGGCTAATGCCAGTTTTATTTAACTAAGTGTGAATTGTCTAAACCCTCAAAACGAAGAAGATGAATAAGTCCTACGTGCCACCCCAAGATCAAATTGAGCGTAACTGGTATCTGGTTGATGCCACTGACCAACGCTTGGGTCGTCTTGCTAGTGAAGTTGCTCAAGTATTGCGTGGTAAGAACAAGCCCAGCTTCACTCCTCACCTAGATACAGGTGACTTTGTCATTATTGTGAATGCTGAAAAGATTGAAGTGACTGGACGCAAGCGTTCTCAAAAGGTCTACCGTCGTCACTCTGGTCGTCCCGGAGGAATGAAGGTTGAAACATTTGAAAAGCTGCAACAGCGTATTCCTGAGCGCATTATTGAGCAAGCTGTAAAAGGGATGCTGCCCAAGAATTCGCTAGGCCGTCAGCTATTTACTAAATTAAAAGTCTACACAGGTCCAGAGCATCCTCATAGCGCGCAGAAGCCACAAACATTAGAAATTAAGACAATTCCTGGAGGAAATAATTAATGCAAGCTATCGATCAAGGTCGAGTCATGTATCAGGGCACCGGTCGTCGTAAGTCTGCGATCGCACGTGTTCGCTTAGTTCCTGGGGATGGGAAACTGATTATTAACAATAAGCCTGGTGATTTGTATCTTCAGTTCAATGCTGGCTACATTTCTGCTGCAAAAGCACCTTTGGAAACTCTTGGCTTAGAAGGTGAGTACGATATTCTTGTGACGGCTCACGGGGGTGGTTTGACTGGGCAAGCGGAGGCAGTGCGTCTTGGTGTCGCTCGTGCGTTGTGTCAATTAGCACCTGAAAACCGTAAGCCTCTGAAGGTTGAAGGTTATTTGACCCGTGATCCACGTTCAAAGGAGCGGAAGAAGTACGGTTTGAAGAAGGCTCGGAAAGCCCCTCAATTCTCGAAACGTTAATTTTTTAGATTTCGTTGAAATAGTGGAGATAAGGACAATGGCAAAGCAAGGTATTCATCCAGAGTGGTATCCCGAAGCAAAGGTTTACTGCAATGGCGAAGTTGTAACAACTGTCGGTTCAACTAAGCCGGAATTACATGTTGACGTGTGGTCTGGCAACCACCCTTTTTACACTGGTACCCAGAAAATCATTGACACCGAAGGACGCGTTGAGCGTTTCTTACGGAAGTATGGGATGTCCGATTCTAGTGGTAATCAGGCTGGTGGGAAGAAGTAAGCCGCTTACGTTTAGTAATTTGGCTTCTTAGATTCCTGTACCCCTAAATTCTTGGCTAGATATTTTTATGGCTGAAGCTTACCTGCTTGAAAAATTGAAGTCTGTTGAACAGACCTTCAATGAATTAACGCGACGACTAGCTGATCCTGATGTGGCAGCTGATCCTTCTGAGTTGCAGCGGGTAGCTAAAGCACGCTCTTCTTTAGAAGATGTTGTGCTTGCTTATGATGAATGGAAAGCGTTGCAGGAGCAGTTGGTAGAGGCAAGGCAAATATACAAGGAATCTGCCAACGATCCTGAACTCCAAGAAATTGCAAGTCTGGAGGTCGATACCTTAGAAGACCGGATTGAGCACCTTGAGGGTCGCTTGAAGGTCTTGTTATTACCCAGTGACCCTAACGATGATAAGAACATCATGTTAGAGGTTAGGGCGGGTACTGGCGGAGATGAAGCAAGCATCTGGGCAGGTGACTTGGTGCGGATGTATTCTCGCTATGCTGAACGGCAGAACTGGCGTGTCAAGCTTGTCAGCGAGTCAACAGCGGATATGGGTGGCTTTAAGGAAGCCATTCTAGAGATCCAGGGCGATCGCGTGTATAGCAAGCTGAAGTTTGAAGCGGGCGTTCACCGAGTTCAGCGGGTACCCGCAACAGAGTCGCAAGGTCGAGTTCACACTTCAACGGCGACTGTTGCAGTAATGCCAGAGATCGATGACGTTGAGGTTCATATCGACCCTAACGAAGTTGAGATTACAACAATCCGGTCAGGCGGTGCGGGTGGCCAGAACGTCAACAAGGTGGAGACAGCGGTTGACCTGTTGCACAAGCCGACTGGCATCCGGATTAAGTGTATGGAAGAGCGATCGCAGCTGCAAAACCGAGAACGGGCAATGCAGATTTTGCGGGCTAAGCTGTTTGAAATGAAATTGCAGGAGCAGCAGGCTGCTGTTACTTCTGCCCGTCGGATGCAGGTGGGAACAGGGTCACGCTCTGAGAAGATCCGAACCTATAACTATAAGGACAACCGGGTTACTGACCATCGTCTTGGCCAAAACTTTAGCCTTAATCCAATCTTAGAAGGGGATTTGGAAGAGGTGATTCAAACCTGTATTACCCAAGATCAGCAAGATCAGCTAGAAGCGCTGGCTGCAGAGTCAAATGGACAGCCCTCTAAGGTCTAGTTTGTGATCTTGGCTTTAATTTGCTCCTGATTCAACTAATTGCGCCAAGGCTAGTGAGTGCGTGTTGGAAATTGGTATAAGCTAGTCATCTGATGGGTTAGAAACGTCATTGTGGCGCAAGTTGTACTCGAAAACGTTTATAAGAGCTTTGCTAGTCGTCGAGAGGCTGTTTCAGAAACGGGTGGCTCCGATTCTGAGAAGCACAAGATCTCTGCCAGTAGCATTAATGTTCTACGCAATATTTCTCTGTCTGTTAATGACGGAGAATTTATGGTGTTGGTGGGGCCATCGGGTTGCGGTAAGAGTACCCTGCTACGCCTGATTGCGGGGTTAGAAGATGCGACGGGTGGGAATATTTGGGTGGGCGATCGCCGCGTTAATCATCTGCCACCCAAAGAACGGGATATTGCAATGGTGTTTCAAAACTACGCTCTGTATCCACACTTGACGGTCTACGACAATCTTGCTTTTGGGTTGCGGCGCACGAATAACCCGGTAAGCGCTAAAAGTCAGGATGAAGGGGATTCCCAAAAAGCATTGCCAACTTGGGCTGAAACATTTTTGGTTGAAAGTTCTCGCAACCTACCACGCGGATTGCGCTATCGATCGCAGCGAGAACGGGCGATCGCGCAGCAAGTACAGGTAGTGGCGCAGCAATTGCAGATCGAACCGTTGCTGAATCGATTACCCAAACAACTGTCTGGCGGACAGAAGCAACGGGTTGCACTGGGCCGGGCGATGGCTCGAAACCCGCAAGTGTTTTTGATGGATGAGCCACTCTCTAACCTGGATGCGAAACTGCGGGCTGAGACCCGCTCTCAAATTGTCAAATTGCAGCGTCAGCTTGGCATTACCACGATTTATGTGACGCACGATCAAACGGAAGCGATGACAATGGGCGATCGCATTACGGTTTTGAGTGGTGGGCAAATTCAGCAGATTGGTAGTCCGTTAGAGCTTTATCATCGACCCACGAATCGGTTTGTGGCTGAGTTTATTGGTTCTCCACCGATGAACTTTTTGCCTGTCACCTTCAAAGCTCCGCTCTTGCTAACCCGTGGGGAGTTTCGGTTGACGTTACCCGAAGCGTGGGAAACGGTACTGAAGTCCTATGATGGTCAGTCTCTTGTGCTTGGCATTCGACCCGAACATTTTACGATTGCCCCGGCAGCACCCAAAAATTTACCTGTTCAGGTGGAGCTGGTTGAAGCTCTGGGAAGTGAGACTTACCTGATGGTAAGGTTGCTGGAAGCTCGTGAAGAACCCATCGTTTTGCAGGTACGAGTCGAGCCAGATCGCCCGATTAAAGTGGGTGAGCAACTCTGGTTGGCGATCGCAATTGACAAGCTGCATCTGTTTGATCCCAATACTGAGCAAGCCCTCTATCCTGCATCGCTGTAGCATATGACCTTACAGCGTCCTCATTTAACAGCGATTTTGGCGACGAGTTTAGATGGCAAGATCGCAGATAGAAGAGGTACTGCGGCTCGCTTTGGTTCGGTAAATGACAAAGCTCATCTAGAACAGCAAGTTGCGCAGGTGGATGCTGTCTTGATCGGGGCGGGAACCTTACGCGCTTACGGTTCGAGTGTACGAATTACCTCTCAAGCGTTGCTAACTGAACGCCAACAATTTGGAAAGCCAGCCCAGCCGATTCACATTGTGTGTTCGGCTTCTGGCAATTTAGAGCCGGATTGGTTATTTTTTCGTCAGCCCATTTCGCGGTGGTTGCTAACAACAAGGGAGGGGGGCGATCGCTGGCAAGGCACCCCCTTTTTTGAGCAACTTTTAGCTAGTGAACTAGAGCAGGGGCAATTTCAGTGGCCGCTTATTTTGCACCAGCTTTGGAGCCAAGGAATTGAGCGATTGGCGGTATTGGGAGGTGGCACCTTAGTTGGTTCACTCCTGTCTGCGCATTTATTGGATGAGATCTGGTTAACGCTGTGTCCTTTTGTTTTTGGTAGTCAGACAGCACCCACATTAGTAGAAGGCGTCAGCTACTTAGAAGCAACTGCCCCGCGTTTCAGGCTGCTAGAAGTTCGGGCAAATTGGGATGAAGTTTTTTTGCATTATCAGATTGCTCAAACGAACTCAAATTTGGATTTGTAGTGCCTGGAGATGCGGAATTTTCGTTAGGAAGGGGCGGATTGGCAAACGCGAGCGGTGGCAGGTTTGTCGTCTTTCTGATAAGAGCCGATCCATTTGGCATACACTTCATCTAATTTTTTGCCAGATGCTTGCTCTAAGGCGGCTTTCGGATCGCGGATCGTCGCGATCTCGTAACGATGTTGTTGAACATACTGCCGCAAAGCCTGATAAACAGCGGCTTGCCCTAGCTGTTGTTCTAACTGAATGTAAAAATCACTGCCGCGTTTATAGGCAAAAAGGCCATAAAACTCTTTGAAGTCGGCAACAGGCAGGTTAAGGCGCAGGTCTGGTAGGTTGCCTGTTGCGATCGCCTGATCAAATTCTTTGATGCTTTGTTGGGCATAACGATTCAACTTTTCAGCCGTTTTTGCATCGGCATAAAAGAGTTGATAAACCCGCTCTGCATAGGTTGCTAATCCCTCATCGAGCCAGGGATGCTCAACCTGGTTGTTGCCGACTAAGCCATAGAACCATTGATGGGCAACCTCATGCACGACCAATCGCTGTATCGCGGTTTTATTCCAGGCGTTACTGTTAATCAAAACTAACCCTGGAAACTCTAACCCAGTCGAGACAGGATTTTGAACCACTTGCAATTCACGGTAAGGGTAAGCGCCAAACTGTTGGTTAAAGGCAACCAACGATTTTTGGGTTAGTTCCAAAGCGTTGCGAGTTGAACGACTGTTGGCATTAGCGCGATCGCGGTAGTACCAGATATTTAGCTTTACTCCATCTACTTCAGCCTGCGTCTTTTCATAACGAGAACTGGCAACCCAAACTTGCTCACGCATGGGTCCGGTAATGCTGTGGTAAGTAACGGTGCCATCGGTGTTGGTTTGACGGTTGACCTGAACTCCATTGCTGATGACGGCTAAAGAGCGGGGTACGGTGAGTTTAACTTCAAATAAGCTGGTTTCGGTATAGGTGGGATCGCTATCTGACTCGACATTCCCGGTTGCATCAGTAATCGGAGCCGGAATTGAAGTAACCCACCAGCCTCGTTGGGCTTCATAAACCGATAAAGCCGGATACCAGGAACCCGCAGTGATCACATCATCGATATAACCCATGCGGCCAAAGCTAGCACCGCGTTGATTTTGGCGAATTTGCGTGACAAACTCTAAGTCAAGTTCAACGGATTGACTAGGAGGAAGCGGCGTTGGTAGCTGTACTGTTAAGACGGTGTTGTTGCTTGAAAGCGTTGAAGTGAGCGGCTTACCTGCAAGGCGCGTTGCAGTTACCTGGAGTTGGGCGGTTTTCTGCAGGGACGGGATGTTGGGATAAAGGCGAAATACCACTTCCTGCAATGGATTGGGGCTATGGTTGGTGTAGCGTACGTTCTGCAAACCTTGAATAACAGCGTTACCCTGCTCAAGCCGTAGTTTTGCCTCGATTTGATAGTGATTGGCTGTTGCAAAGCAATCGATGTCACGGCTGTAGTCAGGCAGCAGGGCTAGTTTTTGAGGCGAGCCATTGATTTGAGCGGACTGAACCTGTGAAGGATCGGTTGAAAGACTGCGGTGCGAATCAAGGCTAATGACCGCGATCGCAGTGAGGGCAAACAATGCCCAAAAGGTAACAAAACGACGAAGAAACTTCATTCGAGCAAACTTAGGCAAGTAACAGCACGATTTTGGCACTTTTAGCGCTTGTCAGGGGGAAAGAAACAGCCAGATTGAAATTTGAGTACACGTATTTCTTGGCTGTCACAACTGTTTGATGCGAAGAAGCGTTCTATTCAACGTCTATTGGGAGATTTACTTTTGCAGCCAATTATTAAAGCGACTTTTGCAATTTGTAATATTTCTAATTTTCAGCATTATGACTGAATTCAGCCAATACTACGAGACAAAATTGAATCCCATTTTCTAGGATAGGGAGTATCTCTTCAGAAATGAGGATTGACAATCAATTTCGTTCTGGTTGTTCCTCTTTTATTTCAGATTGGCTTTTTAGTTTTAAGTTCGCTAGGAACACATCTTCAGCCTCTTTCTAATAAGTTTTGCTACCTTAAGGATTAAGCTTGTGTGTTCTTATTTATTTTCTTTTAATCTTTTTCGGGTTTATAAAAGCATCTAACGATTTCTAATCTTGCGAGGTGAATTGTGGCTTTATACGCTGAATTGCACCGCCATCTAGGCGGTTCAGTTGTTCCTAGAGTTTTGTGGCGCTATCTCCAGCGTAATGCGACCGAGCTAGCCCAAAAGTTTGCTGATTACCCAGACTTTGAAGACTTTTACACCCGTCCTCGCAACACCTTGGACGAGTACTTAGAGTTGCATACCCTGGTTGAAAGTGTGCAAACTGAAGTCGCTCTACCCTACTTCGTTTATCGGCTCATGCGAGGTGCTTATGTTTTTGAGAACCTTGCCTATCTGGAGTTGCGTTACACACCCTACTTGCGGACGCCAGAGCACTTACCCCAGTCAGAGCGCATCAATCGCATGGACACGATTGTTGATGTGGTTGGTAAAGCCAGTCAACTGAATGAGTACCCGATTGTGACGAGCCAAATTCTTTGTATGCATACACGGTTGCCCTACGAAGTGAATAAGGCGATCGTTGATTTAGCGGTGCGGCATCGCGAATACGTTTGTGCAGTTGACATCGCGGGGGGCGACAATCACTACGGTGAGCGGATGGAGGAGTTTGTTGAGCTGTATGCCTACGCGCGATCGCTGGGTTTAAACACGACTGGGCATGTCTACGAAACAAAAGAGGGCTGTCACCCGGAGTTGTTACCCTACCTGATGCGTATTGGGCACGGCATTCAAATTCCCTTACAGAAGCCAGAACTGTTGAAGCAGGTTGCTGAGGCAGGCCAATGTCTTGAGATTTGCCCAACGACTTATCTCAAGACAGGCACTCTAGAAGATATTGCCGAACTCAAAGTGGTGTTCGATCGCTGCTTTGAGGCCGGGGTCGATATTGCTATCTGTACAGACAACGCTGGGTTGCACAACGTCCGCTTGCCGTTTGAGTATGAGAATCTGTTAACCCACGATGTGATTGACTTTCATCAACTCCGCGCCTGTCAGGATGCAGCTTTTCGTCATGCCTTTGCTTGGCCGCACAACCAGCGCCCTGAATCGTTGTTGACGGGGCTGCTTAAAAGTGACTTAGCAAATCTCGATCTCAGAGAAGAAGTCTCAGTCTAATTTTCGTTCGGTTGGATTGGCTGATCGCTAGGTTGCTCAAAGGCAGCTTGGCGATTAGCTCCGCAGTAATGCATAGTCAAGACGGCTTTATAGGCCCAATGGTCACGGGATACGTCAACAAAAGGATTTTCGAGGGTTTCAGCCCGGTTTTGACGACAGGCTGCTCGAATGATTTCTTGTCGCAGTTCTTGCTGCGGCGCTGGATCTGCTTGAGGGGCTGACTGAGCTGCGACTGGAGAGGCTTTAGCCGGATTTACAGCCATAAAGCTCACCGCGATCGCGGTGAGAGGAAGGAAATAATGCATGGCTTGATCACCTTCTTAGAGTAGTAAAGCCAAATTGAAAATTCGAACTTTATGATTGGCTTGAGCCGTTAATGGCATTAAGTCGGTGGAACTTCACCCAATGAAGGGCTGTAGGTGGGTTGAAGAATGAGCTTGCTGCCCAAAGAGTTTCACGCTGATGATGGGTGTTACTAGCTTTACCCAGCCTACAATCCCTTTGTTTACTTGGAAATGAGAATTAAATAACTTCGATACTTTTGTTGGATGGGCGCTAGCGTAGTTATGCCGCAGGCTATACAGCCGTTCGCCCCTCTAAACCGCAAAATATTCGATTTTATTTAATCCATGATCGTTAGTAGCTTTGTTCGCCAGGAACGACATCACCCTCCATATCGTTTTCACTCAGGTTAAGCGCGCCATCTCGAATGATTTGCCACCAGCGAAACAATTCCTGCCCAGTCAAGTTACTCGCCCGATACTCACGAATAATTTGCTCTAGCTCGTGAGCCGTTTTAGGTGTCGAAACGGGATGAGAAAGATCGGACATGGTCACCTCCGTGAAGCCATTGGTTGCTTCTATTATTCACGCTCTCCTAAAGGAAAAACACTGAAGATCACGTAAAAGGTAGCAAAATTTCAAATTCGGTTCCCGCTGCGTAAAGACTGTGTATGGTTTGCGGGCGGCAGGGGGAGTAAATCTCAAATTTTCCGCCATGTTTGGCTGTCACAATTTGATAACTGACGCCTAAGCTCGTTTCCTTGAGGGCACGTTGTTTAACTGTAAATGACGCACACAGTTGTTCCAGGCTTTCGGCAGATAGGGCTGGCCCATTATCCATAATGCGGATCGCAATCCACCGTTCTTCTCGGTTGCCAACCGTGAGCGATCGCACCTCGGTAGAGATCGTGATGGTCGGTTCAAACGTGGTTTCCGTGGCTGTGTTGTTGGCTTGACCCCTTGGCAAACCGATTTCTAATTCTTGGCTGACAGCTTGCATGAGCAACGTATCAACCGCCATGCTCAGAACATTCATAAAAACCTGGTTAAGCTGCCCAGCATAACAGGGCACTGGCGGGAGATGCCCATAGTGCTTAATGAAGTGGATCTCACTGCTCAACCGACTCTTAAACAGCAGCACAATGCTGTCTAGCAATTCGTGGAGGTCGGCTGACTTCGGGTAGACATCATCAATGTGGCAAAAGTTTTGCAAGCTCGTTGCCAGTTTCGACAATCGTTCGGCCCCGGAGCGGATACTTGCGATCGCCTGGGGCAGGTCTTGCTGGATGTAGTCGGCTTCCAGGTCAATTCGTTTTTGCGCGAGGGTTGCAGGTGGCTGTGGCAAGACTTGCTCGTAACTTCCCAAAAGGTCTAAGAGGTCGCGGCAATAGTCGGAAACATGGTTGAGATTGCCCCAGATAAAGCTAACTGGATCTAAGATTTCATGGGCAACCCCGTCCACAAGTCGCCCGAGGTTTGCCATTTTGTCGCTTTGAATTAGCTCTGCCTGGGTACGCTCGTAGCGAACCTGAGTTTCGATGCCGCGCAGTTGCCAGTAAGCGATGTTTAAAGCTTGGGGATCGAGTAAGTAGTAATCGTTTGCAGTCAGTTTGACGATGATCGGCTCCGTCTGCAACTCGAGCGATCGCCGGAGTACCCGCTGAGCAGCCGTTAGGATAGGTGTTGTACCGGAGAAGACCAGTTCGTCACAACGGGCGTAGCAATACAAAACCCACAGTGTCTCTTTGAGAAAGAACTCTGCCCCGTGGGGCCGCAAGAGATACTCAAGAAACCTACGCCGAGAAAGCACACCCACGAAATGCTCTTGATTGACTAGAATTACTCCTGTTAAAAGGGGGTGTTGCTCAAACAACTGAGCTAACTCCCACCCGCGCTGATCTTGGTCGAGGGCGATCTGGCATAGGGGCAAATCTTGCAGCGTTGAGTCGAGCTGCAACGCGAGCGAATTTCCCTCAGTCCATACTGGGGTAAACCGAGATAAGCGATTGGCGTCTGGGGCAGGGTGATCCAACTTCACTGTTAAGTCGAGTATTAGGAGAATATTCCTTCAGACTTCCCTATTTGAAACGTTCAATTAACGCTGAGCAAACTCAGGATGATGGAATCTTAAGCTTTAAAAAAACTGAGAAACGCCTGGCTTGATTGGCTTTGAGAGGTTCGAGTCGGCTTCACAAAAGGAAAGCCTCCTTAACTGACGGGTTCAGGAGGCTTTGCAAAAGTTTATTAATGCCGCGGAAATAGTTAGCTAGTAGTGCCAAGGGGGTTAGGCTTGACGTGAGTAGTACTCAACCACCAGCAGTTCGTTAATCTTCAGGGCTATCCATTCACGATCAATAACGCCATTCACTTTACCTTGGAGTTTTGACTTATCAAACTCTAAGTGGCTAGGGAGGTTCGCTAAACCGGGATACTGCAAGTTTGCTTCAACCAACTTGCGTGACGCATCGCGATCGCGCACAGCAATGACATCACCAGGGCGGCAATTGTAGCTGGGAATATCCAACACTTTGCCATTCACAGTGACGTGGCCGTGGTTAACCAACTGACGAGCTGCGGGAATTGTAGGTGCCATCCCCATGCGAAAAACGGTGTTATCAAGCCGCATTTCTAACAGTTGCAAAATGGTCGTACCAGTAGAACCAGATGCACGACGTGCTTTCCGTACATAACGGAGAAGTTGACGCTCAGTGACACCATAGTTAAACCGTAGCTTTTGCTTTTCTTCTAGACGAATGGCGTACTCAGAACGCTTTTTACGCTCTTGACCATGTTGCCCAGGGGGATACGCCCGTTTGGGAGATTTACGAGTTAACCCCGGTAAGTCTCCTAGACGACGAGCAATTCGCAGACGTGGACCTCTATATCGCGACATTGAACTTCCTCAAATGAGTCAGAAAAAACTTCTTGCACAATCTATCAGTATACGTGGTTAACTGTTAACTTCAAAGTAGGGATTGATAAATTTAAGTCAAAAGTCTCTCATTTCCCTCGATTCTTTCAGCGCCACATTGATAACGCGAGCAAAATGAAAATTTTGTTGTTGGGATTGATTCACAGCTATCGAGCTTTTATTTCCCCTCTACTACCACCCATGTGTCGATTTCAGCCGACGTGTTCAGCGTATGCGATCGCGGCGATCGAGCAACACGGCATTTTGAAAGGGAGTTGGCTCACTGCTGGACGTTTGTGCCGCTGCCATCCGTTTCATCCAGGTGGGTATGACCCAGTGCCACCACCTAGAAAGGAATCAGCCTAAGACCCAGAATTTTCCAGAAGAAAAGAGGCGATTTTGAATTTCCTTCGCGATCGCCTCTGTTGAATCACTTGTCTATTCGTTAGGGTAGAAGTCTTTGAATAGCGGTCGGCTTGTTGAGTATTACTCCACCGACTTCTGTTTTTTGCGTCGTAGCACGCCAAGCCCTGCCCCTGCCAAGGCTAGCCCGGCCATCGTTGCTGGCTCAGGCACTGCGGTCACATTGTAGGCGAAGTTAAAAGAGAGGCAGGGGTCATCGCATGTTTCGCCCAGACCAGTCCAATAATCGCGGAATGCTTGTCCATCGAGACTACCTTGGAAACCAACTGTATGAGTTCCTGGTGCAAGCGGTGTTAAAAACGCTGACAAGGTGAATGTCGTGTTACCACCATTTGGAAGTGCCATTTTAAATGGGCCAGTCAGATAGGCAGGGCCGATGTCGGTCGTTTGACCATCTACTGTAATTTGGAAACTACCTCCTATCTGCTCTGGACCAAAGGTGTAAGGTATTGCTTCTGCCAGAGTAGAGGGAAAATCGCCAATAATTGGTGGCGAATTGTTAGAAGAAGAGATTGGAAGAAACAAGTAAGTGTTGGGAGCAACCGTGTAGTCAAAGCTGGCAAAACTAAGAAGTTGAAAAGGAAAATCAGGCAAGTAAATCGGATCATAGGTGTCTTGCCAGAGTGTGATTGCCTCTGCCGCATCTGTCAGTGAGTAACCATTAACAACTGCATCAGGGGGCAACACTTCACCACCCACTCCAATAGCGTGAGCGGGTGCTGGAGCAATATTGAGTACGAGAAATCCTAAAACTGTTGTTGAAGTTAGGGTTAAAACGTTTTGAAAGGATTGCATAAACCCTCCAAAGGGATTCATTAAGGTCTTTGAAGAAGTTGTGTATAAAAGAATTTATGCTTCCCAGAGGGATAAAGAAGAGTTGTTTTTAGAAAATCAGAAAAGTAGCTAGGCTAAAGCACCTTTCCTATATACATCCACGAGAGAATTTTATCGTTTCCTCTGTGATATCACTGGGATTTTCTTTTTGCTTTACAGAAAATTTAATCAGTGCTTCGGTTGCTGCTTGGGAGCGGTTTACTTTTCAGGGTGCTTAGGCTAATTGCGTTCCGTCTGTGCTGCCTTTAGTGCATCTGTGGAGCTAAGGCTGAAGGGGAACAAGTGTGGGTTTTGTTTGCAAATGTTGATTTCTGATCGTTTTAAGCGAGGTGCGCTAGGGTTGGGGTAGCAGAACTCTATTTCTGGCTGAAGATGAATAAACCCGACCTTGCAAAATTGCTGAAGCTGTTTCTGCCTGAAACGATCGCAGACACCGAACAGCACGTGACAGACTTTAAGTTGATTTTGGGCGCGGCGATCGGATTCTGCCTGATTTTTGGTGCTTTTTTGACCTGGATGGGCGTTTTTGATCTTGTGGTTGAAGAGTTTGACCACTACGAGGTTAGCAACGCAACCCTTTTAGTGGCTGCTGGACTTGTCATCATTTGGCTTACCCTAACTCGGGTTGGCACCAAACCGCCTGAAAAGCCAAGACGCTTTCCATTTGGGCATCGCGAGTAGGGCGATCTCATCCCTGTGGAGTGATGCTGCGCGGTTATGCCAGAGATCCGCGATCGAGCCATTCTTGCATCAGTGAGGGCGTCAACTCTTGCACGTTGCGTAAGACAAAATGTGCGCCTGCTTCTTTCAGTCGTGCCGCCGCTTGTTGCATCTGTGTGGGTGCTTGTTGCACGTGAGGCGGTAAAACACCAACGGCCACCCAAGGACGATGAGGTTGGTCGTGGCGAGCATTGTTGATGGTCTGCATATCAGCGACGGTATCCCCTGCATAAAAAACGGGAACATCCCCCGCTGCCGCTTCAATTCGTTGAATCGTTTGAAATAACCCAATTGGATCGGGCTTACCAGGGGCATCTTCCATCGCAACGAGGGGCGGAGTTTTGAGTCCTAAGCGGTGTTCTAAAACATAGCGAGCAGAACCTGTTGTTGCACCACTAAAAAATCCCCAGGCAACGCCTGCTTGACTGAGCGTTTCGAGGTAGGCCAATTCCATCAGCAAGGGTTCCTGACAGATGTAGCCATTCCACAGGCTTGTGTCGTCAGTTGTGTCACCCCGGTAACGGCTCTGAAAGAACTCAACAATTTCGGGGTAGGCGATCGCCCGTTTAATTTCATCACGCGACCATGATTGCTGCTCAAAGTAGCGAGCAACCAGCTCTTGTGATGCTTCCCAATCGTTGTTCCAAATGCCCTCTGCTTTCAAGTTGTCGATATCTTGTTGAGAAGGTCGATAGGCTCCGCTGGTGAAATGCTCTACCGTGTCTGCTAATGCCCGACGGTAAGAGTTGCTAACATCGCGAACGACTCCGTCAATATCAAAAATTGCGATCGCCCATGCTGGTGCTGGCATCGTTGTTGCCTCATTAACCTCTCAAGCTACTGTTTCTGATTGTGCCAGATGCAGACGTGGATTCATGACAATCTTGCAGAGTGGACGAGTAAAGTATTTCTACCGAGCGGAATAAAGATTTATTGATTGGATTTGAGATGATTAAAGCTTGCTTAAATGTTTGGCGCTGGTTTTATGAAGGCTTGCAGCTCGAATGGAGAAGTTACGGCTATAAAGATCGTGTAAGGATTGGGGCTTGTACCATCTACGCTGGTTTTCTTCAGGCCAATCTATGGTGTGTAGGACTACCTAGCCCTCGATTTTGCCCTGCAACCACGTAAAAGAAGCGTGAACTACTATTTTTGGAAAGGGGTTTGCAGGTTTTGTCTTTTGACGCAAGTCGGTTTTACCTTTTTTACCAAAAAGTGAATGCTCTACTTCATTGCCGCCTGGGTCTTATTAACACTCGTTTGCACTGTAATTGGTACAGGCGTGCTGTGTTGGTTAACCGAGCGTTGGTTTGAGCGGTGGGGCGATCGCTGGCTTTTATCGCTCTGGTTGGGCGTTGTCTTGCTTGCTGTATCCCTGCTTGCAGTCTCTTTAGTCCTACCTTTGACCCCCCTTGTGGGAATTGGAGTAGCGCTGGCTTGGGTCGGCGTTGTTTGGGCATTTCCCGCTACTCGGCTTGAGTTGCAACACCTCTGGCAAAATCGTCCCCCGGCTTTAGGGTGGGTTTTTGCTGGCTGCGCGATCGCGTCAGCTCTGCTCACGACCCAGACAATCACATGGATTGATACCGGACTTTATCACTACAGCACAATTCAGTGGTTAGCACGGTTTGGGGCTGTACCTGGCCTGGCACTCTTATTTTCAAATTTAGGGTTTACGTCTTCCTGGTTTGCTCTGGCAGCACCGTTTAACCCTCCTCTACTTGAAACGCGGGCAACAGCTATTACAAACGGATTTGTTTGCCTGATTGTTTTGCTGCAAATTGCGATCGCGCTGAGGCACTGTTGGCAGCGATCGCCTCGACCAAGCGACTGGTTTTTACTTGCTTTTTCGGTGTTGATCGTGTTGCCTATCCTGGGTTATCGCTTAATTGCCGAAATTCTCGTCTCACCTTCCCCTGACTTACCAGTTATGGTGCTGGTAGGGGTAGTCGCTTGGTCAATTTTGCTAATTTGCAATACTCCCGCTTATTTGCCTGAGACGAAATCGGCAATGCCAGCCGCCGCGCCACTCGTATTGGCAGCAGGGGCTGTCACGATGAAGCTTGTTGCAATCCCGCTGCTGCTGGTTGCGATCGCTTTCTTTGTGGCTGCTCATTACAAGCAATGGCAAAAGCTAGGGTTGGGTGGAGCGATCGTCTTGCTAATCTTGACTCCAATGGTGCTAGCTGGCCTGGTTAGCTCTGGCTGCCCACTTTACCCTGCGACAGCGTTTTGTCTTGATGTACCTTGGGCACCTGCTTCAGAGCGGTTAGAACGAATCGCTAACAATACGCATGGTTGGCTTGAGAAACTAGGAAATGATGCCCCATCCGGAGTACCACTTATCGCATGGCGATTTTGGCGATGGTTAACGTCTGCCAAAGAGAACCTGATCATGAGTGTTGTTGCTCTTCTAACTCTGGTAAGTAGTTTGCTGCTGTTAAAGCCGTTGCTAAAAAGCACGGTGCGTGGGTGGTGGTGGTTAGGGGCGATCGCGCTGCTCGGTATGGGATTTTTAGCTGTTACCTCACCGATGTTCCGATTTGGTTACCCCTACATCCTATTAATCCCACTGGCTTTTCTAACTGTTTATAGTCATGCAAATAGTACTCAAATCCATCAAAATTTGCAGTCTATTCAGCAAAAGCTGGCACGCTTAAACTGTCGTTCCCTGATTTTCTTAGCAGTGTCGCTCAGTGTTCTGGTGAGTATCTTGCTATACCAATCAGTCTCGCCTCGATTGCTGTTGCCGCCCCCGTTGCGCCAAGTCGCCACAACAAGCAAACAGACTAACGATGTGTTTTATCGAGCACCTGATGATGGTTTGTGTTGGGCAACTGAAATTCCATGCGCATTTGATGTGCCTGCTGATGTAAGGTTACGTGACCCAGATGCAGGGTTGAAAGGTGGATTTGTCAGGGATCAATCCACCCGTAAACCAGTTCAGTAAAACCTTTTGTGGTAAGGGGTTGTTATTGTCAAACCATTATTGGGATAACATTTACTTGCAAATTCCTTAGCGGTTGGACTTTAGACTAAATGCAATTTCCCACTATAGCGCTACGCATAGAAGTTGGTAGAAGAGGATGTGGGAGCTGCGCTCCCAGCCAGGGGTTTCACCCCTGCACCCCGTCCTAACATTTTCCAGTATTGCTATATATGTAATGTAAGGGCAAACAGCTGTTTGCCCCCAAATGTGGTGTATTTTTGGAATTAGTCCAAACTTCAGTTAGCGGGGTTTTTCGCTAAAAATCAGGTAAGCAGCCCCTGCCAACAACATAGCTGCGAAGAAGTAATTGCGTGTGACTGGTACTTTCATGTAGCCCACGCTAAACCCTGCAAAGATTAGCATTGTCACAACTTCTTGCATGACCTTGAGCTGCGGCAAGCTAAAGTACTGTGCCCCGATACGATTGGCAGGTACTTGAAAGCAATACTCAAAAAACGCAATTGACCAGCTAGCCGCGATCGCAATCCATAAAGGGGCCGCTTTCAGGTTTTTGAGATGACCATACCAGGCAAAGGTCATAAAGACGTTGGAAAGGAAAAGAAGAAAGATAGACCTGAACATAGTGAGATAGAGAAGATGAACAAATGTATCTCTCTTAATTTATTGAAAAATGTTTCATTTGTTTGGTAATTGCGAACAAAGTAGCGCAATAGCAATATGAAGCCTAATAGATGTTGCGATACATTCCAAAAGAATAAAAATTAGATGCGTGATTTCGAGCAACTATTGCAAGAAAGAATTAACTCAGAACTATAGGTGCTTTTACTTTTTGTTGTTGAAATTCGGCGATCGCGCGGTACTCATCAGCTGTCAAAGGCGTAACTACGAAATCAGCACCCAGGTGAAGTCTGGCTGTCTGTGTAAGGGTCGAGACGATTGTTTCAATACTTGTGGGAATCGATGGAGCAAGACTTGCTTGGCGATCGCCAAAAACTTTGTAGAACAGGTCGGAATCCTGAGCCAATCGCATCGACCCATGCTGTAGCAGTGCCTTACCTCGATAAAGCTGAGCGCTGCCAATGAATTTATATCCATCTGCTGTGACTAAATCGGCATCGGTCGCCGTGCCAAAACAACTGGGATTGTGGATATACCCGCGTCCAGTTTTACCAAAAAAGAGGGGCACTCCCAGAGATCGCCAACCTTCCACCAAAAAGGCTGAGAGCGTCTGGTAAATTTCTCGTCGTCGTCCTGGTAGGTCAGATGTGATGATGGCGTATGTCAAATCACCCTGATGCAACACCGCTCGCCCCCCACTGGGACGTCGGACAAGATCGAGCGATCGCCCCTGCCATTTCACATTCCTCCAACCGTCAGGAATTTGGCGTTGATGGTAGCCGAGAGAGAGGGCTGCTGGTTCCCACTGATAAAACCGTAGGACTGATGGTTGATGACCGTGGCGATGTTGCTCTAATAGCCACTCATCCACTGCCATGTGAAATGCACCAGATGCCGAGATCAGTGGAATAAGTCGCCAAGTATTCACCCGTTCAGACTGCCTTGCAAAAAGAAAATCTAGCCTTAACGCAGACGCTAAGCTAGATTTTTACCAAAGAACGTTCGTCATGCCCATCTCGATCAATTTAGAGTTATGCAGATTGATTGTTGGTAGCGGGCATTAGCAATATTTTGCCTGCAATGGCTCGTCGTATTCATCTGCCAGGCTCGCCACAATTGTGATGGAGCGTGAAATTTCACCTGGTGAGATGTCGGCCATCAAGCGGCTTGACACCACTACGATTTCATCGACCATCAACGCAAATCGGGCTTCAAGAGTGGTAGACCAGTTTAGCTCCATTACTTCTTTTAAGAGCTGTGCTTCATTTTTGAAAGGCGCTTTGAGTACTCTAGCCCAAACCGTTAGAGTGTCTTCATCAGAAGTGCCTGTCAAATGAACAAAGGCTTCAATCGTGCCGTACTTAAATTTCCAGGTGTAGCCACCATTACTCTGGCTCACCATCGCTGTCTTATCGGTATCTAAGCTGGCGATGACAGCTTCGATCACGTCAACGGGTTGGTTGGCTGTCATTTCATCAACCAGCGTTTCAGAAAAAACTTCGGATGGTGGAGTGAGTGTTTCAGTTGGGAAGGATGCCATGAGAGTCCGCCTTCTATGAGTGGGCAAAAAAGCAACAGTAAAGGTGCAACAGCTATCGCTTGGGGGCGATCGCACCATTCTCCATAACGGTAACTCTGATTACTCAACAAGTGACCAAGTTGCTTGATTTTTTCAGGTTTGGGGTAAAAGGGGAGTTGATTACCTCTGGAGTTTGGACTATTTCAGAAAATACACCACATTTAGGAGGGGCGCTAGCGCAGCCATGCCAAAGGCTATACGGCCGTTCGCCCTTACACATAGTGGGAAATGGCATTCAATCTAAAGTCCAATTACCTGACAAACAGCAAAAAGCCCCTCAAGAGGGGCAAAAGCACTGAGAGACTTAGCCAACTTAAGCAGAAACCTTGTCTTTCTGTTTGTCTTTGTTTACTGGAATGTTGCTACGGTTAAGACCCTGGAAGAACATAGGGATTAAACGTTCGACAAAAGCTTGAGGGTCGCGCTTCCAGGCACGTTGAGCCACATCAATTCGGGTTTTTTGCAGATCGGGTGCCAGTAAGGTTTGAGGTAGACGCTCGACAACGTACTGGGCCCGTTGTAACGGAGGCATGGTTTCTGAAATTTCCAGAAGCTTGTTGACCCGACGCAGCTCAGCCCCCATCGTGAAGTCCATGCCAGCCTCATAGGCTGCCTGTTCAATGGCTGTGTAGCGACGACGAGCGATTTCAACTTTGTGGCGATGCTCAGGGCTTTTGTCTGCTATTTCAGCTAACAGACGGGTGCCCCAGCGCACATGAGCTGCTTCTTCTGGGAAGATTTTTTCGATTGTTTCGCGAATACGAATATTTTCTTCGGTTTGAGGGGCTTGCTTTAAAGCGTAAATGTGAGCTGAGAAGTACTCGCAGCCGCGTTTTTCGGTGACATTAATAGCTGCCAGAGAAGAAATGATGACTCCATCAATGTCGGCTTTCACATCCTGAGCTTCAGAATCGAGGAGCCGTTCAAACTCTTCAATATAAGAAGAACCCGGAGGTGTGCCAACGTCTGCGCCTAACTCGACCAGCAACTCGGTGAGCCACACGGCATGACGTGCTTCATCGGAGACGTGCCGCGAAAGGTCGCGAACGAGAGTCGCTGGCTTACCGTCTAGGAGTTCGATCAGGTTGGTGAGATCCTTACAACTACGCTGCTCGTTGTAACGATAACGATTGAGGGTGATGAGATGGGCTTCGCGATCGCGGATCACCTGAGCCAAAATCTCGCGAGCGCCGATGGAGTTGTTGAACTTGCGGGGATAAGCAACCGTCATAAGTGTGTCTTTTTGTAAACCTTTTTGAATAATGTAACGCAGTTTTTCAAGTGGAATAGCCAAATTTGAACTAAATCACGGGTTTAGTGTCTATTTCCCAAAATGAGAATCTGTAACAAAAGAAATGCATTCAGCTGGAGCGTGATGCACAAGTTGTTGAGAATGTTCTTGAACTTCAAGTTCTTTAGGCGAGCGCAGTGCAACCTGTAGAGTGCATTCAAGCCGATCTAGATGAGCCTTAGCCGACGAGTTTATCGGCTGAGTTTACAGTGCAATCGCGTACATAAGAAATTGGGGGCAGTTTGAACGGTCAAAACAGTGTCGCATTGCGGTGCGAGCAGACCGTGTGAGAGCACAGACTGACCTTATGTTCCTCAAATTTGGACTGTTTGAACTCTACCGCATTGCAGAAATAGGCTTAAATTTTAGTTTTATGAACTAGAAGCATAAAATCTGACCAAAATTCCGTCTTTTTTCGATTGCAAATCCTCAAAAGTACTCACTTTTAAGTTGGTTATTTGCTGAAAAGTTTTGAGAGATCGATTTAGCGATGGGAATACTAAGGTCAAATTGAAGCTGGGTTTTGCAGCGCATGTGGCGACGGCTCAAAAATTTTCTTGTCAGTGTCAGCACCTATGCTGATCTGAGTCCTGATATGCGAACCAAACAGCAGGTTCGTCAGTTTTTGCGTCAGCGTTCGGCTTTAAGTTTAGATGATTGGTACATCGAACATTGGCAGGCTCAGACCATTTCGTTTGTAGTGGTTGAGTTCTTTTGCATTCAGATGTCAGAGCATACGCAGCTTGAGATTACGCGAGTGCAGCCGAGCGATCGCCTAGTGGCTGACTTACGCCTCCCCCTGATTTGCTGGTTTGACTGGGAAATTACTTTTGCTGAAGCGTTTGAGGAAACCTTTGGAGTTAGTTTGGGTGATGCATTCAGCTTTGATGATTTTGAAACAGTGCAAGATTTAATGTTGTTTCTTGACTGCCAACTCGTGTCGATCAATTGTTTCTAAGCTCGGTAGCTTGGTGTTACATCGGGCCAGTTGACAAAAACAGTTTAATTTGGGCGATCGCCCCTTCTACGGACATAGCAATTTGCACCAATTGCGGCGCTAACTCCCCAAAAAACTGTTGCCCAGTTGCGTTGACATTGAGTAAAACAACTGGCTTTTGAGCTTTGATCGCCAAAGCAACTTCTGAAGCAGTGCCAGCGCCCATACCACAGGCAACAACGACATCACTGCTCAAAACGTTAATCGCATTACGAGCGCTACCCATACCCGTCAAAATTGGTAAATCGACAGCGGCTGAGATTCCTGCTTTACTACTGCCTGGTAAGACACCGACTGTAAATCCATTTGCACTTTTTGCGCCTCTGCTAGCCGCATCCATTACGCCTGTATTACGTCCCCCGGTTAGCAAAATCCATCGGGCGATCGCAATTTGTTGGCCCAACTCAAAAGCTGCCTGAAGGTCTTCAGGGGTAGCTGTTTCACCGGGTCCCATCACGCCAATAACGGGCGATCGCGCCATTGCACCCTTCCTTTATTTACAAAACTATACAAAAATACAAATAGATCTCATAAAGAAACCGATTCCTTCATCCGTCTAGAGTTGTGCTGCTTTATGCCTGAGCCTTGCATTTTAATTTGGTATCGCAATGACTTGCGTGTCCATGACCACGAACCGCTACACCAAGCACTTAAACAGCGATCGCGGGTGGTTCCGGTATATTGTTTTGACCCGCGCCAGTTTGGGGAGACACGGTTTGGTTTTCCAAAGACGGGCGCATTTCGATCGCAGTTTTTGCTGGAGAGTGTGGCGGATCTGCGTCAGTCGTTGCAAGCCCTGGGAAGTGATCTGGTGATTCGGCAGGGCAAGCCTGAACAGGTGTTGCTAGAGCTGGCACAGCAGCTACACGCGTCAGCCATTTACTACCATCGCGAGGTCACAGCAGAAGAACGAGCGGTCGAAGGGGCTTTAAAGCAAGCTCTTAGCTCAACTAAAACGGCTCTCAGGGGCTTTTGGGGACATACCCTTTACCATCCCGATGATTTGCCCTTCAAAGTTTCCCAACTGCCAGAGATATTTACTGACTTTCGTAAGCAGGTCGAAAAGTTGGCGACAGTAAACCCGATATTGCGATCGCCCAATTCTCTACTCAGCCTGCCAGAGAACATTGAACGTGGTGACTTGCCAGGACTGGCTGACTTTGGCTTAACCCTCCCTGCTGCTGATGAGCGGTGCGTGTTGCCGTTTAAGGGCGGTGAAACGGCTGGTATGGCGAGACTCAAAGCTTATGTTTGGGAGGGCGATCGCCTCCGCGTGTACAAAGAAACGCGCAATGGCATGAAGGGAGCTGATTACTCGTCAAAATTTTCGCCCTGGCTAGCATTGGGCTGCTTATCCCCCCGCTACATTTATGAGCAGGTGCAGCAATATGAGCAGATGCGGGTGCGCAATGATTCAACCTATTGGTTGATTTTTGAGTTGCTCTGGCGTGATTACTTTCGGTTTATTTGCGCAAAGCATGGCAATAAGGTCTTTCAACCCGCAGGCTTGCAAGGCATCGAGATTCCCTGGAAGGAAGACTGGCAGCGTTTTGAGCTGTGGCGCGAGGGAATGACGGGTTTTCCGTTAGTAGACGCTAACATGCGCGAGTTGTCGGCTACGGGCTTTATGTCAAACCGGGGTCGCCAAAATGTGGCTAGCTTTCTCACTAAGAATTTAGGCATTGATTGGCGCATGGGGGCTGAATGGTTTGAGTCGCTGTTGATTGACTATGACGTGTGTAGCAACTACGGCAACTGGAACTATACGGCGGGTGTTGGCAATGATGCCCGCGGTTTTCGCTTCTTTAACATTTTGAAGCAAGCAAAAGACTACGACCCCCAGGGTGAATATGTAAAACACTGGCTACCGGAATTAAGCCAAGTTCCGGCGGCAAAAGTACACGAACCCTGGAAGCTTTTGCCTGTTGAGCAGCAACGATTTGAGGTGCGTCTTGGCGTTGACTATCCCAATCCAGTTGTAGACTTATTTCAATCGGCAGCGGCAAACGAGCAAATTTATAACGCTGCTGTAGGTGGACGATCGCCTCAACGCTCGAAGCGACCCCGGCAGAAAACAGGCTCAAAATTCTGAGCTAGAGAAAGAGCGATCGGAAAACTTCTGAATCGCAGTAACATAGTAAAGGTTTGATTTTAAAGATGTTTACAAAGTTCAACAGGCTACCGTCAACTCTTATGAAGCGTCAACTTGCTCGTCTGCTTTCCTTCGTTCTGGTGCTTTTCATCTCATTGATGGGTGCCTCCGCTGCTTATGCTGATGCAATGTCAGGTGACTACAAGCAAGATACCCTGACCGTGATTGAAACATTACGGACAGCGATTAACTTACCTGATGGCACTCCTGAGAAACTAACCGCCCAAACGGAAGCCCGTAAGTTGATCAACGACTTTGTTGCCCGTTATCGCCGAAATACTTCCTTAACGCGCCTCAGCTCGTTTACAACCATGCGGACAGCATTGAACTCATTGGCAGGTCACTACAGTTCTTACCCCAACCGTCCAGTACCTCAAAAGCTGAAGGATCGCTTAGAAACAGAATTTAAGCAAGCTGAAGTAGCTGTCAATCGCGGTAATTAGTCCTCTACCGTTCGGTAGAAATATTTAAAGCAGAAGGCGGGTTATCCCGTCTTTTTGCTTTTGGGGAGCCAGAGAAGTCGCATCAACCCTTGGGACGTAGAAGGTACTGAATTAGCCACTTTTTCCAGTTGAGTGACTTAGCTTATCGGACGGAATAGACTTTCCCGTTTAGACTATTCCTAGTTTCGTTCCATCTATTCACTTTCTACCTGTCGCTATGTCTGATTATCTCCAGCACATTATTGAACCCCATACTCAAGATCTGGGTGGCTTTCAAGCACGTCGGTTGCTTCCTTCAGAGGTAGTGACTCTGGTGGGGCCATTTATCTTCTTTGATCATTTAGGTCCAGCGGTGTTTCCTGAGGGCAAAGGGGTTGACGTGCGACCGCATCCTCATATCAATTTAGCGACCGTGACCTATTTGTTTGAAGGGGTTTTGTTACATCGCGATAGTGTGGGAAGTGTGCAAGAAATTCGCCCCGGTGCTGTGAATTGGATGACCGCAGGACGTGGGATTGTGCATTCTGAGCGAACTCCGGTTGCTGAGCGATCGCAGGAAGCTACGTTGCATGGCATTCAAACATGGGTAGCTTTGCCAGATGAACATGAGGAGACAGAACCCTGGTTTCGGCATCATCCAGCGACAGATTTGCCCGCCTGGGAAGAAAATGGCGTTTCAATCAAGCTGATTGCTGGCTCTGCCTACGGGCGCACCTCCCCAGTGCAGACTTTCTCGCCCATGATTTACCTGGATGTGCAATTTGCTCCAGGGACGCAAATCGTTTTGCCAACAGATTACAGCGAGCAAGCGGTTTACAGCGTGACCGCAGGGCTAAAGCTAAACGATCACCCGCTAGAACAACATCGGCTCGCCATTTTGACTCAAGGCGCGACGGTAACGGTTGCGGCTGATACTGAGGCACGCTGTATTGTGGTGGGTGGTGAACCCGTTGGCTCCCGCTACAAATGGTGGAATTTTGTCTCAGGTCGGCGCGATCGGATTGAGCAGGCAAAAGAAGATTGGAAAGCCGGACGCTTTGAGTCAGTGCCAGAGGAAGCGGAGTTTATTCCACTGCCGGAGAAGGCAGAGTGGCAACCGAAAGAACAACCTTTGTAGGGTAAGAGGGCGATCGCGATGGAAAAGGCGACGTTTGGAGCGGGATGTTTTTGGGGCGTGGAAGCAAACTTTCGGAAGGTGAAGGGGGTGCTTTCTACGTCCGTTGGTTATATGGGCGGCCACTTTGAGAACCCATGTTACTTAGATGTGCTGGCGCGAATTACAGGACACGCTGAGGTCTGTCAGGTTGAGTACGATCCCGCAGTGGTTAGCTATGAAGAGTTGTTGGCTGTTTTCTGGAAAATTCACGACCCAACGAGCCTCAATCGACAAGGAGCAGATCGCGGAGAACAATATCGTTCGGTGATTTTCTGTCATTCTCAAGCGCAAACACAGACAGCGATTCAAGCAAAGTCAGAGTTGGAAAGTCAGGGGGTTTACAGCAAACCAGTTGTAACTCAAATTCAACCTGCATCTGCCTACTGGTTAGCTACCGAAGAACATCAGCAGTATCTTGAAAAACAACAGCAGAAGAAAGCTGAAAAGATAGTTTGATTATCTTTTTTAGACTTGGGCAAACATCTCAGAATCCGTACAGATAGAGTTCACAACTTCTAAAAAACGTTGTACTGCTGGTGTCGGATTTTTACGCCAAATCATCACAACTTCGACAATCGGTGTTGATTCTTGCAGCGGTTTGTAGACTACTCCCTGCCGTTGCAGGTTTTTGAGCGATAGGGGGACGATCGCCACGCCCATTTCGGCGGCAACCAGACTCACAATCGTCTGCATTTGAATGGCTTCTTGCACCACCTGCGGACTAAATCCGGCCTTTAAGCACAAGCTGATGATGGGGTCGTAGAGTCCCGGTGCAACAGCGCGAGGAAACAGGATAAACGGTTCTTGCGAGAGCGATCGCACCGAGACTTTGGCACGTTTGCGGAGTCGATGCGATTCTGGCAGGGCAATCATCAACGGCTCTCGAAAAATGACCTGGGTTGCCAGTTCAGATTCTTCCACAGGAGGACGGGCAAACCCAATATCGAGTTTGCCTTCTAGCAAGGCTTGCAGTTGCTCGCGCGTTGTGAGTTCGCGCAACTCTAGCGTCACCCCCAAAACTTGCCGCCGAAAGGCTTTTAACACGGGCGGCAGAATGTTGTAAGCCGTTGAACTGACAAACCCGATCGCCAGTTGGCCCACTTCACCCCGACTCACCTGTCGGCCTGTTTCAACCGCTTGATCGAGCGATCGCAGTAATTGTTGGGCTTCTAGCCAAAAAGCTTGCCCCGCTGCAGTCAGTTCAACCCGCCGCTTTGTGCGGTGAAATAGTTGAAACCCTAGCTCATCTTCGAGTTGACGAATTTGCTGACTCAGCGGAGGTTGAGCCATGTGTAACCGCTCCGCTGCCCGACTGAAGTTCAGTTCTTCAGCAACTGCAATGAAATAGTGCAAATGGCGCAGTTCCATCGACGACTTATATTTTGAAAGTATAAGAACTGACTTAAATATATATTGGACGTCTATAAAAAGGTCGCTTACATTCAAAGAAGATTTCTCACTGGAACTTGCTATGCAGCCCTTAAACCTCCGAATTCGAGCGGCAACGATCGCCGATCTCGACCAACTTTTGGCGTTTATTCATCAAAAAGCGAGCTTCGATGGATGTCCAGATGCGGTGCGTGCTACACCTGAAATCTTGCAACAAGCTTTTTTCAGCGATCGCCCGTGTGCTGAAGCTGTTTTCGCTGAAGTTGCAGGCCAGCCTGTCGGCTTTGCTGTGTTTTTTCAAAACTTCTCCAGCTTTTTAGCCCAACCTACTCTTTGGATGGATGACCTGTTTGTGCAGTTAGAGTGGCGCGGACAAGGCATTGGCACGGCTCTAGTGAAGTACGTTGCCGAGATTGCCCAAACCCGTCATTGCGGGCGCATTGAATGGACTGTCGCAACCCGCAACGCAAATGGCATTGCTTTTTACAAACAGAAAGGCGCACAAATTCGCGAAGAAGTTCGGCTCTGTCGCTTAACCGCCCCCGCGATCGCTGCCCTGACTCGATCTGATGCTCAAACAACCTTCGCTTAACCCCCATTTCCCGTACGGGTTTAGCATTCGGCAAACAAACTCTGATTGCTGCCCTCATTCTTTGCCCGAATGCTAAACCCTGCCGTTGACCGAATGAATGCTAAACCCTTCAAAATCTTTCCACCTATGCCCCACCAACACTGGAACACCACTCTTTACGATCGCCAACACCAATTTGTCTGGCAATATGGCGAATCCCTGATCGAATGGCTAGCCCCTCAACCTGGCGAACACATCCTGGATTTAGGCTGTGGCACCGGACATCTAACGGCTAAACTGGCCGAAAAGAATGTCATTGTGTCCGGCATCGACGCTGATCCCGCTATGATTGCCGTTGCTCAACAAACGTATCCAAACATTTCCTTTGCGATCGCTGATGCCCGTCAATTTGAGTTACCTGCGCCCGTTGATGCCATTTTTTCTAACGCGGCCCTGCACTGGATCCCTGAAGCAGACGCAGTGATTGCTAGCGTCTATCGCGCACTTAAACCTGGCGGACGCTTTGTTGCAGAGTTTGGTGGCAAAGGCAACATTCACGCGATGATGACCGTGCTGTTTCGCACGTTAAAGCAACTTGGTTATCCCGACTGCGATCGCTGGAACCCCTGGTATTTCCCCAGTGTGGCAGAGTATGCCACATGCCTAGAGCAGGCAGGCTTTGAAGTGACCCAGGCAAGTCTGTTTGACCGCCCGACACCTCTGCAAGACGGGGATGCTGGGCTACGCAATTGGTTCCGCATGTTTGCAAACGGCATCCTGTCAAATATTCCCGCTGACCAGCAGGCTCAAGCCATTGAAATGACCGAAGCTCAACTCAAGCCAGTCCTGTACAAAGATAGTGGCTGGACTGCTGATTATCGCCGCCTGCGAGTGACCGCCAAAAAAGTTTAAGGAGTCATCAATATGGGTCTTTTGAAGCTCCCTGCGGGGCAAGATGCTTTCCTGGCATTGCGTTACCCCAACTATCGAAACCTCGCGATCGCCCGCTTGCTTTTGCTCACCCTGTTTCAGATGCAAACTGTAACCGTTGGTTGGGAGTTGTATGAACGCACTCGCGATCCGCTAATCCTAGGTGGAGTCGGGTTAGTGCAGATTCTACCCATCATGACCGTTACATTCTTTGCCGGACACTTTGCCGACCAGGCCCACCGCAAAAGCATCATTTTAGCCTGTGGCGGCTTAATGACGCTTTGTTCTCTAGGGTTGACGTTCATTTCTATTGGGCAAGGTTCTATCGGGTTGATTTACGTCTGTTTGTTTTTAATTGGACTAGCGCGCGGCTTCCATAAACCCGCCACTGATGCACTCCTCTGGCAATACATTCCGACTTCGGCTTACACCAATGCCGCCACATGGAACAGTCTTGTCTTTCAAAGTGCATCCGTCACAGGTCCCGCGCTGGGTGGTTTGTTGATCGCTGCTCTGGGGGGAGCCACCCCCGTTTACGGCATCGTAACTGTCACAAGCCTGATTTACCTGGCGCTGATTGCTCAACTGCCCGATCGCCGCGTTCAAACTGTTAAAGAACCGATGTCATTGCGATCGCTCAGTGCTGGCTTTGCCTTTCTGCGGCAGCACCCGATTGTCTTGGCGGCCATGAGCCTCGATCTGTTTGCCGTTTTACTCGGTGGAGCTGTGACACTACTGCCTGTTTATGCCAGAGATGTCTTGCATGTGGGTGCTGCTGAACTAGGTTGGATGCGAGCTGCCCCAGCAATGGGTGCCTTACTCATGGGTTCACTCTTAGTCAACTTGCCGCCGATTCGACCTGCTGGGAAAGCCCTGCTTGCTGCGGTAGCTGGCTTTGGTATCGTGACCATCATTTTTGGTTATTCGCGATCGCTCTGGCTTTCACTCCTGATGCTGTTTCTGAGCGGTGCGCTCGATAATATCAGCGTCGTCATTCGCCATACCCTGGCTCAACTGTGGACGCCCGATCATTTGCGTGGACGTGTTTCGGCGATTAATAGCGTCTTTATTAGCATGTCTAATGAGTTGGGTGGTTTTGAGTCTGGGGTTGTGGCTGCGATGTTTGGTGCGGTTGCATCAGTTGTGAGCGGTGGAATTGGCACGATTTTAGTAGCGGCGATCGTGGCTCTCGTCTGCCCTCCAATCCGGAACTTAAAAGAATTGCACCAACCCAGAGATTAAACCGTCTGTTCACTCAGGGGCAAGGTAAACCAAAAGTCGGCTCCTTTACCTGGTTGACTATCAACACCGATCTGCCCACCGTGAGCCAGAATGATTTGCCGACTGCGATAGAGACCTAGACCGATGCCTGTCAAATGGCAATTATGAGAATTGCGGCTGTGTAACTCAAATAAGCGATCGCACTGTTCGCGAGGCAATCCCACTCCGTCATCCTGCACAGAGCAGCGCAATATCGCCCGTTTGACGCGATCGCCACTGCTTTGTTTGACAAATGTTTCAACAACCTCGCCACTCAGGGTAATCGTTAGGCCAGGTGCATTATGGCGAATTGCGTTTGAAATTAAACACTCAAACACTTGCTGAATTTGAATCGCGTCTGCTTGAATGGCTGGCAGTTTTTCCGACAATTGATTCACAATTGTGGTCTGGTTTTCTTGGAGAAGATACGCAAGTTTTGCCACCGTATCGTCGGCAATCTGCTTCAGTTGAATGGAGCCTGAAGGCGTAGGCGCGATCGCCGCGATCGCGGTTGGGTCTTCTAGCAGTGAATTTAACAAATACAGAAGTTTTTCATTACTCTGAATCATCCGCTCCAGGGTTGTGTGAGAGACGGTAACGGTTTCTTCTTGTTTGCCATGTAGCTTATTCAGCACCATCAACATCCCCTGAATTGGGGTCTTTAAATCATGGGCAACCGCGTGTAGCAGTAAATCTTTCACCTGGTTGGAGTCGTGTAACTCTTGCATCCGGTGATGTAACTCAGCCGTGCGCTCTCGAACGCGACACTCTAAGCTAGAAGCCAACGTTTGCAAGTGAACTTGATTGACTCGCAAGAGATCTTCAACTTGTTGACGCTCGGCCACAGCGGCGGCTAACACCAGGGCGGTGACGCTGATAATGCCAACAAAAATCTGCATCAACAAAGCGGCTTCCAGCATTTGCCCAGCACATTTTGCCAGAAAAGGGCCAACTTGCCGGGTTAAGCCTAAAACGGCGATCGACGAAACCATCAGGCTCCCTAACACAGTTCCCCGTTGCCCCAATCGTAGGGCTGCCCAACCAATTAACGGAAAGGGCAAATATTCAAGGGGGTAGAGGGCTAACTCGGTCTGCGTTGAAGCCCAAAATACGGTGCCGCTCACAAACAAAAGTAGTGTTAGCCAGATCAGAAACTCTGGCAATCGTGGCAAGAGTTGGGCAAGGTCAGCTTGGATTCGCTTAAAGGCGGGTTGAGTGCAACTGGTACAACCGAGCCAGGTTAAGGGTACGGGCGCGAGAACTAAAATGCCGATGCTATCACCCAACCAGACAGTACCCCATTGAGCTGAAAAATCATTCCAGGGAGTAATCCCAGCCAGAGTGGTGTTGAGGGTGTTGACCGTGGCATTGATGGTGGGGGTAATCAAGCCCCCGACCAGCACAAAGCCAAACACATCCCGCAGCCTGCGTAGATTCGCTTCAAACTCAATCTGCTCTAGTAGAAAAGCGGCAATGAATGCACTGATGCTACTGCCCAGGGCGGCCACGATCGCAAAGGACCATGATGAACCCATTGACAAACTAAAGCTAAAGATTCCCAGTGCAATCCCCGACCACAGGTTCCGGCCATAGAGTACGAGTGCCGCTAAGCCAATACCTGCCGGAAACCAAACGGGAGTTGCTTTTAACCCTAAACCTAAAACTAAATTTGCCAAGTGAGCGGAGCCAAAGCAAGCAAACGCGATCGCTCCAACCTTGAGCCAGTTCTCTCGGTGTACACTCCAACTCAAACCCATAGTGGCAACAGGCGATCCTTCCATTGGTCATTTGTAGCTTGACTTCACAGGTAGATCCGTGCCGAACACGCAATCCTACAAACACTAGATTCTCGAAACTCACTGTGATGCGCTTCATCCGATTGGATGAGCAACCTGTGTGGATTTGCTAAATGAATTGAATGACAAATCCAATTCTTGCCACTCTCATCAACCATCCGCTAATTGATTAAAAAATTCAAGCTTTTGGCGCATCCTTTCTGCTTCAGCTTCTCTCCGTACACTCGAACATAGTATTCTCTAAGAAATAGCTTGCGTAAAGATCTATGAAACGATTTATCATTCCCTCTCATTTTTTGCGGTTATGGTTGCGGCAAGCGATCGCCTTAGTGATTGTGGCGGTTGCAACTACCCAGCTGTTTGTTTTGCCAGCTTCAGCTACCAGTGTTTTTGAGGTTCCCGTCCCCGAAGCAGGAACCTGGGTTGTCGATAAAGCTGAGATTTTAAGTCGTGCAAGTGAAGGCAAGCTAAACAGTGAACTTGCAGACTTGGCTAAGCAAACGGGTTACGAAGCTTATTTTGTTACCATTCATCGCCTGGATTATGGCGAAACAGCTCAAACGTTCGCCGATAAGTTATTCACAACCTGGTTTCCAACTCCAGAAGATCAAGCAAGTGAGATTCTGTTAGTGCTGGATAACCTGACCAATAATGCGGCCATTCGCACAGGTGATCAGGTCAAAGCAACGTTGTCAGACGAAACGGCAACAAGCATCGCCCAAGAAACGTTACTGGCTCCTTTGAAGCAGGGTGATAAGTACAACCAGGCTTTTTCGGATGCGAGCGATCGCCTGGTTGCCGTGCTGACTGGTCAGCCTGACCCTGGCCCACCTGTGATCGAAGATAACGTCATGGTGGAAGGCACCTTTGCTAGCCCCGAAGAAACGAAAGAAAGCAACGCAATGGTTTGGGTCATCGGCTTCTTGATCGTGGCAACGATTGTGCCAATGGCTACTTACTACTTCTATCAATTCATGGGTTCACGTTAAAGATGGCAGATTTAATCAATCTGTAAACTGTACGGGCGGGTTTAGCAGACCGATCTGCACTTTGCAATGGACGGAACGGCAAAACCCACTCGTACTAAACATCGAGCTTATTTGATTTCCATTCCTTAGAACGTGTTTGTAAATGTTTGTTTAGATCCCCCTAAATCCTCTTTTTAAGGGAGATTTAGGCTTTTGGCTTAGTCTTCTCTTTTGAAGAAGGGCGAGGGAGGCTCCAGTCACTAAGCGAGTTTTAGAACCTTCAAATGCATTTATAAACAGTTTCTTCGCAACACGAGTTGATTCATCCAAGCGTTAGTCTTGAATGTACTCTTGCCCGGTAAAAAGAGCCGCTTCTGCTCTTTGCAATTCCCTGCCCAAGTAAGCTGCGTGATCCAGCATCGTGATCGGGCAGGGATTATTTTTTTCAAAAATTTCGACACAGATCTCTTTAGCTGTGCGACCAGAATAAACGCAGGTTGGAGTTCGCTCAACTTTAACGTTACAGGGTAAAGGCTTACCCGTCTCAGGGTCGCAGGCGATGCCGCGATCGTTGATCACATTGCTGTAGTGTTTCGCGAGAATGCGGTGTTGATCGCGATCGAGATAAATCACAAAATAACCGCCCGGATCGAGATCAATATGGCGATTTGACAGAGCTTGATCGATTGCAGTTGCTTCTGCAATAACGGCGTTCATGGAAGTTGGGTCAGAATTTGTCTTTGTAAGCATTTCCTCATTCTATCAAGCGTAATTCTGAAACAAAAGAAAACCTTGACTCGCAGCAAGCTTCTATCTTTGGCGTTGCTGAGTGCAGATATGATACCGAATAGCCATAGTTATCTTAGTTAGGACAGGGGGCAGGGGCTTCGACTGAGCCTCAATTCCCCACTCCATACTGCCTGGCGATAGTTATAATTTCTCCACGGTTCCTGCTTGGCTCAGCAATTGCAGGTTATGGGTCATAGTGGTTCTACAAATTTGATACCAGATACGGCATACTGAGCGTGGAATTTTCAGAGGAGACGCATGAATACACCTAGCCACGCGATAGTGAATCTTGCTCTACTGATGAACGGGCAACCAGAAGCGCTTTTGCCAATCATTACGGGAGCTGTTTTGCCTGATATGCCGATGTTTGTCATGTATTTTTGGGCAAAGCGAGTCAAGCGTCAATCTGAATCACAAATCTGGTCTGAAACCTATTGGCAACCCCACTGGTTAAATACAGTCCATCTGTTTCACTCCATTCCGTTAGCGGCGATCGCAGCAGTGATTGCTTACTTTGCAGGGCTTCCCTGGCTACAGTTAATGGCGCTGAGCGCGATTCTGCACTCTCTAGGGGATATTCCAATTCACAATCACGATGCCCATCGGCATTTTCTCCCCTTTAGCCAATACCGTTTTATTAGCCCCATTTCCTACTGGGATCCTCGTCACTATGGGCGTTTTGTCGCTTGGGTCGAAAAGGGTTTGGTACTGGCAATTTCAATCTACCTTTTCCCAATTGTTGATTTTTGGGCGGTTCGCTTTCTGTTAATTGCGTTTAACTTGTCTTACTTAACGGGACATTTTTACCGCTGGGTGTTTCAAGACTGTTTACGCAATCAGGCAGGTTCTCAAGAGTCGCAAAGTTTAGGTTCTTAAGCCAGTTCAGCTAGCTAGGTTGAGAGCCTGTTCTTCATTTCAACCCCTAAAATTTAGAAAGACTCTAAATGCTGGTTCCTACTCTGATAGTCGTATGGCAACAACACTCAAAAGCTTCATAGGGAAAATTCATAGCGTTTTTGACCAGACGCTAAATCATTTCACTCGCGTGATTTTGCTCGGGCTAACACTACTGCTCGCGTTCTGGTTTGGTTGGCATTCGTTGTTTCATCCGTTTGGGTTGACGACTGAAGCAGATGTTAGAAATTTGATCGTGAGTGGTGTGCAAAACGCCAATGAGTTAACAACAGCAACCTCAACGATTAAGGCAACCATAGTTTTGCGCCAGGTGACAACCGCTTTGAACTTACCGTTGGGTGATACAAACCTAGTCTATGAAGGGGTAGGCCAGGTGAGAGCCGGGATTTCGCTGGGCGATCTGCAAATTCAAAAATTGAATAGCAGCGATCGCCAAATCAAAATCTTACTGCCTGCCCCCCATATTCTCGATGTCAGCCTTGACCTCGACCGTTCATCAACGTTGGCAAACTACCGTCACTGGTTAGGCACCAAAGCAGGGGCCGAGCTGTATGAAGCAGCACAGCAGAAGGCGATCGCCGAGATTCGTGAGCAGGCCGAGACAAACCACATTTTGGATGTTGCAAACCACAATGCTCAGCAAATTTTGACTGATATTCTTGGCAAGGCAGGCTTCCAATCGATCCAGGTGAATCTATCAGCCCAATCGCGCTAAAGATTTTTTCTTTTTTGCAGTTGCCAGGGATTATTTGAAACTCCCTGCTGGCCCTCATGTTTGAGCGGTTGAATGCGTAAACAGAGAGGACTTTAGGGCAACAATTTTGACAGCCTTTTGAAATTTTCCGGATGATACCTCTAGTTCTAGAAGAAGTGTATGGTAGATGCACCCTGATTTCGACCCCTCGCCTCTGGTGAGGGGTTTTTTGTAAGAATTTATACCTGCTCTGCAATTGCCCCTTGAGTATCGAGCGGCAATGCCATCACTTTTGCTGTAATCCCTTCACTCAGCCAGGCGGCCTGCATCCCATCGGTCACGGCCTGTACCTGCTCAGTTGGTGCGAGGGCTAAAAGCGTTGGCCCCGCTCCACTGATGACTAAACCATAGGCTCCCTCAGCAATCGCGGCTTGTTCCACTGCGCGATACCCAGGGATCAATGTTTGGCGGTATGGCTGGTGAATGCGATCGCTTAAAGCTGCTTTCAGCCAATCAGCATTGCCCGTCGCTAAGGCGCGTAACAATAAACCCAGATGAGCTGCGTTGAAAATCGCATCGGCCCGCGAATACTCAACAGGCAAGACGCGCCGCGCTTCGGCTGTGGAAAGTTCAAAATCGGGAATGGCAACGACGGGTACGATGCTGTCATGCCAGGGAACATCGCAAATTTCCCAGTCGCTGTCTTTGCCAGAGGCGGTAAGCCGACAACCGCCCAAAAAAGCGGGGACTACATTGTCGGGATGCCCCTCAATCGCGATCGCCTGTTCAACCAGTTGTGCCTGCGCCAGAGGATTGCCCGCCAACACATTCGCCCCCATCAAACCACCCACAATTGCGGTGGCTGAACTGCCCAAACCACGTGCCAGTGGCACATTTACTGCAATTTCTAGTTGAATCGGTGGGCACGGTTGACCGATCACCTGATAGACCTGCTGAAATGACTTGTACAGCAGATTATCGGAGCCAGTCCCAACTTTATCATTGGTCGCCCCTTTCACTTTCAAAACGACTGGTTCGGTCGAGTCCGTTAAGACGGTGAAGCGAAACTGGTTATGGAGACAAAGAGCGGCCCCTAGGCAATCAAACCCGGGGCCGATATTGGCGGTTGTAGCAGGCACCGCGATAGAGACACTAGATACCACAAGCACAACAGGAATAACAGAACTCAAACATATTCCTGTAAAGAGGGCATCATTGTCTACCCACGCGAAGCCTCACTTTGCTGCACTGAAGTTTCACGAGACGTAGAAACTCGATTGCGCTTGATTGGCTTCTGGCTACTGTGAGCTGAGGCCGAGCGTGGCGAGCGGCTTTCGTGCGTTCTGGTTTCTTCTTCTAGATTGTCTTGGCTGGCTCGCATCCAGGCTGGGCGGGTCTGGTCATAGGCCATTTGCAACGCGGCTGCCGCGATCGCGTGAGGTTCAAACTCTTCAGCCAGTTGAGCCACAATCGGCAAGAAGGAGGCCATCCGCTCACCAGCCAGAGCTTCACGCACGCGTGCTTGCAGTTTTTCAAGCTGACGTGCTTCGATTTGAGCGCGAGTCGGTACGTTTGCAAAAGTCAAACGCTGACGGATGTGATTTTCGATGTCGCGCAGTTTGCGCTTGTCGAGGGGGTGAATAATCGAAAGGGCAGTTCCCTCTTTGCCAGCTCGACCCGTACGACCAATCCGGTGTACGTAGTTTTCAACGCTATCGGGTAAGTCGTAGTTGATTACGTGGGTCAGGTCATCCACATGAATCCCACGGGCAGCAATATCGGTTGCCACAACCCAGCGCACCTGGCGTTGCTTTAAGCGGAGTAAGAGCCGCTCCCGCTGAGATTGGCTGAGGTCACCATGATATTCATCAACACTGTGGCCTGCCGCTTGCAGTTGGCTGGTCAGCTCTGCCGCCGATCGCCGAGTCCGCACAAAGATGATCGCCGATTCGGGGTCTTCCAATTCCAGGATGGGCAGAAGGGCGCGAGATTTGCTCCAACCACGAGGCACGGTATATGCGATCTGGTTGATCCGCGTAGGAGCAGCTTTGGGTTGCTCAATCGTGATGTTGATCGGTGAGCGCAGGAACTTAGTGATCAACTTGCGAATTGATGCATCCATCGTGGCCGAGAAGAAAGCCGTTTGACGCTCGATTGGCACCTGATTCAAGATCTTCTCAACGTCTTGAATAAAGCCCATGTTCAGCATTTCATCGGCTTCATCTAAGACCAGCCAAGTTAAATTGTCGAGTCGTAAATCACCCCGACCCAACAGGTCAAGCACACGACCAGGCGTACCAACAACAACTTGAGCGCCCCGTTGCAGGCGTGAAATTTGCGGTTCGATCGCTTGCCCACCATAAATGGCAGCGATTTTTAAGCGGCGGTCATCACTAAAGCCACGCATCGCCTGAGAGACTTGCATTGCCAGCTCGCGGGTGGGGGTCAACACCAACGCCTGAACGACCGGGAGCTTGATGTCAATGCGCTCGATAATCGGCAGCGAAAACGCCGCTGTTTTCCCTGTCCCTGTTTGTGCGAGGCCGACGACATCGCGACCACACAACAGATGAGGGATTGCCTCAGCTTGGATCGGTGTCGGTGCCGCAAAACCCATTGCTTCAAGGTGGCGGATACGGGCATCGGAAAGACCGAGGCTATGGAACGAAAGAGTCATATTTTTCTTACCAGAAATTAGGTGAACAGCGGAAATTACCGGGGAAGCGAAAGCTTCTGAAAAGGCGTAAGCAAAGGATCGTGAGGTATCTGTTTAAGGCACGGTCATTGGCTGAACGCGCAAGATATCAGCAGCCGTTGCGACCTCTCCATAAAGGTCATACACATCCGCATCAAGAATGCGAACAGGTGTAAAAGCAGCTAACCGACTCTCACCCCGAACGTATATGACGCCATCCACTTCGGGTGAGAAGCGTGCCGATCGCCCGATAAATTCCCCTGTTTCTGGGTTTTCTTGCTCAATCAGCACATCGACAACTTTGCCAATTTCAGCCCGGTTTTTGCGGAGCGAAATTGGTTGCTGAGCTGCCATCAGCACATCACGCCGTTCGTCCATCACTGCCTGGGGCAATGAATTTGGCAGGTCAAAGGCAGGCGTGCCTTCTTCTGCAGAGAACGTAAATACACCGACGTGATCAAACTCGTGACGCTTCACGAACGTCAATAGGTGTTCAAAGTGGGCATCCGTTTCACCCGGAAACCCGACGATAAAACTTGTTCGCAGAACCGCATTGGGAAGTGCAGCCTTCAAACGGTCTAACAGGCGATCGCTCACATCTGCTTGCCAGGGACGATTCATCGCCCGCAGAATCTCAGGATGCGAGTGCTGCAATGGTAAATCCAAATAAGGCAGGATGTTAGGTGTCGATTGAATCGCCTCAATTACCTTGGGGGTTAACCCAGTGGGGTAAGAATAGTGCATCCGAATCCACGGCACATCTACTTTACCCAAAGCTTGCAACAGCTCAGCTAGCTTGGGTTCGCCGTAAATATCTAAACCATAGTTAGTGGTGATCTGGGAAATCAGGATGATTTCTTGTACCCCTTCATCGGCTAACCGATGCGCTTCTGCCACGATTGACTCAATTGATCGCGATCGTTGGTTGCCTCGCAAGTGAGGAATGATGCAGAATGCGCAACGATAATCACAGCCTTCAGCGACGCGTAGATAGGCAACGCCCTCAGTAGTAGTGCGATAGCGCGGCGTGTTTTCGTCTGCGATATAGGTAGGGTCAGTCGAAACTTCTTTGACGCGTTCGCCTGCCTCAGCCCGCTCAATCACATCCACGATCTTATGATAATCACCCGTGCCAACCAGCGCAACCGCTTCAGGCAATTCTTCTAACAACTGCTCTTGAAAGTGTTGCGCCATGCAACCAGTGATAACGATTCGCTTTTCGGCTTCCGCTAACTCAACTAGGGTGCGGACAGACTCTTCACGAGCCGCTTGAATAAAACTACAGGTGTTGACAATGACATAATCGGCAAATTCTTCGTCATCCACTGAATAACCAGCTTGCACTAACAGACCCAGCATATGCTCAGTATCAATGCGATTTTTTTCGCAACCCAAATGAGAGACAGCAATTGTTGGCTTATTGCCCATAGAAAAACTTGTTAATGAAACGAGTAGTAAGGGTATCCCGAAGCGATAACGCGAGGACTGCGTACCCAGTCACTCATGCGATGGATCCAACCCCTCGCCAAACCCCGTTGCAACTACGTTCAACGGCTTTAACTGCGCGATCGCTCATTTCCAGTCATTGCTATCCTAACGCAGATTTTTGAATATTACGATCTGTTACAACCTTATTTTCTAGATTTTTATTCAGAAATCTTGTCAAAACCTCTCCTAAGGTAAACATTTTCAATCAACAGATCGACCTAAACTAGCCGAATTAGGTGTCTTACACGCAAAACGAGACATCTTGTTTGATTGTCGCCACTACGAGGCATTTTTATGTTCCTCTTACCAATTATTTTAGGAATCGTTTGCCAAGTTGCGCTGGGAAGTTGGAGCGGCCCTGAGCTGCCTGGAGCGATCTCAAATCAAACGACCGATTTATCAAAGGTTGGGGCATCAACTGGTCAGTTAAGTCAGCAGCCAACTGATTTTGCCGCTGAAGGCAAGCGTTTGTTAGAGCAACAGGATTGGGCGGGCGCTGAAGCGGCTTTTCGTAAAGCCTTACTGATTAATCGTCAGGATGCCAAAACCCAGAATAATTTAGGAAATGCACTGGCTCAGCAAGGGAAGTTAGTAGAGGCGATCGCAGCCTTTCGACAGGCAACCCAGCTTGATCCCAGCTTGTCAGCGGCTTACTACAACCTGGGCTATGCACTGGCTCAGCAAAAAGATCTAGACGCTTCGGTGGTTGCCTTTCAACAGGCGGCTAAATTAAGTCCTCGTGATGCAGATACTCATTATTTTTTAGGCGTGGTGTTGGGCCAACAAGGTCGATATGGTGAAGCGATCGCAGCGTATCGACGCACCATTGAGCTGGATCCAGACTATGCTGAAGCTTACGGTAATCTGGGGCTAGCCCTGGCCGAGACTGGGCGCATTCAAGAGGCTAGCGCCGCACTCACGAATGCGAGAGATTATTTTAATCGGCAGGGGCGAAGTCAAGACGCTGCCCGCGCTGAGCAGTATTTACAAAGGATTCAGTCACAGCTATCTGAGTAACGTCAACGGTTACACCTTGAAAGTGGATTTGCTTAAACTGCGAGAATTTTGGGGTGAGCGCTGCTTTTAGTGAATGCCGCGGTTTTTAGCAATTGACAATGGACGACTCCCCAAAAAGGAATGGATCCACCATAAAAAGTCTTCGGAGTTGTTCAGCAAAATTCTAAACGAGTCACAGTGAGGGGCTATGATTTTGGTAGGCTAGATCCTTGGAATGGAGCCTAATGCGAAACGCTTGTGGACTTAACGAAGATATTTAAGACGCCCAATCCAGTTATCGGGGTGGTTCACCTATTACCACTGCCAACCGCTCCACGGTGGAGCGGAAGTCTCAAGGCAGTCTTGGATCGGGCAGAACGGGAAGCAACTGCTCTCGCCTCCGGTGGCGTAGATGGCATTATTGTCGAAAACTTTTTTGATGCACCTTTTACCAAAGACCAGGTTGATCCTGCGGTGGTGAGTGCGATGAGTCTGATTATTCATCGACTTAAAAGCATGGTTACACTGCCGATCGGGGTCAATGTGCTGCGTAATGATGCGCGGAGTGGCTTGGCGATCGCCACTTGCACCGGGGCACAGTTTATTCGAGTGAATGTTTTGACGGGTGTGATGGCCACCGATCAGGGCTTGATTGAAGGCTGTGCGCATGATTTGCTCCGCTATCGGCGCGAGCTAGAAAGCGATGTCAAAATCTTTGCAGATGTGCTGGTTAAGCATGCCCGGCCCCTCAGCTCACCCAATTTAACGGTGGCAGTCCAAGACACGATTGAGCGTGGCTTAGCCGATGCGATCATCCTTTCAGGTTGGTCAACGGGTAGCCCTCCTTCGCTAGAAGATTTAGAGCTGGCTAAGTCAGCCGCAGGGGAAACGCCTGTGTTTGTTGGCAGCGGAGCTGATATTGATAATGTGGCTACTTTAATGAAGGCTGCCGATGGCGTAATTGTTTCTAGCTCACTCAAGCGACATGGGCAACGGGAACAGCCCATTGACCCGAGTCGGGTGACACGGTTTGTCGAGGCCGTTCAAAATCGCTTTACCGCAGAAAATTCTTTGTTTCAAAAAGAGTCGGTTGAGGTGTCTTCTTAACCTGCGGCACATGCTTTGAGTATGTTTTGCATATCATTTCTGGTGAACCAATTACCCTGGTTTGTCGGTCTTAAGTTTTGTTGAGGCTGAGTCGAGCAATTGGCTCAGCTTTACTAATTGGTGGAAATGGGACGGATCGAGGAGTTTCTCTTACGGGAAACTCTTACAACTCTCGCCTGCCAAATGAATTGAGACTGCTATAGCTGACAATATGAGGCAAAATAAAAGCGGAATCGTCTGCTGATTCAACTTAGTTAATAGATGAGTGTGCCATGTCTGATTTGCTGAGTCGCCGTCGCAAACTGCCCTGGATTCAACAATGGTCTCGTCCAATTCTGGGGGCGATCGCTATCTTGGGAATGTTAAATACGGGCTACATCACCTTAAGTAAGCTGACAAACACGGAAGCTGTTTGTCCTACAGGTGGTTGTGAAACGGTACTTTCTAGCCCCTATGCCACTATTTTTGGGTTGCCGTTAGCCCTTTTTGGCTTTTTAGCCTATACCGCAATGGCTGCCTTTGCTTTAGGGCCACTGGCCGTAAAACCAGAGCAAAATCGGCCTTTACGTAACAAACTCGAGAACTGGACTTGGCTGCTCCTCTTTGCGGGTGCGACAGCCATGCTGGTTTTTAGTGGCTATTTGATGAACATCATGTTCAGTAAGTTTGTTGCTCCGCTTGGGGTAAAAGGACTCTGTTATTTTTGTCTTGCTTCAGCCCTGTTTGCTCTGAGCCTATTTATCGTGACACTGTTAGGCCGCGCCTGGGATGATATAGGCCAATTGTTGTTGATTGGGGTGGTGGTGGCGATCGCGACCCTCGTTACAACCTTAGGTATCTACGCTCCGTTAGATGCAAGGCAACCTGAGCAGCCCGGAGGTGCAGGTCAAACAGGCTATGCGATTCAAACAACATCTGGGCCTGCTGAAATTGCTTTAGCAGAACACCTCAAAAAGGTGGGTGCCAAGATGTATGGAGCTTACTGGTGCCCTCACTGCTATGACCAGAAACAACTCTTTGGTAAAGAAGCTGCTGCTATCTTTAACTATGTTGAGTGCGCACCTGATGGGCGCAATGCAAAACCTGATGTTTGTCAGAAGGTTGCTCCTCAAATCGAAGCCCAAACGAAAGAACCTTTTGCATTTCCTACCTGGGAAGTTAATGGCCGCTTCTATCGTGGGACACAATCGCTAGAAGAGCTTGCGAATGCGTCGGGATACAGTGGACCACGTAGTTTTCAAAACAATCAGTAATGGATTGAAGCGATCACGCAATTGATCGTAAAGAGGTGTGGGAGAAAAGCCTTAGCGCAGGCTCTAATCCGACACCTTTTTACTTTGTTAACAGAGCTGGCGGATGAGTTATGAAGTAAGAAAGGGGGTGAAAAGATTAACCCTTAAAAACCTTCTCGCTAAAAAATCTGTTTGAAAAATATGTAGAAATAATCTTTTGATTTCACTCTAAAGGTAGAATTTAACTCTATCTAAGCTGAATTAATGTTAGAAAGCCATTACTTCAGTGAAAGCTATTATTAGCTAAAGCTGTTGAAGGTTAATTACCTGGATTAAGAGAATGTTTGTAGATAGATTTTAACTAAGCTGAAACTGCTGAAGTTTCCTTTTTTTGGCTAAATCTGCCCACAAGGTAAAGAGAGATTTAGGGGATCTCAAAATTTACTTACAAACACTTTCTAGAGCTTTCTGGAATGCTTCGAGCAAATCAGGAACTAATGAATGTGCATCTTTTTCTAGTATGAGTTTATACGTCTATATCCGGAGGAATACTGAATTGGTCCGCTAAAGTCTGACTAAATACTCTTTTATTTTTTGCTGAAAACTGTTTTTCAGACGGTACTAAAATTAGAGTTGAATTCGTGAATTTTCATTTCAGAGCCTTGAGTCAAACTGGGTCTACCCGTATTTTCTTTTCAATGCTCATTAATAATTCTGTATTTAAGAAGTTGATTAGTTAGTCTGAGATCTTGCAGCATTCTCAATAAGCCGATTCTAAGCGAGGTTTGAGGTCAATATCGAACCCAAAATGAGCCGCAATATCAGCGTGAGATTGGATGCGTTTGAGTAACTGAAACCAGATAATCGAAGGGAACAAAAT
>DVDV01000252.1 GCA_015296075.1 Leptolyngbyaceae cyanobacterium M33_DOE_097 | reverse complement strand
TGCAGCTCTTGCCACAGCCCTTGAATCAGGGCATCCTTCTCCGCGTGGCTCAGTCCATTTAGAGGGGGCAGTTCTTTCATGCCAAAAGCTTACCATCCTCTCCTTGAGACTGCATCAAGTCAACCTAGTTGAGCAATTACAGCTCTACTTAGATCTTCAAGGGGCAATTCGCGATCGGACACTGCTCAACAGGAATTTCCTTCACAACATCCTCAAAGCGAGTCACAGGAAATTGCTGACCAAGAGATGTTAAAAGCTCTTTAATATAGGCTGTCACTTTGTCAGCTCTCATCCCCATGCAGTGAATCGGCTCAACATTTGCAAGCTTTTGATTGCCTTTCCAAACTTCAGCCGCGACAGCGTGAACTGGCGCATTTGGATGCTGACGGTATAGCACAAGTACCGCTGATATTGCAGCAGGCGGCTGTGGGGGAATAATTTCGATCGCTTCGGTTTGCTCAGTTAGGCTTGGTCCGACACTACCTCGGCGTAAGCGTCGCCGGATGGCATTGATATCATCCCGCTTGCGATAGTGCGATCGCCGACGGTGGCAAGTTTTAGGATCCCAACAATTATCCCCCTTGGCTCCATGCAGCTCTACCGCCTCTTCAACCGAGAGGTTAGCGCAATGCAAGCACTTCTTATTCACCCGCCGAGGCATACCCTAAAAGACCCTTCTTATTTAGTGTAAGTTTAGTGTAAGTCTAGCAAGGCAACAATTTTCTCTGAAAAAAGAGCAAAACTAGACAGCTCTTATTTTGCAGAGAAAAGACTAAACCAGAGCGCAAATGACGGCTAAGCGACCAGTTCCTCCAACTGATCCAGCAACTTAGTGATTTGCTCTCGCTTTGAGTTGTGGTTTAGGCCATTACCTTGCTTCAGCTGCTTCATAATGCGGCTTAAACGATCTACTAAAGCCTGATCAACTGTCTCTTCAGGGTCTGAACTGAGGGATTTGATTTCTGATCTGATTTCATTTAGCGAGAGACTTTGGTCAATTGCTTTTTGCAATAGCTTGTCTCTCATTCGCTCATCTTTAATACGTGCGAGCGTTCGTGCTTTTGTGTACTCTAATTTCCCTTCCCGCAAAACTTCTAAAAGGCTGGCCGGGAGGTTTAACAGGGGCAATCGACTCGTGCGGAAAGAATCAATGGAGAAGCGACCAATCACTTTGAGATAGGCATCAATCTGCTCCAGGTAAAAGAAAACGTTTTCTTTCAACTCTTGACCACGATTCTTAGCATTAGCAGCCTGATAAATGATCGATTTAACCTCACTGCTAGTCAGACCAAGCGTAACTGAAAGCAACTCTAGAATGGCCTCAGTTTCTTCCACGGGATTTAAGTCATCACGCTGTAAGTTTTCAATCAGCGAAACTTGAATAGCTTCTTGGTCAGAAAAGTCTCTAGAAACCGCTGGAATGTCCATCAAGCCGCTTTCTTTAGCCGCTCTGACTCGCCGCTCACCTGCAATTAATTCATACTGTCCATTTTTTAGTGGTCGTACCAGCACTGGTTCTAGGATGCCGTGTTCTTTAACAGAAGCTACAAGTTGAGCCATTTTATCAGGATCAAAATAGCGTCGGGGTTGGCGTCTCGCAGATAGGTTAATCGAACTCAACGGAATTGTTGTAACTGGTTGATCCGCTTTTGTGCTGTCTGGGTCAACCATAAACCGCTGGATTACGGCATCACTTAGTGTTTTACGTTCTTTAGGCATCTAGCACCTCCATTGCTTGCTTAAACAAGCTGTCTAATTCACGTCGAGCGACTCCAGCCGACGTTCCGGTTAATTCAAATACAGTCGCACCCTGACCAAAAGAATCTGTGATGATTTGCCGCTGATGAATAATTGAAGAAAGAAACGTCACGTCCTCGATTTGTTTCAGGACTGTTATTGCCTCTTCTTTTAAGCGAGTTCCCTTAATCGCCTTATTCAAAAACAAGGCTGACTTAGGCAATCCACCTCGAATTAACTGAGCTTGTCTGACCAAACGGACAGTATCAGAAGCGCTGGCTAAATCAACCCCTGCAGGTTGGCAAGGAATTAGAGCTAGGTCAGCCCACAGCAAAACAGCGCGGGTTGTTTCACTCAGGGTTGCTGGGCCATCAATCAGTACCCATTGCTTTGTTTTTGTCAGTTTAGGGAGTTGCTCCAACAATTCATTTGGATCTTGGATCACTTTGAAAGGGATCTCATTTTCTAGCGATTCCAACCAAATTGAAGATGTTTGCTGGCCATCTGCATCAATAAACAAGATTTTTTCCTTTCGGCGTTGTAGCCAGCGTGCCAAATGAACAGAAACTGTTGACTTACCAGCGCCACCTTTTTGATTGACAACTGCGATCGTAGGCATAGATACTTTTGAAATGATCTGTACCAGTTTATGCGAAATTCCTTGAAGTAAAACGTTTTTCTTCAGCTTTTCCCCTTCCCAGCTACTTTTTTCGCTTCTAAACCGCTTAAACAGAGGCGCATCTTATCATTCTGCATTTTACATATAATCACCTCAAATCCAATCCCTGAAAGCTTTTGAGCGATTCAAGTATTTCTTAAAAGTGTTATAAGGGATGAATTCTCAGTCAATAAGTCTGCTAAAGAGACAGATAGCCCCTAGTTTTTCTTAGAAGCATAGATTTAATAAAATCGAATATTCTACCGTCTAAAGGGGCGAACGGCCATATAGCCTCCGGCATGCCTGCACTAGAGCCTGGTCAACAAAGTATTGAAGTCGTTTAATTATCGTTCTTTAGCCATTCCTTAGCCCCATGCCAGGGATATTGGCTCCGATAGAGACGCGGCGCGATCGCGAAACGCTCTTACAGAATTCGTGTGCCTGATCAGCAGCGCTGTTCCCTTCGATAAAGAAACTCCTGTTTCTCTTGCCAAATTACAAAATTCCTGAAAAAAGAGAGTAAAACCTTCAACTTCTGCGTGAAAAATTGTATTGTGGATTCTGCGTGATGAAATTTTTGACCATGCAGAATTTTTATGAATAGCAAGTTTCTTAAACTTGAATACGTCCATCTAGAAGCTCTCATCGATCAAATAAAAGCAAGCGGTGATGTTGCCCCTCCCTACTGCTGGTTAACGGAGACGAGTTCGACCAAGCAGGGAAAAACCTACGTCTACGTTGTGTTAGTGACACAGCCACCCGATCGCAAACCAAAGAGCCGTTCTTTGGGACGTCCCGGCAGCAATCGCCATCACCATTGGGCAACTGCGATCGCTCGACGTGAAGCCATTGCAGAACTTGAGCAACAACTCACATTGCTTAGGGCATTAATTGAGCGACAGGCAAAGACAGCCCAATTAATTCGAGATGTGATGTAACAAAGTCGTGATCTTCGGCTATATTTGCTGAGTTGGTTTACCAGCGTTAAACAAGTAAGTGATGGGATGCGGAGAATCTTGTATTGGCAGCCCTTGTTTTGTCTCATCTTGAAGTGATGACATACGGATTTGCTTGTCTTAAGTGCAGGATTGGAATTGTCTACCCTGCAAGGATCCTGAAAATTTTGTTAGCGAAAAAAGACAAGCTTCTTCCTGGTATCAAGCCAAGTTTAGCAACCGTCTTAGTTTCGGCTCTAACTCTGGAGTGATAATGCGATCGCCCCGTTCAATCTTGCCAATGTAATCTGCACTCAAGTTGAGGAACCCGCCTAACTCCTTACGACTCCACCCTTTTGATTCACGGGCGTGCTTGACTTGCTCCCCTGTCAACTCCAACATGAGAGTTGTCTCTGGCTCTGGTTTGACTCGCTTGGGTTCTTTGATCTTGGCTAGCAACGTTGGAATGGGATGTGGCGGCATAATGGTCAACTTTGCCTGCATCAGCCGATCAATCACCCGAATCTTGCGCCAGTCTTCAGGCTTTGGCTCAGTGCTGCCAGGTCGTAACCATCCCGGATAGGTCGCAGGATCAAACTCAATCTGCCACCCCAAACTCATAAGCAACTTCAGCGCATTATTCCAACGATTTTTGAGGTCGCGCGCCTTGTGTTTGTCTTGTAGGGCGCGATCGATCTCAGCCTTTGCCAAAACTTCTTCTAACAGCCCCCCAACCCGGTAGTCATAGGGATTTTGATTACGGACTCGAATTCTGGCATCCAGAGTTAGCTGAATCGCCAACCGGAGTGCCATCTCATTGTGATACGGGTCGATTTTGAGAATATCTCGTGCTAGATAGCCAAATTGGTGGAGAGCCTCTTTAGCGCGGCTTCCGGCTCGATTGAGAAAGTGCTTTGTCCACAAGCCAGGGCTAACAGTGATGTAAACCTCATCAGGCTTTTCAATCTTTCCAGTGACCCAATCAAACTGGCCATGCAAGTCAATCAACACATCCCACATTCGCCCAATGGGTGTACTGGCATCCACCTTTCTGCGCCCCCGACCTTCAATCCAGACAGAGCGAACTAACAAACACGAGAGCGCGTAAGCAGTGCTAGCGACAGCATTTCGCTTCTCAGACAGACTTGTATTGTGGTTTCTATCCCACCCCAGCAATTGAATGATGTCACTTGCCTTGAGCGTAAACGCACTATTCCACGGTTCGTTTTCTTCCATCGTGCGAGCGGCAAAAATCAGTTGCAGCTTAACCGTGTCAAACCCAAATTTATTGATGATTTGCTCGGCAGCTTCCCACGGCAGCATCTCAATATCACCAGGATTTGTAATGTAATGCTCAATGTAATTGCTGGGATTGCCTTTGCTGCGGTAGTGAAAAACCGCAATTTGATTGTTACCCTGTTGCCACAGGTCAGGCCGAAGTTGCGCCCGAATGCTGCTTGCAATCGGAATTGAGGTTGGCAAAACGGCGATCGGATCAAAGTCAAGGCTTGTCTCAGTTCTTGCAGGTGGACGCTGTTTTAAGCCCAGCAGCTTCTCCATGTCTTGCAGTGTGCAACTCGATAGGTTGAAGCCATCAATAATTTTTTTGGCAATGTCAAGACAATGGAGCTGAGCCAGAACCTCACTGCGCTCAACAATCAGCGACAGATCGAGTTGATGCAGCCGTTGACAGACCAGCTGTACTAAATTGTCTTCAGTTAAGGAAGAATCAGCCTTTTCAGCCTGTTCAAGGTCAGTTGCCACCCAAATAATCAGATTTGCCCCAACGGCTTTCGCAAACTCTTTCCAAATACCAGCATGGGTGAAAAATTCAGATAACGAGTTTTTCAGGTACTCCTTAATTCGCTCCTGGTCAAACACCAATTCGAGGCGTTTTGTACCTTGTTTACGATTTGTAATGACCTTGATGTGGGGCAGATTGACATCGATCGCGTCAATCCCCTGTTCTTGCACAACCACTTCTATCTTGTGGCCGTAGACCTTGAGCAAGTGTTGCAAAAGCTGAGCTGTAACTAGTTCCGGCAAAGAGGATTGATTGCGGAGCGGCTCGATCAGCGTTTCCAGGTAGTCAGGTGTAAGCATGTTGCGCGCCACCGTTCCCCACTGGGACGCAGCATCTGCCTGGTCTGATGTCAAATCAATCGTTGCTACTTCTACATCCCAAGCCGTACCATCCGCATCTTCTTTTGAAAGAGTAGCCAACAGCTCCTCATGGACCTCATCATTCACCGAGATCAGTTGATTCGTCAGAGTCGCTTTTGAACGGGGCGCTGTAGACATGAGATACAGGTCAGTTAAGGTCACACAAGTAAGACAAAAGCCTTATCGAATCAATACTATACTCTCCTTTCTCAATTCGGGGATCTCTCCGGATTGATCAAACATTTGCTCAGTCTGCAGAGACAAACTGAACATCGCGGCAGATTTGGGGCGATCGCCCCTATAAGAAACAGCCAAAACACCATCCAGAAAGAATTTAGACACCTAATTCTGCGCGATTAAAGATTTAACCATGCAGAATCACATACTCACACCTGTCATTTGCTTGAGACAACGCGCTAGTTTCTCCGTGTTCCCTCACTGAATTAGCACTCAGACCCAGTGTTTGAGCCACTTTCCCGATTTAAGTGAGAAGAAAAAGACAAACTTCTCCGTATAAAGTCACTACTTAAATTCGTTGTTTCCAGTATTAAGCAGAAAACAAACTCCTGAATTCCTTCTCTATAGGGAGTTTTAAGCTTTTCCACTTAACTCGAACTTGTTGAAACCAGGTTCGATCACTTTTTGTTTTTTTGTCTCACCTCGATCAGGACAAAAGCCTGTTAGAAAAAGGATCTACTTGAGACAGTCGCTCCGTTTAAGCGCACTTCAACACCGATCACAGCTTTCTTTAGACCCCATTCTTGTTGTTCATTTTACTTGAGACAAAATTCTCCGTATCTAACGACTGTTGTATTGAAAGACAATCAGAGAGATTTCGCGATCGCGCATGAGACAACTTTCTCCGTGCGTCTACACTTGTATCAAAACCCAGAAAGCCTATCTTTAGTTCAATTGCAAGGCGATATGAGATTACGCAGAGTAGCTGAAGTGGGATCAGCGAACTCATTTTGTCTGAGACAAACTTTATCCGTATAGCATCACTAAGAAAGCATTTTTTCCTCTCTTCCTTTGTTTGGAGGATTGCTCTAAAGTGCTGCCAACAAAGGCTTTAGGAGTAATTCATCAAATTAGTCTGAGCTGTCTTTTTTGACCACGGGTTGTTTGTCTCACTCTAATTAATTCGAAGAAAAGCTTCTAAAACCTGATGTAATAGGGCTTTGAGCATGAGACAAGTTGCTCCAAGTTAGCTCACGTTTTTCTCCTGATTTAGTCACGATCTATTCCGTGTCGTATCACTTGGTGTTTTTAAAACCCGCTCTGCATAAGGATTTTAAGTACTTAAGACAAACCTGATCAGTCTGATAAGACTGATCGTTTGAAAAGTCCCATTTTGACTTCTTTGACAAAATATCTGGGACGTTTGGCGATTTGAAATATGGGTCATTCTCTTCATACTAAGCCAGGGCAGTTTCAAGCTGTTCGAGAAGCTCACGATCCTTTTTTCTCGCTCTTTCCGCATCGGTTTGACTATATTTGGGCAGAGTATCCTGAGCCAGGAGCAGCGGTGCAATGGAGAACAGAAACCCGTCATCTCCTCAGCGATCGCCTGATTCAACAAGCAGCCTACCTCTATGGTGTTCGGTTTGGGGCTGAGACAACGTACTGTTTACTCGATATTGATCGTGGTAGTTTGTATCATCCTGAGCGTGACCCGTTTGCTATTTCCCAGATTGTCGCTGCCTTAGAACCTCTTGGTTTAGTCCGTTATCTGGCGTGTACCTCCAGTCACAGTGGCGGCTTGCATTTGTATTTTCCGTTTGAGCAGCCTCAAAGCTCTTGGAAACTCGCGATCGCGGTTGCAACACTGCTTGAAAATGCTGGTTTTAAGCCAAAACCTGGGCAGCTAGAAGTTTTTCCAGATCCCAAACCATACAACGTTTGTGGAAAGCCAAATCTATTTAACGGACATCGGTTGCCGCTACAAATTGGGTCTTACTTAGTCAATGAGGAATTTCAGCCGATTTGGAGTTCTCGCGATCGTTTTGTCAAACAGTGGTACAGTACACAAGCACAAAATGATATTGACCCGACTTTAATTCGGTCTATCCTGAAGTTTTCTAAACGTCATCGATATGCCGTCTCCACACGAGCTGAAAAGTTTATCAATGACTTAAACGCAGAAATTGAAGCAGGTTGGACAGATTATGGTCAAACTAATTATTTGTTAGGCCGAATTACGATGCGAGAGTATATCTTTCGTCATATTTTGTCGGGGGGTCAACCTTTAAAGGGTATTGACCTTGTGAATGCAATTGTTGATATCGCTCAATCATTACCTGGCTACAGTGAGTATTGTCGTCATCGCCATGAAATTGAACAACGTGCTTGCGAGTGGGCACAGTGTATTGAGAAAAGTCATTATTTTCATTATGGTGATGCGGCTGGAAAGTTCAAAGCAAAAGTTGATGTTTTTCAAGCTGTAGATTTAGAGCTAAAAACCGCGATCGCAAACGCACCTAATTGGAACCAGCAACAGTCTGAATCAGCTCGCGCTCGAATTCGCTACGCGATCGCCGATCTTTTAGAAAAAGGAATGCTACCTTCAACGGCAACTCCACGTTTTCGGGCATTGGTCGGTTATGGAATTGGGGGCAGTACACTCTATCGCCACCGAGATCTATGGCACCCACAATTTCTGTCAACATCAGAAGCTCAAAATAGTGAGGCTGTGGAAAACCCCCCGCACCCCCCTGCTTTAAAGCTGAATTCCGAGAAGGTCTGCTGTGAGGCAGCATCCCTCTCGGATTGTCATCCAAGCTTATTCCCTAGCACAGGTCGTAATCATTTATCTGATCAGCCTTCTAGCGATCGCGAGGTGGTTGAAAATCTGCCAGGTCGTAATTTGGGTCAAGCCCAAACGATGTTGAGCGAGCGCACTGATATGTTTCAAACAAAAGAATACGTGCAACAAGTATTATTTGAGATGCAAGCCAACCGTTTCGCTCATCAAAAGGCGGTTCAGATGAAGTATGAACAACAGCAACAATTGAAGCGCACAGTCGCTCAAAAGCGACGAAGAGCCTTGATGCAGCAGTTTCTTGACTCAAATGACCCGATTTTGATAGCAGAAGCGCTGGACTGGCAGAAAGCCTGTGATGCTTCCTTGTCTCTCTCCGTGAATGGGGGGTGAGTTGTAAATTCATCAGAGCCAAATTGGGTCAAATCATTTAATGAATCTAATCATCTCTAACCCTAAAAGAACATAGAAAAGCACTCTGAAAAGGCCTATATGCAAGTTTTAGAGTGCCACTGAGTACTACTGTCTTGCTATCAGTCAATTTTGATCTACTGCTGATTTAATTACTATGTCAATCACCAATCTCATTCGTTTGAATAACCTGCGTGGTGATCTCTTTGGTGGTGTCACCGCCGCGATCGTCTCGCTCCCACTCGCCTTAGCTTTCGGCGTGGCTTCTGGGATTGGCCCCCTGGGTGGCCTGTACGGTGCTGTCTGCGTTGGCTTCTTTGCCGCTTTGTTTGGGGGCACTCCCACGCTGATTTCGGAACCCACTGGTCCTATGACTGTGGTCATGACTGCGATCGTCGCTGGCTTAACGGCCAGCAACCCTGAGAATGGCCTCGCGATGGCTTTTACCGTCGTGATGCTCGCCGGAGTGTTTCAAATCATCTTCGGCTTTTTCAAACTCGGCAAATACATCACCCTGATGCCTTACAGCGTTATTTCCGGCTTTATGTCGGGGATTGGGGTGATTCTGATTATTCTGCAAATTGCGCCCTTCTTAGGGCAAGCCGCCCCCAAAGGGGGGGTGATGGGCACGGTGCTTGCGTTGCCGCAGTTGCTTGCCAACATCAACCCACCGGAGGCGATTCTGGGTGCCACGACTCTGGCGATTATCTTTCTAATGCCCAAGAAGCTGAAGCGCCTGGTGCCTCCCCAACTGATAGCTTTGATTGTGGGCACAGTGATTTCGTTGACCGTATTTCAAGGGGCAGATATTCGCCGCATTGGTGAGATCCCGGTGGGACTGCCGCCCCTGCAACTGCCCACTTTTACGCCCGGTCAACTCACTACTATGTTTGTGGATGGCGTGATGCTGGGCATGTTGGGTTGTATTGATACTCTGCTGACGGCTGTAGTGGCTGATAGCTTGACCCGCACCGAGCATAACTCGAACAAGGAGTTGATTGGGCAAGGGATTGGCAACATCATGTCAGGTTTGTGTGGTGGCTTGCCGGGGGCGGGGGCTACGATGGGCACGGTGGTCAATATTCAGACGGGGGCTACGACTGCATTGTCTGGCTTGACCCGAGCGATCGTATTACTGGTGGTCGTGTTAGGTGCAGCGAGACTGACTCAACCGATTCCAATGGCGGTGCTAGCTGGGATTGCCCTCAAGGTGGGGATTGATATTCTGGACTGGAGCTTCCTCAAGCGATCGCACAAGGTTTCGCTGAAGGGGGCGCTGATCATGTACGGCGTGCTACTGCTGACGGTGTTTGTGGACTTGATCGTAGCGGTTGGTGTGGGAGTCTTTATTGCCAACATCTTGACGATTCAGCAGTTGAGCGAAGTGCGGGCGGCAGATGTAAAGCTGATTTCGGATATGGATGACGATGCGCGGCTGACGAGTGAGCAAAAGCAGTTGCTAGACAAAGGACAGGGGCGGGTGTTGCTATTTTGCTTGAGTGGGCCGATGATTTTTGGTTTGTCGAAGGTGATCGCCCGTGAGCATAATGCGATGAAAGAGGCAGATGCACTGGTGGTGGATTTGACTCAAGTACCCGCGATGGGTGTCACTGCATCCCTGGCGATTGAAAACGTAATTCGAGATGCGCACGATAAAGGATTGCTGATCTACATTGTGGGGGCGAGTAGCAAGGTGCAAAAGCGTTTGCAGAAGTTGGGTCTGTTTGATCTGATTCACCCTGATCAGATCATGGACGACCGCACGGAAGCCTTACAAAAAGCGGTTGAAAAGACCCATGATAAGAAGTCTGCGCTGCAAAGCTAGTGATTGTTGCGGTTGGGAAGGCAACTGAATACTCTGACTGAAAGGCGATCGCTAGAAAAAGGATGCGATCGCCTAAACAGAGATTGGATTATGGTTTGGGAACCCAAACTGAAACAGAACCTGCATCACATCGAAAATCAGCCCAACCTTCCTCGTTGGTCGTAATCGGTTCGCTGATGTGTTCGGTAATATCGATGTAAGTGCAGTTGGGTTGACCCACTTCCATCCACTTGCTGCCTGCTTCACCGTTACTGAGGACAACCGCCATGCCACCGGGGTGGTCTGTATCGCCTAAGCGTGTCCAGCCAATTGTGTTGGCATGATCAAAATAGTCGTACTGATCACCATACGCGTAAGTTTGACGAGCATACAGAAACTTATCGATCAACCATTTGTGGCTATCGAGCCAGATTTCGTGTTCGTTGCCATCACGACCTTTGTCCTTATAGCGGGCACCGTAGTAATCGGCATAGAAGATGCAAGGGTAGCCTTCACTCCGTAGCAATATCAGAGCATACGCCAGTGGCTTAAACCACCCTTCTACAACCGATTCTAAGGCTTGCAAAGGTTGAGAATCGTGGTTGTCAACTAATGTAACGGCGAGTGCGGGTTGCTGTTGAACCAGTGTGTTATCAAAAATCTGTCGCATATCATAATTGTTACCTTGCTTACTGGCAGCACTAAAGTTGTAGTGCAATGGTGCATCAAACAGCATCACGTCACCACCCGTTACATTAATAAAATGGTGCAGCGCCTCGACTTCATAAGACCAGTATTCACCGACAGCAAAAAGTTTACGACCGACATACTTACGGCAGTGTTGCAGCCACTCTGAGAAGAAGTTGGCTTTGACGTGCTTGACCGCATCAAACCGGAAACCATCAACATCAGTGGTATCTAAAAACCATTCGCCCCAACGCTTTAACTCGTCTTTCACTTCCGGATGATCCATATCTAGATCGCATCCCATCAGATAGTCAAAAGCACCTTTCTCTAAATCGACGTTGCTATCAAAACTCTTATCTTTAAAGAGATACACATAGTTCTCTTCTTCACTGTAGACGTTATAATCAACTGCATCAAAGTGCCACCAGCGCCATTGGAAATCAGAATACTTGCCTTCGCGACCGGGGAATGTAAAGTGAGTCCAGACTTTAATGGTGCGCATGTCGCCAACAGGCTGGGTGCGATCGTCCGGATTGTAGGGAGTTGCCTCTACCTCTTCAGCTTCGTCTGCTCCTAATCTGTGATTAAGCACGATATCCGCATAGACGCGTATACCTGCCGCTTTTGCCGCTTTGATTGCAGCCAGAAATTCTGCTTTGGTGCCGTACTTTGTTCTGACGGAACCTTTTTGATCGAACTCGCCCAGGTCAAACATGTCGTAAACGCCATAACCGACATCATATTGACCACCTGTTGCTTTGTAAGCAGGCGGCAACCAGACCGAGGTAACACCAACATCAGCTAGCTCTTTGACTCTCTCTGCAAAATCATTCCAAAGGCTACCATCAGCAGGGATATACCAATGAAAGTACTGCATCATTACACCATTTAGCTGAGCCATGCATATCCCCTTAGAATATGATTAAGTTAAATCTGGATTATTTGGACTATACCGGAGGTAAGAGTTCTTCTTTCTCTATCGAGAGATAGAATTGAAGCGTGATTTGTTACCGTGAATAAGTAATTTTGAAGCCCTTTTGATGGAATTAACAAGCGGGTGAGCCAACTTTGCAGAAGGGATGGCAAAATGCGATCGCTCGTTCGTCATACCTGCAGAGCAAATGTGATGCAGGATTAGATGGGGTGAGTGCAACAAAAGTAACAACGCCTTGCTGAAGTATCTCAGTAGTCACTCTTCGGCAGAAGAACGAGAGTTGCGTCTGAGTTGACCTAAGAATTATGGATTAAATAAGATCGGATATTTTTCTGTCGAAAGGGGCGAACGGCCGTATAACCTGGCGGCAATAGCCTTCGGCATGGCTACGCTAGGGCGACGCTAAGGGTTGCACTAGCGTCCGTCCCAAAAAGTATCGAAGTTATTTAATTTTCATTCCTGACTGAAGTTGAGGCGTTTCCGCATGGCAGTGCTTCTTAGCAAGAGAGCATGAACCGGGTATAGGGTGCGATCGCTCGGAGTGAATTGGGGAATTCTCTGTAGAATGGCTATCAGTCGAGCCTGTCAGTGATTTCGGATTGAGTTGTTCGGTTTTGGGAGGTTGTTAGATGGATTACCAAACATTTATTGAACAGCTCCCTGAGTTGTATGAAAACTGGGGAACGCCAGAGGTACAGCCAAAATCGGCTCAGTTTCAACAGGTCAAAGACCAGGTCGCTGGCATGACCACCGCGAATGTGATGCAACTGCTCAACTTTGCAGTTGCCTGTTTAGAACCTGACGAAATCTACTGCGAAATTGGCACCTATCAAGGAACAACGTTGATCGGCGCATTACTTAACCATCCCGAACGGCTGGCATACGCGGTTGACAACTTCACCGAATTTGATGAAACAGGAGAATCAGAGCAGAAGTTATTTGAGAACCTGAGTCAGTTTGGTTTGGTGGATCAAGTATTTTTCTGCAATCAAGATTTTGAAGACTTTTTTTTAGATCTGAGAGAAGTTGATACGGAAAGCAAAATCGGGGTTTATTTGTATGATGGCGCGCATGATTATCGCTCTACCTTGCTGGGGCTGTTACTCGTCAGACCATTTTTAGCTGATCAGGCTTTAATTATTCTTGATGATGCAAATTGGAAAACCGTTCAACAAGCCAGTTGGGACTTTTTAGCTAACAGTCCAGAGGCGCAAATTCTGTTGGAGCTGTTTACCCCGGTGCCCCGCTTTCCCAGTTTTTGGAATGGGTTGCAACTTTTGACCTGGGATCGATCGCGTTCAAAAAATTATTCGGCGGATATTTTCTCACAACATCGTTACCCAGAAGTAAAGCAAGCCATTTACCAGGTTCAACTCTTTGAGCAGCGGCAAGAATCGCTAGAAATTGTCTACCGTGAGGCGATTGATTTACATGAGCAGCGCTACTTGGCTGAAGCTGAGAAGAAGTATCGTGAGTATTTGCTGTGGCAGTCGCAAAATGCAGATGCATGGCTGAGATTGGGTCGCCTCTATTATGAAGGAGAAAACTATACAGAAGCTTATCGGGCGGTTTCTAAATCGCTGGAAATGGATGCTTCAAATGGGTATGCCATTTATCTAGTTGGTTGTGTGCTGGAGCGGCTGAACCAGGTGCAAGCAGCGATCAACGCCTATGAAGCGGCTTTGCAGATAGAGCCGAGCTTGACGGATGCATATAACAATCTTGGGAATCTGCTCAGGCAGAAAGATGAGCTCGAGGCCGCCAAAGGATTGTATGAAAAAGCGATCGCCCTCAGCCCTGACTTTTTTGGGACTTATCTGAATCTGGGCAATTTGTTGTTAGAGCAAGGGGAACTGGCAGCCGCGATCGCTGCCTATGCAGCCGCACAAACTCGACAACCTGACAATCCAGATATTCAGCAGAATTTGCAGGTCGCGATCGCGGCTCAAGATAATCCAGAAAAGTATCATTTAGAGTTTGCTCATAGTTTCTACCAAGGTCAACGCTACCGCACAGCAACGAAGCATTACCAGTCCTATTTAGCGTTGGTTACAGGCAGCGAAGAAGTCTATTTAAATTTGAGTGATTGTTTTTGGCAGCTGCATCAAAAAGAAGCTGCGATCGCCCAACTAAAGGCAGGTTTACAGCACTTTCCGTTAAGTGAGGCATTGCACTACGAGTTGATCCTGAAGCTGAATGAGGCTGGTGACACAACCGCCGCGATCGCGCAGGCGACAAAAGCCTCTGAGCAGTTACCTCAAAGCTATACATTAAAACTACTGAAGGCTTTGATTCTACCGATTATCTATAATACTCCTGAAGAGATTGATTTTTATCATCAGCGCTATCTTCAGGAGTTGCAAAAACTTGTCCAGACGACCGATTTATCGACTCCAGAAAAGTGTCGAGAGGCTCGGTTTGCGATGGCTCGATTTTCAACCTTTTATCTGACCTATCAAAACTACAACATGCTGGAACCACAGCAGTTGTATGGTGAATTGATGCACCGAATTATGGCTGCAAACTATCCAGAATGGGTGCAGCCGTTAGCTCTGCCGCCTGTGGAGAAAAAGATTCGAGTCGGCTATGTTTCCCAGTACATGCACTCCTACAGTGGCACGTTGTGGTTAACGGGCTGGTTTCAGTATGCTGATCCTGAGCAGTTTGAGATTTACTGCTATTACACGGGCAATCAACCGGATGTCATCACCGAACAATTCAAGCAATACAGCTATGTCTTCCACCACTTTCCCGGTAATTTAGAAGCGACTGGTCAACAAATACTGAGCGATCGCCTGCATATTCTCGTTTTTCCAGAAATTGGCATGGATCCGCTGACCGTTCAGTTAGCGGCTTTGAAGTTAGCTCCGATTCAATGCACGGCCTGGGGGCATCCGGTGACTTCAGGGTTGCCAACGATTGATTACTATCTCTCCTGCGAGTTGATGGAGCCTGCTAATCCTCAAGCGCATTACTCAGAGACATTGATTCAACTGCCTAACTTGGGAATTGCTTACCCTAAACCTGATGTGCCGCCTGTAACTAAGAACCGGGAAGCGTTTGGACTGCGGGAGGATGCAACGATTTTTCTCTGCTGCCAGGCTCCCTTTAAATACCTGCCGCAGCATGATTATTTTTTCACTCAGATTGCTCGACAAGTGCCCTCGGCTCAGTTTGTTTTCATTCGAGCCGACATTCTCAAGCCGCGTTTACAGCGTGCCTTTGCAGAGGCTGGTTTGCGGATGGAAGATTATTGTGTCTTTTTACTTCCGCAACCTCGTAAGGACTATCTGATTTTGAATCAGTTATCAGATGTGTATCTTGATACGTTGGGCTTCACGGGGGGGAACACCACGCTAGACGCGATCGCCTGTGGTCTGCCCGTCGTAACCTGTGCGGGGCCGTTTATGCGGGGGTGCTTGTCGAGTGGTATTTTGACACTTTTGGGTGTGACTGAGACAATTGCACTAACTGAAGCAGACTATATTGACATTGCGGTTAAATTAGCGTCTGATCAGGATTGGCGACAGACACTCTCAACCCAAATGCGGCAACAGTGCGATCGCGTGTTTGACGATCGCGCCTGTGTAGCAGCTTTGGAAGACACTTACCGCCAATTGATTGATACCTTTCATCAGGCTGCACTGTAGCAGAGGTAACGCTTTTCTAATAATTCGGTGAAAGTAAATTTATCTGAAACATTCAAGCCGTAATCAGCGTGTAAACGTTTTGCAAAAGGTAGTTGAGTGTGTAGGGTTTTGATAAAAATGTATCGGCTCCCGCTGTAAGAGCTGCTTCGCGGTTGGTTGGTAAGCCACTCATCGCGATAATTTTGATTTTGGGGTTGATCTGCTTTAGTCTGGCGATTAGCACAGCTCCATCCATGCTTGGCATCATCATATCGAGAATGATCAACTGAATGTCGGCTTGGCGCTCTATATAAAGAGCGATCGCTTCAATTCCATCATTGGCTACTAAAACTGCGTAGTGATGATTTTCCAATAGCACTTGAGTGCTGCATTGTACCGCAGGGTCATCATCAACGACTAAAACAAGTTCCCCATTGCCCTCGGATGCCTGCGATCGTTGAGATTGTGTCTGCATTCCTGCAATTAGGGGTAAGTATACTTTCATCTCGGTTCCCTGACCAACCTCGCTCGCAACCTGTAAAAAGCCGCCGTAGTTTCTGACAATGCCCAAAGCCGTGGCTAACCCTAACCCCGTACCCTGTCCAATTTCTTTGGTTGTGAAGAACGGATCGAAGATATGGTCGCGCACATTAGAAGGGATTCCTGTACCAGTATCGGTGATCGTTATGACAACATAATGACCAACACGAGCGTCTAAATTGGTTTGAGTAAAGGCTTGATCAATAAAGCATGAATCAATGGATAACGAGAGAGTGCCGCCATTAGGCATCGCATCACGTGCGTTAACACAAAGATTCATAAAGACTTGATGTAGATAAGTAGAGTCAGCAGAGACAGACCAGGATGTACCGTGAGGTATATCTTGATAGATTTTGATTGATTTGGGAAATGTTTGTTGAATAACGGTGATCACTTCCTGAATTAGAGCAACAACCGCGACTGGCTGACATTCTCCACTGGTGCCTCGCGCAAAGGTCAAAATTTGTTTGATCATGTTGGCACCCCGTTTAGCACTGTCTTCAATAACTTTCAGCATGTCGTGCGATCGCTGGTCTAAACTGGGTTGCTTTAAGTGTAAGAGTTGAGAAATTGCAACAATGGGTGTGAGAACGTTATTTAGATCATGGGCGATGCCGCTTGCAAGTGTGCCGAGACTTTCTAGCCGTTGGGCGCGGTAAAATTGGGCTTCGAGTTGTTTTTTCTCAGTGATGTCAGTCGAGACGCCACATACAGCGTAGGGGTTGCCAATTGCATCACAAAGGAGAGACTTCACTGTCAGGTAAGTACGAGCGCCGCTAGGATAGGGTACAACTTCTTCTAGTTGCATCAGCTGACCTGTTTCTAAAACAGTTCGGTTTTGGCTCGCAAATACATCCGCAACTTCTACTGGCCAAAACTCATAGATGCTTTTGCCAACTATCTCACTAGGACTCATCGAGAACAGCCCTGAATAGCTGTAATTTACCAAAAGATGTCTATTTTGGGTATCAACTAGATAAATGACTGCGGGTGAATGATCCAAAATCGCTTGCAATCTTTGCTCACTTTCCCGTAAAGCTTGCTCTGCTTGCCTGCGCTCGGCCTCTAACCGCTTCTTTTCGCTGATATCTTTCATGAAGCAGTAGTGCCCAGTCAACTCATGCTGGTCGTTATAGGCAGCAACCATCGAAAGTTCTTTATAAAAAACAGAACCATCTTTGCGAACACCCCTGGCTTCAACTTCGACTTTACCGTGTTGGAGCATCCGATGGTAAGCAGCGATGACCTCTTCTAAATCGTGTGGGTGAACAGTTTGATGCCAGTCCATACCCAGCATTTCGTCGGGTGTATAACCTATCATGTGGGCATACGCTTCATTCACCGAGAGATAATGCCCTTGTTCATCGAGCTGAGAGATGCCCTCAACACTATGGCTCAGAGCTGTACTCATTTTGCGAAGCTGGATTTCAGAATCTTTGCGCTCGGTGATATCTGCAAAAGTGCTGACAAAGCCAACGGTTTCTCCAGAGGTTGAGCGAATTGCAGAAACCCGCATAAAAACCCAGCGGATGTTACCTGCTGGAGTCAGAATCCGAAATTCTGGGACTGAGCCACTCTCACTCTGGACATAAGTTTCCCAGGCGTGATGAACCCTCTGCCAATCGTCTGGGTGAACGGCTTGGAGCCAGCCATTCCCCAACGAATCGACAAAACTCTGTCCTGATATTTCTTGCCATTGAGTATTGGAGTAAAGACAGATACCATCTGCGTTGGCTTGCAGAATACCGACGGGAGCCGCTGCACTGAGCGTACGAAATCGTTCCTCACTTTCTTCTAAGACGGTTTGCATCTGCTCACGGGCCAACAACTCACGACGAGTTTGCTCATAGAGTTCTGATTGTTGAATCGCGATGCCGACCTGAGTTGCTAACTGTCGGAGTAAATCGATCTCAGAAGTCTGCCACTGGCGAGGACTGGAGCATTGGTGGGCAATGAGCAAACCCCAAAGCTTGTCACCCTGTAGAATCGGCACAACCAAATTGGCTTTGACCTGAAATTGCTGCAATAACTCGACATAGCAGGGGGCTACCTCTGCTTGATTAATATCTTCGAGAGCTGAAATTTTGCCTTGAGTGTAAGGCTCGATGCAGTGATCTCTGAAACAAGGATCAAAAATAGTCGTTGAAAGGATTGATTGGCAGTCATCGCCGACCGATTCCATAATGACATCACCCTGCCAGTCAGGTCGGAAGCGGAAAATGAGTGTGCGATCGGTCTTAAGAAACTCTCTCACCCGTTGCACAGTGCGAGATAGGACATTATTCAAATTGAGTGAACGCCGAATGTCTTGGGCAATATCGGTAATTAGGAGTTCTCGCTCAATTTGTTGTTGCAGGGCAAACTCTGCCTCTTTGCGATCGCTCGTATCAAAGTTAAACCCGACAACGCGGATCGCTTGCCCTGCCTCACTGTAAATGCCACGCGCTTTTGTTAAAATCCAGCGAATGCTGTGATCTGGCAGTAAGACACGATATTCAACACTAATATCTCTTTGTTCGATTAGTGCTGCGTTAACCGTTTGTTCAACCCAGTGGATATCGTCAGGATGAACCCGATCGCGCCACTTCTGATAATCAACATCAATAGTTCCTGGTTGATAGCCAAATAAATAATACTGGTTCTCTGTTGTCCAGCTGACGGTTCTGGTGAGTAAGTTCCAATCCCAACCCCCTACGTGAGTTAGCTCTAAGGCTAGTCGTAGTTGTTCTTCGCTTTTCTGAATTGCAACCCTTGCTTGGTGTCGCTCAGCTTCAAACTGCATGCGATCGGTAATGTCTTTGATAATAACTAAATTTGCCTGTTTGCCTTTAACAGGGAAGGTATAGGCGGTCGCTTCAACATCAATGATGCTCCCATCTTTTTTATAATGTTGCCAAATACCAATGTGAGATTCACCCAAAAGTAACTGGTTGTTGACTTGATGGACTAGACATCGATCCGCAAAGGGACGAATATCGGCGATCGTCATCTGCAAGAATTCTTCTTTGGAATAGCCATAGTGGGCGATCGCGGCTTGATTGACCTCTAAAAAAGCAAGGGTTTCTGGGTCATAAAACCACATTGGATTGGGATTGTTCTCAAACATCAAGCGGTAACGCTCTTCACTTGATTGCAGAGCGAGTTCTAGTTGTTTCCGCTCAGTAATATTGACACAGGTGCCAACAATTCGATAAATTGCGCCTTGCTCATTACGGATTGGAGAGAGGGTTGTCAATGTCCAGAGGTGACGTTCTCCAAACACTAGATGTTCTTCGTAGACAGTGCTGCTTCCTGCTGCTAGACACCGCTCATAATTTTGGCGAAACCTCGTTCCAATCTCCTCGCCAAACACCTCTTCGGGGGTTTTGCCGCACACATATTCACAGCTAAGTTCAGAGAATTGCTCAGCCAGTCGGTTGTAACCTGAGTAGTAGAGGTCATTCGCGGCATTGAGATCAACCACAAAAATGGCTTGCTCAGCGCCATCATAGATGCTGCTTAAAAACTCTTCTCGCTGTTGTAGCTCAGCCGTGCGCTCGGTTACTCGTTGTTCTAGCTCATCGTTAGAGACTTTCAATCGCTCACGTTCTTGCTCAATAGTTTGATAAGCAATTTCTAACTCTTCATGGTAACCGTTCAAGGGGTTGACAAAATTTAATTGAGAAAAACACTGGCGGCTGTTAGGGTGGCAAGATGAATGAACCCGTTCCTCCCTCGATTGAGTCAATTAGCGATTGCGACTGGGCACAAACGCCGGACAGTGTGAAG